>JAIMBC010000074.1 GCA_023511675.1 Pirellulales bacterium
GGTAATAGACAGGGCTCCTGCCTGGGAACGGGCCGTCTGCGAGGCTCCGCCTCGGTCCTCTCGCGCCGCCCCTGGGAGCGCGCAGGCGGCGAACATGCCCGCCCCCAGTGCATCTGTGACCTGGAGAGACGCGCTGCATCGCGTCCGGGCGAGCGCAAACGGTAGGCGGCCATCCCCGCCACGACACAACCGCGTAGCGGTTGCACATCCTAGCCCAGGGTCGCGCACGCGCACCCGGGGCTGGTTTGGCATGGTTACAATCACTCCTGCACGTGTACCAGGCGTGGTTCGTACGACTGGTCCAGTTGCGTTAGGGCGATCCAGACGGTGCCCGCGCCTGTATGGCATCGTGTGTTACGCAGAGCCGCCACATCTTCGCCCTCGTCGGCTTCGACGACGAGCCAAAGTCGCTGGCGGGGCACGGGCTGACAGCCGTGGGAGGGCAGCACCTGTTCCAGGTAGGTCAAGGGGCCGGTGGTCCAGGCCGTGTCTGACTCGTAGAAAGACCCGGTTCGCGCGAACTGGCGGCACAGCGCCAGTAGGGCGATGGGTCCGGCATGCGCTTCGGCGAGCGCCTGCCACTGGGCGGCGAAGGCGCGGGGGCACGCACCCCGCGCGCAGGGCACGCTGCCGCACAGGCCGGTACCACGGCTTGCCGGTCCCGACGCGGCGGGCAGGTCACTCTCTTCGCATTCGGTGACCCAGACGGGCACTAGCAGCCGGTTGGGGAGGCGAGCGGCGAGTTCTGTGAGGAACTTCGCCGCGGCGTTCTCTTCCAGCTTTGTGGCGGTGGCCGGCACGCCATAATCGAGCGCCCAGCGGCATTGCAGGTTGCCGCAGCCGCACGAGGCGGGGCCGCCCTGTAAGCCGGAGAGGAGGACGCCGCGGTAATCGCCCACGGCCTGGCTGAGCAGGTTTGCCACGCGGTCGAGTTGGGCGGAGTAGGCTTCAGCGTAGCCGATGGGGACCCAGGGCCAGGCCTTGGCCACCTCTTCTTCGGAGGGCAGGGCGGCGTCTGGAAAGCGGTCTTTCCAGTCGGTGTGCAAGCCGAGGGAGGCCATCCAGCGTGGATGTGCCTGGGCAAGTTCCGGGCAGCGGGCCACTTCCACCCAGTAGTAGAGGTCAAGGCCGGCTGCTGCTGCGGCGGCAACGGCGGACGGATACGCGCTGCGAGGCTGCGAAGAGTCAAGCACCAGGGCCAGTCGATCTGCTCCGCTGGCGGCCCAGCGTGCGGCGGCCTGCTGGGTGACGGACTCAGGCAGTGCGATGATGCCCAGCGCGGCCTTGCTGCCACGCAGTGCGGCCTGAGGGGCGTTCGCCACGGAGACAACTTCGGTGTGCGGGAATTCGGCAGACCAGGCGAACCAGCGGCACTGCACGCCGGGAAGCCAGCGCAAGGCTTGTCCCTTGCGGGGGCCATCGAGGGCGCGTCCCTCGATCGACCAGTGAGAACCGGTTTCGTCCAGGAAGGGTGCGTCCGGCCGGTCAGGATCGTAGCTCAGGGTCACGTGCTGGGGCGGTTCTTCTTCGGTGAGGGGCGCAAAGGCAGATGCCGTTTGGGTAGGGCCGTACCACAGCACCACCACGTCCTGTTCGCCTACCTGGTCTGTCACCAGACCGCCGGCTGCCTGCAAGGCGGCGAGGGTCCACGCCTTGGCGTGGTCTGCCAGGGCCAGGCCGAACACGTCGGTTTCTGCCGGCAGGCGCGGATCAGGCTCCAGCCGGGTACTGGCCGAGTCGGCATCTTGTACCGCCGGCAACTCGAACGGCCGATACTTTTCGTACATGTGGTAGGCCACGGCGCCGGGGTAGGCGCGGCTGAAGTATCCCCAGGTGGTCTCGATGGTGGGAATTGGAACCAGGCTCTCTCCCTGGCGTGGGCCCGCAAAAGCGCGGCCCGAGAGTGCGGAGAAGAGGGTGCCATCCTTGTGGCGGATGACCATGATTCCGTTCCGCCAGCCGTAGAACGAGAAGTCGAGCGACGGTTCGTAGCCGCGCATGTATCCGGCATCTGGGTCGAAGACGAACACGCCGTACGTGTCGCTAATCACTCGATAGGGCACCAGGAAGAAGCGGGCAGGGATCGCGCCCCCCTGGTACTTGCCGCGGATCCAGGCCAGCACCCGCTCTTCATCCTCCAGCTCGGCGGCACGGCGGCGTGCCTCGTCGATGCAGTGAGAACAGTCCGGGTTGACCAAGGCCGTGAACGCCCGCGGCCTGGGCAGCAATTTGTCCTGCCGGCTCGAGGGAGGCTCCCCGGCCCGCAGGCCCGCGGGATGGCAGGCTGCCAGCCAGCAGGCAAACACAACCCAGAGCCGCCCTGCCGCACACTTTCCCGGCTTGCCGCGGGCATCCGTCAGACGCGGCAGCGCCCCACACCAAGCCGTCAAAGTCGTAGAAACAGACGTGGCCAAACGTATGGAACCCATGCAGCGCATCATTCGGCTCCTGGCAAGTGTTTGTGCCCGATAGGCGGACGTATTATGCGCTTCCCTGGTGGCTTTGGCATCTGCGCGCGTGCCGTGCATCTGCACTTCGAAGCTTCCCAGTTCGGGATTGAAGGCCTTCTTGGCATGATGTTGCTCTGTGGGAGGGAAGTATGCAACGAAGGGTACGCAGCGTCGGCAGCACGGCAGGGCGGCTGCGAGGAGGGGCTGGAACAGCCCAACTCTTTGGCCGGCATCGGGGCGGCGCGATGGGCGGGCAGGCTCTCCGCTTTGTGTCGCCGCCCCATTGCTGGCGGCAAGCTCTCAAACGTTACGACATGGCTCTCCCCGCCATGCTGCGGCCAACGGGCGCAGGCATGCCCATTTGCCGGCTGCTCGGATGGCAGTGGTCCGGCGGCTGTTGCACGGGGGCAAGGAGTATTTCGATGGCCGCTGGCGGCGGCCATGCGTACCATCAGGTAGATCATGTGAACTGGTCCGGCGGCTGGTGCGCTGGCCCCGCAGCGCGTATGCGTGGTGAGACGTCTGTTGCGATGCGCGGCAGACGTGCCGCATTGGCCGCGCGGGGTGTGGGCGCGGTAGAGTGATGTGCTGGATTCACGAGGCAGCGTCGAGTGGGATCACCATGGAGCGTCGTCCGATATACCTTGTGCGCGTCCTGCTGGCGGTGGCAGCGGCGGCAGCCCTGGCAGCCCTGCTGTTAGCGGGGCGAGAGGGGGGCGATCCGCGTCGAGGCAACGCCTCTCGCCTGAACAACGGGGACTGCCGCCGGTGCCACACGCAGGTATGGGATGAATGGTCGAAGTCGCTCCATGCGGCGTCCTGGACGTCGGACGTGGTGCAGGCATCGTTTCGTCACTTTGGTTTTGACCGCAAATGCGAGTCGTGCCACGCTCCGGAGCCGATCCTGGCTACCGGTCTGTCGGCCGAGCCGATCCTGCGGTCAACGCACCGAGACAGCGGCGTCGATTGCCTCTCCTGTCATACGCTGGCGGATGGAGGAGTTGCTGCGGCAAGAGATCTCGAGGCACCCTGTCGGCCGCAGCGCGAACCTCTGCTCACAGACAGCCGGGCCTGCGGCGTTTGCCATGTAGCGATCTACCGGGACTGGCAGGCGACGCCCTATGTATCGCAGGGCAAGACGTGCCAGGCCTGCCACATGCGCAGCAGTGACCACACGGTCAGCCATGCCTGCACAGGCAGCCGGGATGTCGGGTTGATTCGCTCTGGGGTGCGGATGCGTACGCGCCTTGAGCAGGGTTCGCTGCGGGTTGCCGTAACGAATCATGGCACGGGGCACAATTTTCCTGGGGAGCGGCATCATCGCGTGCTGCTGTTGGAGGCCATGCAATACAACGCATCGGGCGACGTGGTGGCGGGCCGGCAGGTAGAGATCAAGGGCGTGACGCCGTTTCGCGGCGAGTCGAGCGCTGAGCGGCTCCGCAGCGGAGAGACGTGGCGTCACAGCTTCCAGCTCGCCGACGATGCCGCTCGCATCCGCGTGCGGCTGCTATACAAGCTGTTTCCCTGGCTGCCGGATCGGGAGGCGCTGATCGTGGCCGAGCGAACGCATTCCCTCCCCCACGGGCAGCCGCGGCAAGCCGGTGCGCTGCCATGAGCTGCCGCCTTTTCTTGCCGTGGCTGCTGGCCGCTCTGGCGTTGATCAGCGGGGGATGCGGTTCCGCTGGGCAGCGAGAGGTCGTTGTCTATGTTGCGGTGGACCGACAGGCGGCCGAGCCGATTCTACGGCGGTTCGAGACCAACACGGGCATCCGGGTGCGAGCCCTGTATGACGCAGAGGCCGCCAAGACCACCGGGCTGGTTGGCCGCCTGTTGGCCGAGGCGGAGCATCCGCAGTGCGACGTGTTCTGGAACAATGAGCTGGTGCAGACGCTGTTGTTGGCCGAACGCGGCCTGTGCCAGCCCTATCGGCCGGCAACCGCTGCCACGGTGCCGGAGCAGTACCGGGATCCGCAGGGGAGGTGGTGCGGGATGGCCTTACGGGCCCGTGTGATTGCGTACAATACTCGGCACGTCCGACCCCAGGAGGTGCCGGTAAGGCTGGCCGATCTCGCCGACAGCCGCTGGCGAGGCAAATTCGCGATGGCCAATCCGCAGTTCGGCACCACGCGCACGCACATGGCGGCACTGTTTGCCGTGCTGGGAGAGCCAGAGGCCCAGCGCCTGCTGACAAGCTGGATCGACAACCGCGTCCAGGTGGTGGACGGCAATGCCATGGTGAAGAACCTCGTAGCGCGTGCGGATGGCACTGCCGCTTCCGTACTGCTGGGGCTGACAGACACCGACGACGTGCTCGCTGGCCAGGCCGAGGGCGAACCCGTTGCGTACGTCTATCCCGACGTGGAGGGACGAGGCACGCTGGTGATTCCTGCCACGGTGATGTTGATCGCCGGCGCACCACACCGTTCGGAGGGACAGCAACTGGTGGACTATTTGACCAGCCCCGAAGTGGAGAGAGAACTGGTGTCGGGTGCCGGGCATTACATGCCCATCCGCGGTTCAGGTCGCCATCTCCCGCCCGATTCCCACGGACGCACGCTGAAGGCCATTAAGGTTACGCACCAAGATCTATTGGAAGCTCTGGAGCCAAGCAGCCGATGGACCCGCGGACGATTTCCATGAGTCCCCGCCGATGGCTTCCGCCTGCGGTGCTGTTGGTGTTGGCAGGCCCGCTGTTCGCCGCCTGGCTGCCCGGCGGCCGAGCCGCTTCCCCCCGGCCTTACGGCTTTGTGCAGACCACAGAGGGTATGCAGATTTCCTGGCCGTCTTTGGCGGCAAGTCTGGCGGTGGCTGCGGCGGCAGCAAGTTTGGCTGTATGCGCGGGAGGCTGCCTGGCCTGGCTGCTGGCAGCCAGCGACCTGCCCGGGCGGCACGCCTGGGCAAGCGTGCTGGTGGTGCCTTTTGTCTGCCCTGGCATCGTTTGGGCCATGGCGCAAGTTTATTGCTACGGACAGGGCGGGCTTGCCCATCGCTGGCTGGGAGGTGCCTGGCCGGGCTGGCCAGAAGTGCTGTGCCGTGGACGCTATGCAGCCTGTGCGTTCGTGCTGGCCCAGGTACTGGTACCCGTGCCCATGCTGCTGGGCATGGAGGGGGTGCGCCGGCTATCGGCGGCGGCCATTCTGGCGGCGCGGCTGATACCGTGTCGGCTGCGGCGGTTCGCCTGGTACGGCGGCGCCATTCGCCAGGAGCTGGCTGCGGCCTGGCTCCTGTGCCTGGCGCTGGGGCTGGGAAACTTCGCCATTCCGCACGTGCTGCAATGCCGCCTGTACACGATCGAGGTGTACATGCGTCAGACGAACTATCTGGATCCTGCGGGCGCGGCCGGACAGGCCGTCCTGTTGGTCGGCCCAGCGCTGGCGGCCGCCGTGTGGTTAGCCTGGCTGGAACGGGGCCGCTAATATCCCACCCTGGAGCAGCTTGCCCCGGGGCCTGTGCTGGTGTTCGGCCGCGGCCGGTACTTGGCGCTGGCCGGGGTGGCGGCATACACCCTGCTGGTGGCAGGCTTGCCCATCGGTGCCCTGGCGGCGGAGTGCCGTTCGCCAGCGCACTTCTTCTCGGCAGTGCGGGAGGCGATGGTTGAGACGCATACCACCTTGTGGATTGCCGGACTGGCAGGTGTATCGGGTATGGTCCTGGCTGCAGCCGCCACATGGGGTGGCGGCTGGCGGATGTGTGTAGCGGCCAGCGTGCTGCTCGCCATTCCGCCGCTGGTGGTGGGCATGTCCTATGCACGTTTCTTCAATCGCCTGTGGCCGCTGGATAGCGGAGTGGTAACGGCCTCGGCCGCGCCCCTGGTGCTGGCCCTGGCGTTGCGGGGATGGCCCTTTGGCGTGCGGATCCTGGCGGCGGCGCGTGGGAGGCTGGCGCCGCAGTGGTTTCAAGCCGCGGGGCTTGCTGGGTTGACTGGCTGGCAGCGGGTGCGGCGGGTGACGCTGCCGCTGCTGGCGACTCCCGCGGTTACTGCCGGGCTGGCGACCTACATGCTGGCGGTGGGAGAGGTGGAGATCACGCAGGCACTGGCTGTACCCGGCTCGGGCACGCTGGCGTTGCGGCTGTTCACGTTTTTGCATTTCGGTCCCACATATGTAGCGGCCAGCCTGGCACTCTTGCTGTTGGTACTGGCAGTGGCACCCCTGGCCATGTTCTGGATGCTATGGGGGCGGGAACTGACACCAATTCAGTAACAGCGCGACTCACCGTGATTCCCTTTGCCGTGACCTGCCAGCACGTTTGCCATCGGTATGGCGTGCATGAGGTGTTGCATGATGTGTGCTGGCATATCCCGCCGGCCACATGCGTGGCGCTTGTGGGGCGCTCCGGCGCGGGCAAGTCTACGCTGCTACGGCTGCTGGCTGGACTGGAGACGCCCAGTGCCGGCAAGATTCTGTTCAGCGTTGTGGGGGAAACTCCGGCAGAGGGCGCGTACCCACGAGGATCGGAAAGAGGCGCAGTGGCTGCGGGCGCATACCCGCCGGCGCTTGCTGAGGGGGGGGCTGGCCCCGAGTCGCAACCCGCGCCTTCCAGCACCAGACAAGGCGAGCGGGCCAGGGCTCAGGCCGCCATCGGGCAAGTTCGCCGGTCCTGGCCGCGGGTGGGGATGGTCTTTCAGTCCCTGGGGCTGTGGCCGCACATGACGGCTCGGCAGCATGTGGCGTGCGTGGTGAGCGGCTCGGCCCGCTGTGGGCGCGGGGGGGCAGCAGCGCCGATTGAGGCCGCCTCAACGCAGAAGCACCGGCAGCGGCAGCGGCGCGCGCGGCAGCAGCAAGTGGAGGATGTGTTGCGTGAGGTTCACTTGCCGCCAGCAGTTTGGGACCGCCTTCCCGCGGCCCTGAGCGGGGGCGAAGGGCAGCGGCTGGCCCTGGCGCGGGCATTGGCGAGCGATCCGGAGATGCTGTTGCTGGACGAGCCTTTGGCGCAGGTGGACGCGCCGTTGCGTTCGGAGCTGCTGCAGCTCGTGGCGGAGGTGGTGCGGCGTCGGCAGGCGAGTTGCGTGTATGTCACGCACAACGGGCAGGAGGCCATGGAACTTGCGACGCGGATCGCCGTGCTGGAGCAGGGCAGGCTGTTGCAGGAGGGGCCGGCCGCGGAGGTGTACTGGCGGCCGGCCTCGCTGGAGGCCGCGCGCCTGAGCGGGCCGGTTGTTGAGCTGCCCAAGCGACTCTGGCCAGATGGCCCTGCGGAGGTTGCCGCAGAGGGAGTGTGGGATGGCGGCCAGAGCTGGCTGGCGCGGCCGCAGTGCATCGAGCTGCTGGAGGCAGAGCCGGGCCGGCAGCCCGATGTCCCGCCGCACGGGCGGATTGGGGAGATATTGCGGGTGGCCTGGTGCCGTCCCCACGGATACGTCTGGCTGGTCGGGCTGGAAGGGGCGGCGCGGTTGGCGCTGCCCGCTCGGCGTGCCTGGCAGCCGGGTACGGCGGTTCGGCCGTGCATCTTGACGGCTACGAACGGCCTGCCAACGTTGTATGATGGTGCTTTGGGACGGTCGCCGGCGCGGCCGCGCCACGCAGCAGAGACGTTGGCACCAATCAGGGAGCCTTGGGGTGGTTGACAGCGCGACAGGAAACCTGGTGGGCATCGACCTGGGTACGACCTTCTCGGTGATTGCCCAGTTTCAGCAGGACGGCTCCGCCCGTACGATCGCCAATCTGGATGGCGAGCCGCTGACGCCAAGCGCCGTGTATCTCGATCTCTCCACCAATACGGCACTGGTGGGCCGTGCGGCCTGCGAGGCAGCGACGGCGGAAGCGGACAAGGTAGCCATGTTCGTGAAGCGCGACATGGGCAAACCGTTCTACAGCCAGTTGGTGTGCGGGCGGCGCATGCGGCCGGAGACGCTTTCGGCCATCATTCTGCGCAAGCTGAAGCAGGATGCTGAGAAGCGCATCGGACCGACCCACCGAGCGGTCATCACGGTGCCTGCGTTTTTCGACGATACCCGCCGCAAGGCCACGCAGGATGCGGGGCGTATCGCTGGGCTAGACGTGATCGATATCATCAACGAACCCACAGCGGCTGCCCTGGCCTACGCCCTGGTGGATCGGCAGCCAGCCACGGACCAAGGGGTGCTCGATCTTCCGGGCGGTACCCTCACCGCCCTGGTGTATGACCTGGGCGGCGGCACGTTCGACGTGACGGTGGTGCGCCTGCACTCCCGCCGCTTTGAAACCCTGGCCACCGATGGTGCCGTGAAACTGGGCGGCAAGGACTGGGACGATAAGATCGTCGAGTATGTGGCCCGCGAGTTTCAGCGCCAGCACGGCCTCAACCCCCTTGACGACCCCCAGCGCCGTGTGGCCATTCACGTGGAGGCCGAAAAGAAAAAGCGGCTGCTCAGCAAGTTGCCCAAGGTGCCCATCGAATGTTTCCACGCCGGCCGCTCCCTGAAACTGGAGCTGACGCGCTCACAATTCGAAGAACTCTCTCGCGATCTGCTGGCGCAAACCCAGATGGTCACTCAACTGGTGGTTCAGCAGGCCAAGCTTGGCTGGCACCAGATCGACCGCGTGCTGCTGGTGGGGGGCTCGACCCGCATGCCCATGGTGAAGGAGATGCTGCGGCAGGCCACGGGCAAGGTGCCCGACGACAGCCTGGACGCCGACCAGGTGGTGGCGCGCGGCGCAGCGCTGCATGCGGGGATCCTCGCGGCTCGAGAGGGTGAGGGGGAGCTGGAGCTGGAGGAAGAGGCACGCGACAAGCTGCGCGATGTGGAGGTGCTGAACGTGAACGCGTACAGCCTGGGCGTGGAGGCCGCCCGAGGCGATCGGATGGTGAATGCCATTCTGATCAACAAGAACACGCAGTTGCCCTATGCTGCCAGCCGCATTTTTCGCATTCGGCATGCGGGCGCCACAAGCGTTCGCGTGAAGGTGCTGGAGGGGGAGGCACCTAGTGCAGAAGACAACATCTTGATCGGCGAGTGCCAGATCACCGGCCTGCCGCCGAATCTGCCTGCGAAGTCTCCCGTGCAGGTGCGGCTTAGCTACAGCGAAAATGGCCGTATCAGCGTGATGGCTCTCGACATGACGGCCGGCCGCCTGGCGCAAGCCGAGATTCGGCGAGAGCACGGCATGACCGACGAGGACATCCGCCGAGAGTGTGCCTTCGTACAGAACTTGCGGATCGAATAATGCCCTTCATCGTTCAGTGCCCGCATCAAGATTGCCGCAAGTACATGCTGCTGGAAGACCACGCGCGCGGCCAGACGGTAGAGTGCCTGATCTGCAAGCACCCGATCAAGGTGGAAGGCCGCCACCCCGGCGGCAACCCCACTCCCCACGCTGGCAGTGCGCCGAGCAGCAACACACCCGGCGTGCCCACACAGCAAGTGGTGGCCTGCCCGCATTGCAGCACTCCCCTCCGCCTGCCGCCTGGCAACAACCCAAGGCTGCGCTGCGGCCGATGCAGTAAAGAATTCGCCGTCCGCACTTGAACGCCGTCCCTCGCGCCGGCTTTGCGGCCTAACGGCTCACCGGGCCCTGCTGCTCGCCCGACATTTCCCCAGGCGGAGGTGTCCAGCGCGCATTGATCGATGGCTGTTGGTCACTGGGCGGCATAGCCCAAGGTCAACGTGGCGCGCTGCCGACGCCGGCAGCCCTCCACGGCGCGCCAACACGGCTGCGCCGAGGAGGGCCGCTCGCGGCATCGGTCGGCACGGTGCGGGGCCTGCCGCGGCCAGGTGCCTGAAGCGACTGCCCGAACCGGCAGGAACCATTCCCTACTCGCCCGAGGCGCCGCGGCAGCAATGTGACTGCCGCTTCGCTCCACGAGCGAGGCTGATTCCCTTGCGGTGCTCGCTAGCCTCCTTGCCTGTCTGGCGGCCCGGCTCCAGGCGGGTTCCTGCCCTGCCAGCGGCGGGATAGTAGAAAACAGCTCCCTTCTCCGCAAGCCCAGAATTCTGACCGCTCACGCCAGCACGCGTGCGGCCCCCACGTACCTGTGCGACCAGCAACACGCAGGTTCCAACAGGCACCGTGGCAGGCGCGGCCTCCACGCGCCTGCACCGCGAGGGACTGCCGCGCGGCTTGCACCACACACGGCGACGCACCGCAGCGAGGCTGCCGGCACACATCCCAGCTCACACACCGTATTGCCGGCAGGTGCAGGCAGCCACCGCGCTACAGCACCGCAAAGTCGCTCGCGAGCCGATACTCCCGTGCCTGTTCTGCCAACTGCACATCTACAGCAACGCCCCCTGCCAAGGCGCACGCTGCGGGCTGGCGCGGCGGGCCTGCGGTGCTCCCCGCCGCAAACGGCGCAGCACAGGGTGGCATCCGGCCCCCTACCGTGGCTCTCAGGGTAGGTCCCGGAGGATCTCCTGCGCCGCGTTCCGCCCGCAGATGCCCATCACCCCTCCCCCCGGATGGCTGGCGGCGCCGCACAGGTACAGCCCTGGGATGGGCGTGCGATGGTCGGCCCAGCCCGGCACGGGGCGCAGCGAAAACAACTGCGTGAGGGTCATGGCCCCCTGAAAGATATTACCGCCGGTGAGCCGGAAGGTACGTTCCAGATCCAGGGGAGAGAGCACCTGCCGGTGCAGAATTGCCCGCGGCAGGTTGGGGGCGTATGCGGCCAGCAGTTCCAAGCAGCGGTCCGCGAAGCGGTCCTTCATCTCGTCCCACGACCCCTCGCTGAGGCGGTAGGGAGCGTACTGGACGAAGATCGACATCACGTGGTGCCCTGGCGGCGCCAGGCTATCGTCCAGGCTGCTGGGGAGGGTGATCTCCAGAATCGGCTCGCGGCTGGGACGGCCATACTGGGAATCATCGTGCGCACGCAGCAAGTAATCGAGGCTGGGCCCAATGTGGATGGTACCGTGGTGGTGCGGTCCCACACCGGGCGTGGGGAAACAGGTGAACTGGGGGACCTCGGCGAGGGCCAGGTTGATTTTGGCAGAGGCGCTGGAGTAATCGATGCGTGCCACGGCTCGTCGGAACGGCTCGGGCAAGCACTCCGGGTCCAACAGCCGCTCGAAGGTCCAGTGGGCGTCGATGCTCGAGGCAACCACGTCGGCCTCCAGTTCGGTGCCGTCCGCCAGGCCCACGCCTGCGGCCCGGCCTTGCTTGAGCAGGATCCGCCGCACTTCGGCCTCGCGCCGGATCACCACGCCCATGTCTCGGCAGGCGGCGGCCAGGGCCTCTGCCAGGCCGCCCATGCCGCCGCGGACGTAGCCCCACACGCCCCGGGCGCCGCCCGCTTCTCCCATCACGTGGTGCAACAGCACGTACGCGCTGCCCGGCGCGGAGATCGAGGTCGTCGAGCCGATGATCGCATCGGTGGCCAGCGTGGCCTTGAGCACGTCTGTCTCAAACCAGCGGTCGAGGATGGGCCTGGCCGCCCCGGCGAGCAGTTCGATGGCCTCGGGGATCTGATGTTGCAATTCTGCGAGGGCTTGCCAGAGGCCGTAGAGCTTGGCCAGGTCGCGCAGACGTTTTGCCGTGCCGAGCTTGCGCCATGCCGGCGGCAAGGGGAGGGGGTCGGGCGCCGTTTGCTGCAGCAGTGGTTCGAGCGTGCGTGCCACGCGTGCAAGCCAGTCTTCATATCGGGGGAAGGCCTCGGCATCGCGGTGGCTGAAGCGGCCGATCTCCCGCTGGTTCAGGGCAGGATCGGGGCCGAGCAGCAAGTAGCGTCCGTCTGGGAGGGGTGTGAACGAGCTAGGCGAGCGCGGCAGGATCTTCAAGCCGTACTGTGCCAGCCGCAGCTCGCTGAGGATCTGCGGGGGAAACAGGCTGATCACGTACGCGGCGGTGGAGACCTTGTAGCCCGGCCAGAGTTCCTCGGTGGTACAGGCTCCGCCGAGCACGTGCCGGCGTTCCAGCACGCAAACGCGCTTGCCGGCACGCGCCAGGTAGGCCGCGGCGACGAGGCCATTGTGGCCGCCACCGATCACGAGGCAGTCGTAGCGCGCAGATGGCATGGCGCGGGGGGGCCTTAGCGTGCGGCTGGAGAGGGCTGTTGGAGTTCGCGTCGGTAGGGGCGGCGATTGCGGTACAGCTCGAGCCGCCTGGCGGCGCCTTCGGCATCGGGAGGGGCCATTTCCAGAACCTTGCTTTGATAGGCCACGGCCTGGTCGAAGTCTCCCGCGTTGGCATGGGCGGCAGCCAGCGCCTCCAGGCAATGCCAGTCCGGCGCGCTGGTCAGCTCCATGGCATGTTGGGCAGCTTTCAACGCCAGTTCGGCGTCGCGATAGCGGCTGCTGGGGCAGGTGGCGAGGAACCAGGCGGCGCTGAGATAGGTCCGTACCCCCACGCCCGGTAGATCGACCGCACGCCGATAATCCGCCGCAGCCAGACCGTACGCCTGCTGGTCGAACCGCACGTCTCCACGGTAGGTGTAGGCCAGCACATTTGTGGGATCGATTTCCAGCACCGCGTTATAGTCTGCCACAGCCTGCGGAAAACTGCGCAGCGTGTAATGGCAGTGGCCGCGGCCCAGCAGCGCGTCGACCGCCAAACTCTGGTCCTTGGGGCGCAGCCGCAACAACTGCGTGTAGTCCGCGATTGCGTCGCGAAATCTTCCCTGCTGGCGGCGCAGTTCGGCGCGATTCAGCCACGCCTTGCTGAAGCCCGGACGCAGTTGAAGCACCTGGTCGAAATCGCCTTCCGCCTCTTCCAGCGCCCCGGCCACGGCACGCGCCACGCCCCGGTTGAACAGGGCCTTCCAGTTCTTCTCGTCCAGCTCGATAGCCCGCTGAAAGTCGGCCAGTGCGCTCGCCTCGTCGGTGCCGGCTTGAAGTTCGCCCCGCCCGTTGAGCGCCCAGGAGAGCAGCCGCTTGCCATAGGCTGCCTGCTGGGTGGTCAGCTCTTCTTTCAGCCCTGCCTCGCAAAGGGCGATGATCGCTTCGAAATCCTCCAACGTCTTTGCCGACATCGTCAGGCTGAAGGCCTTTTCGAACTTTGCCTGGGCGCCAGGCGGCGAGTTTGCGGCTGGCGCATCCGGCCCAGCGGGCTGTGGGTCGGGAGGCTCCTCCGCGCCGCCGGCGCTGCTAGCGTTCTTGGTCGCGGCAGCGGCACTGTTGGAGCCGCTGCCAGGCACGGCGCGCGCCTCCGGCTCGACGGCCACGGCTGGCCCGACGAGACCGCCTACCGCTGCTGCCGCAACCAGCCAGACCAGGCCCCTGCACAGCCATCTCCAGGTGAGGCATACGCGCCTCTCTTGGCAACGGGCCTTGGTGTGAGCCATGCACTTCATGGTTGCCTCCTGCCGGGCCACGCCGGCACATGGGTTCGCGCCGCCATGGCACGTCTGCTCGGCGTGCCGTGGCTTGCCTATGCATGCGGTTCGGTCATGCTCCAGGGATCCAGCGCCGCACGCAACTGCTCGGGCGGCAGCACCTGCTGCTCCTCGCACAACTGGCGAATGGTCTTGCCGGTGCGAAACGCCTCCTTGGCCAGCGCCGCTGCACGCTCGTAGCCGATGTACGGGTTCAGGCTGGTCACCATGGAGAGGCTCTTCTCCACCGCCGCCTCGCACGCCGCGGCATTGGCCTGCATCCCCGCCGCACACAAGTCCACAAATGCCCGCGTGCCCCGCGCCATCAAGCAAATGCTCTCCAGCACGGCGTGGCCCATCACGGGCATCATGATGTTCAATTGAAACTGCCCGCCCGCCGCCCCGCTGAAGGCTATCGTCTGGTCGTTGCCCATCACGCGCGCGGCAACCTGCATCAGGCTTTCGCACATCACCGGATTGACCTTGCCGGGCATGATCGAGCTGCCAGGCTGCAAGTCCGGCAAGATCAGTTCATAGAAACCGCAGCGAGGTCCAGAACTTAACCAGCGGATGTTGTTGGCCACGTTGAACAGTCCCACCGCCACGGCCCGCAGGTTGCCATGACACTCGACCAGACCCTCGCGCTGCGCGTTGGCCTCGAAGTGGTTCGCCGCCTCGACGAAGGGCAGGCCGGTCTCTTGTGCCAGCACCGCACAGACGCGGGCGCCGAATTCAGGGTGCGTGTTGATGCCCGTGCCCACGGCGGTGCCGCCCACGGGCAGCTCGTACACGGCTTGCTGGGCCCGCTGCGCACGCTCGATGGCCAGTTCCACCTGCCGTGCCATGCCGCCGATTTCCTGGCCGAGGCGCAGCGGCGTGGCGTCCGCCAGGTGTGTGCGGCCGATCTTGATGATGCGGTCCCACTCGGCGGCCTTGGCCTTCAGCACGCTGTGCAGTCTTGCCAGTTCGGGCCGGAGCTGCCTGTTGATGGCCAGTGCCGCGGCCACGTGAATGGCCGTGGGGAAGATGTCGTTGGTACTCTGCCCCATGTTCACGTGGTCATTGGGGTGGATGGGCTTGGCGGCTGCGAAGCGATCCCCCCCCGCCAGCTCGATCGCCCGGTTGCTGATCACCTCGTTGGCGTTCATGTTGCTGGACGTGCCCGAGCCGGTCTGGAACACATCCACCGGAAACTCGGCGTCGTGCCGCCCCTCGGCGACCTCGCGGCAGGCTAAAAGCAGCGCCTCCACCTCCGCCGGCTGCAAGGGCCGCTTGCCGGTGCCCGTCAGCTTGCCGAGATCTCGGTTGGCCACAGCCGCGGCGTACTTGACCAGCCCCAGGGCGTGGATCAATTCGGCAGGCAGCCGCCAGCCAGAGATGGGAAAATTCTCCACCGCACGCTGCGTCTGGGCGCCGTAGTAGGCGTGCGCCGGCACCCGCACCTCGCCCATCGAATCGCGTTCGGTCCGAAACTCCGACATCATATGCCCTTACCTCGCCAACTGCCTCGCGATGGTGGCAGCACGTCCGTAGCCGTCGCTGCCGTGGCTGCTGAACATCATGCCCTCCGTGCGGCCCTCACCGCCCCATGTGTACGTGGCAGGTCTGCTCGTCGCAGGCGGCGCCGCCAAGGCGATATCTGCGGCGGGCCACCTGCTGGTACAGCCACTGCCAGATGCCAAGCGTACCCGGCAGGTGCAGCAGGGGCGCCACCGGCCACAGGATGGGCAGCCGTCGGCTGAGTACGCGCAGCGCGGCAGCACCTTTGTAACGTCGGCCGCGGGAATCGACCAGGTACATATTTTGCATCAGTTCGTCGTGAGGCAGGTCCGGCCAACGGAGCGAGACCTCGGGGTCGTGCAGGGAGATGAAGGCCAACCGCTTGAGGAGATCCCAGCGGGCCAAACGCCGTACCTGGGCCTGACACAAGCGGCAGCGGCCATCAAAGATGACCACGTCGGCGCCGGGACGTTCGTCTGGCCGCGGCAAGCTCGACTGGTCGACGACGGAATGCATGGATGAAACGGGGGTGGCAGCGCGGCGGGCTATGCCGCAGGAGGCAAGCATCTCCAATATATCGCACAAAACGGCAGCGAAGGCAGGACGTGTTTGGCAGGGACGAGGCCGTGATGGCCTCCGGGACGCGGAAGCTCTCGGAAGGATAGTTGCGCCAGCCTGAAAACCTTGCGCTGGCCCCGCGCCGGCAAAGCCACGTACCTGCCAGGGGGTGCTGCCAGCGGCCGTGTGGTTTGGTGCCCCCTGGCTGCTGTTCCCCGGCCTGCCCTCCCCGCTACAATCTAGGAAGGTATTTCGTTGCCCTGCACACTGGGAGCCTGCCATGAGAGAGTTGCGGCGTCAGGTTCGTCGTGCACAGTGGAGATTGGCGGCCAGCGTGTTCTTGAAGGCATTCGCCTGGACGCTCTTCGGGGCCTTGCTGGCAGCGTCGGTGCTGGTGGGCTTGCAACGGCTCGGGGTGATGCGCCTGGCCGTACCATGGGAGTCCTGGCCTGCCGGTGCCGTGGCTGCGGCCCTGGCGGCGGCCTGCGGCTGGACGTTGCTGCGCAGGGTGAAAGCAATCGATGCCGCCATGGAGGTGGACCGCCGCTTTGGGCTGCGTGAGCGCGTCTCGAGCAGCCTGGCGCTGACGCCCGAGCAATTGGCCTCTCCCGCGGGTCAAGCCCTGCTAGCGGATGCGGTCCGGCGGGTGGAGAAGCTTTACGTCCCCGAGCAGTTTCCCATCAAAGTCGGATCGTGGGCCTTGCTGCCCGCCATACCGGTGCTGATCCTGGCGGTGGTGGTCATGTTTGTGCATCCGACGACCGCCGTCGGCGCTGGCGCCAAGCAGGCGACAACCGCCAAGGCCAAGCCCAAGAAGCAGATCAAGAAGCAGGTCGCCGCGAAGAAGAAGCGTTTGGAAGCGTGGCGCAAGCGCGCCGAGCAAGTGGGCCTGAAGGATGCGGAGCAGATTTTCTCCAAGCTGCAAAGTCGCACCACCGACATCCCGGCGCTGCGCGATGAAGATCGCAAGCAGACGCTCGTCAAACTGAACGATCTGAGCCGGCAGTTGCAGCAGCGGCGGGAGGCGCTGGCAGCCGGAGAATCGCTCAAGCAGCAGTTGCAGCAACTGCGCAATGTCGACCAGGGCCCGGGAGACAAGATGCTGGAGGCCCTCCGTCAAGGAGACATGGCGACGGCCAAACGCGAGCTGGATCGGCTGGCCAAGGACCTAGCCGAGGGCAAGCTCGACTCCAAGCAACAGGCCGCGCTGGGCAAGCAACTTGCGCAGCTCAAACAGAAGCTGCAAGAGATGGTCAAGGCACACCAGCAAGCCAAGGCGGCGGTCGAGCAAAAGCTGGCTGAAGCCAAGGCACGCGGAGATGAGGCAGAGGCCAACCGGCTCAAACAGCAGCTCGACAAGCTGGCCAAACAGCAGGCCAGCATGCAAAAACTCGACAAGTTGGCCCAGCAACTCGGCCAGGCCGCCAACGCGCTGAAACAGGGTGATGCCTCCGCCGCCAAGCAGGCCATGCAGTCCTTGCAACAGCAAATGGAACAGATGCAGCAAGAGCTGCAAGAGGCCGAACTGCTGGACCAGGCCCTCTCAGAAATTGAACAGGCCAAGGAGCAGCTCACCTGCAACGAGTGCGGCGGTGAGGGATGCAAAGCGTGTCAGGGCGGCATGCGTGGTCAGGCGCAAGGCAGGAACAAGCGCCTAGGCGGCATGGGTATGGGCGCCGGCCGCGGCCAGGGACCGCGCCCCGAGTCCCCCACCAAGACCGGCGAACGCAAGGACCTCGTAAAGCAGAAGTATCGCAAGGGTGCTGCCATCTTTGCCGGTGATGCCGAAGGCCCCAACACCAAGGGCCGTATCGAGCAAGAAATCAACCTGCAATTCGAACAAGTGGAGAGCGAAGAGGCCGACCCCCTCACCTCCCAGGATCTCCCCAAGGGTTACTCCAAACACGCACAGGAATACTTTGATAAGGTGCGCAAAGGCGGGGAGTAGACCCTTGCATTGGTTCCGGCGAATGGGTATGCTGTCGCTCAACGCATCAAAGAATGCCGATACGTTGATGGAGGCCAGCCGTAACCTCCACTGGATACGTGCCAAGTCCATGTAGAGCGATGGCCTGAAGGTTGGCGTAAGCCGGCAGCCGCTGCCGGCCCAATGCAGGCCGCGCGGAACAAGCCGCAAGGGAGTTCTGCTATGCTGGAGCTTGTGTGCAACCGGCGGTCAAGCGATTGCGAGGGGAACTCGCGTCGCGATTTCCTCAAGGTTGGGGTGCTCGGCCTGGGGGCTGTAGGCCTCCCGCAGCTTCTGGCGGCGCGGTCCCAGGCTGCCTCGAGCGGGCAGCCGGTCAAAGACACCAGCGTGGTGTGGCTGTGGCTGGGCGGGGGAGCCACGCACGTCGAGACCTTCGACCCGAAGATGCATGCTCCCAAGGAGTACCGCAGCACCACGGGAGAGGTCGCCACGTCTCTGCCGGGTGTCACCTTTGGGGGCACCTTCCCCAAGATGGCCATGCAGGCACACCGCATGGCCGTGGTGCGTTCGTTTGCCCACAGCAACAGTGGGCATGGCGGCGGCACCCACTGGGTGATGACCGGCTACGACCATCGCAATGCCGATAACGGGGATCTGCCCACACGCCCCGGCATCGGCGCGATTGTGTCGCGCGTGCGTGGTGCCAATCATCCTGTTACGGGCATGCCCACGTACGTGCGCCTGGGGGGGATTTATGGGGACGGGCCGGCCTTCCTGGGTACTGCCTACGCCCCGTTCGACCCCGGCGGCCAGGCCCAGCAGAACATGCGCTTGCAGGTCTCTCAGGATCGCTTGGCGGACCGCCGCGCCTTGCTCCGGGGGCTTGACCGTCTGAAGCGCGAGGCCGATACCAGCCGCGTGATGGAGGGTCTGGATCAGTTTGAGCAGCAGGCATTCAATCTCGTGCTCAACAAGGCGCCGGAGGCCTTCGACCTGAACAAGGAGGATCCTCGCCTGCTTGATCAATACGGCAACAATGGCATCGGCCAGCAGATGCTGTTGGCACGCCGCCTGTGTGAGGCCGGCTGCGGCTTTGTGACTATCCACTACGGCGGCTGGGACATGCATGGCGATATCAAGCGCTCGCTGGAGAATCTCAGCCCTGCCATGGACCATGCGGTGGCCACGTTCCTGGAAGATGTGGAGCAGCGCGGTCTCTCGGACAAGATCCTGCTGGTGATCTCCGGCGAGTTCGGGCGGACGCCGCGCGTCAATGGCAGTGCGGGCCGTGATCACTGGGCGCCGCTGAGCACGCTGGCACTGGCCGGCGGCGGCTTGAAGATGGGCCAGGTGGTGGGAGAAAGCGCCCCGAAGGTGGACGTGCCCAAGAGCACCCCCATCACGCCCCTCGATTTGATGGCCACCATCTTCCACGTGCTGGGCATTGACCCGCACATTCAGTTCGTCAACCCGGCCGGCCGCCCCGTGTACATGCTCGAAGGCGGCTCCCCCATCGCCGAGTTGCTATAATTTCACCGTACCCCTCCCTCTTGCACCCCTGCTTCGGCTCACGGCCAGGCAGGGGTGCATTTTGCGCGAGGAATCCCTTCATGCGGCAATGCCGGCCGGGACGTAACTTGCTGATGGTGGTGGCAATGGCCGGCGCCTTGACGGCGGCAGGCCGCATCTCCGCCGCCGACCCGCCCCAAGCGTCAACGCCTACGGCTCCGCAAGACGCCCGCCGCAATGAAGCCGATCAGCCTGCTTGCCCCACCGCCACGAGTGGGCACCACGAGGAGGGCAGGTCGCCGCCAGCTCCACAGCCCTCCCCAGCAGCGCTCGTCTCCGCATCCGCTGCGGCGGCGGACCAGCCCAGCGGCTGTGCGGTCGGCGCCACGGTGCCCGCCTTCTACGTACGCCAGCTCAACGGCCCGCGGCCCAACCTGGCGCGGTGCCTGGTCTGCCGTAACGGCGATCGACCCGTGGTGATGATCTGCACCCGCAAACTCGACGGCCAGGTTGCCAACCTGCTGGAAGCCGTGGACCGAACTGTTGATGCGCATCGCGCCCACGGCCTGCGCGCCTTTGCCTTGTTTCTCGACGGCGACGCCAATCAGCTCCAGCCGGAATTGATCACCCTGGCACGCCAACGCGAGCTATCCATCCCCCTCGCCCTGCCGGTCGAGCGTGCTGGCCCTGCGGCGCTGGCTCTGCCGGAGGAGCCTCAGACGATCGTGGTGCTTTACGTTCGCCGCAAGGTGGTCGGCTGCTACCACTTTGCCGCTGGCGAACTCACGCCGGAGCCTATTGCTGGCTTGGCGGCGGAGGCCGAGCGGCTGGCAACGGCCCAACCCTAGACCCTAGAGTGTCCCGCGCACCGGGTCCTCAACGTCGCGGCGGCCCAGGAACCGGATGTATCTGCTCGCCTCGAGCCTGTCGGAGCGGAGCACCAATACTCCACGCGCGGCTTTACGGCGCATTGGGGGACTCGCCGGCGGACCAGCTCGACGGCTGGTAGACGGTGATCTTCGCCGAGCGGATCGCGAGCTGGCAGAGCCACGCATGCGTTGAAAACAGGCCCGCCAGGCAAGGCGAGTGGCTGCCTGATGACGCACTCGCGGCTACGATCAGCATGGACCCAAGTGGGGATCAGCCGACGCCGCGGCGCGACCCGATCGACAACCTACCGGCCCACTCCGCGGCCGAAACCCAGGCCAGGCATTCCCTGGTCCTGCTGCCACAGACTCGCGCGCAAGGAACGGTGCTCACGACTCGTCACACACCAGGGGCGTTTCCCAGCCGTCATAGCGGCCACCATGCTCGTCAGCGAGGCGCATTAGCTCGATGGTCACCGCCGTGATCACATCCAGTTGCACGGCGTCCGTACGTTCGATAACGATCCAAAAGGGGAGCAATTCCGAAGAGTCCTCGTCGTCTTCCTCTTCGAATTGATCCGCGACCTTGAAGCCGATCTGCCCTGCCTCGGCGGCGAATGACTCCCGCGTATAGGATGTGGGAAAATGCAGGTAGTGGGTTACCGGGCGGGGTACTTGCAGCCGGTCGCCATGCTTCGTCAACTCCATCACCACCAATTGGTTCTGGATTTGCTGCATCTCCTCGGGCCCCGGATAGAGCTCATCGAAGTAATGCGTCCAGCCGGGATCCGCGGCGGCAAAGCACTCGCAGTGGTAGCCGGGATGCTTGGCCAGGGCCTGGTGCACGACCTGCTCGAAAGGTCCCGGCTCGGCCGCATAGAAGTACATCTCTGAGCGCCCCGACCGTAGGATCCGCCCCACCATGGTCGCGTCCATACGTTCCTCGATGATCTGACAGATGTCGTCTTCGAGACCGTATATAGTCTCCATCTCGTTTCGATCGGGGAGTTCCCCTTCGCCAGAATGCTGCCAAGACACGTTGGCCCGCAGCAGCCATGGACGCTGGGGGTCGGGCACTTCGTCCCCAATGCCATGATTGACGAGGATCACTGCCACCTGTTCGTTCCTGCGTGTGATATAGCTGTTCCACGCTTCCGCCATGCCACGCTCCTCTCCAACTCGCGCTAACACCAGGCCTGTTTGTCGACAATGTTCAACAATTGCTCTCCGCGCACAAAGCGCCGCACGTTCTCCAGCAGCACGGCCAGGTGGCGCTGCGCGATGCGCGGCGACACGCCCGCCACGTGAGGAGTAATGAATACCTGCTCCATCTTCCACAGCGGATGGTCCGAAGGCAAAGGCTCGACCTCGAACACGTCCAGTGCCGCGCCGGCCAGCTCGCCGGCTTGCAGGGCTGCCGTAAGGTCCGCCAGATCGACAATCGCTCCGCGCCCCACATTGATCAGATAGGCCGTCCGCCGCATCTGTCGAAATTGTTCGCGGCGAAACAGCTTCTCGGTGCTCGGCGTGTGCGGGGCCGCGATGACCACAAAGTCGCTTTCCGCCAAGAGTCGAGGCAGTTCCTGCGGAGCCCACACCACGCGCGCCGGAGCTGCCTCCCCCCCAGATCGGGGGTCCACCGCCACCACGTCCATGCCAAAGGCACGCGCCCGCCTTCCCACCTCCCGGCCAATGGAGCCAAAACCGACGATCCCCACCGTGCAATCCGCCAGGTGTAGGTGTGCCCGGTCCATGTCCGTCGTCACCCCGGGACCCGCCGTGAACGTGCTCCGCCCCCCCTCGCCGCCCGCAGGCTCCCAGACCCCCTGAAGCTGCTGCCGTACATAGCGCGGAAAGTTCCGCGCCAACGCCACAATGCAGCCCAGCACGTGATCCGCAATCACGTCGGAGTACAGCCCGCGCATGTTCGTGAGCACCACGGGATGAGCGATGAGCTCAGGGAACATGTAGTGCTCGAGACTGGCCGTGGGCGCCTGCACCCAACGCAGCCTGCCGGCTGCCGCCAGCAGCGGAGGCGTGAGCTTGCCAAAAAAGGCATCGGCGGTGGCAATGGCAGCCAATGCGTCCGCGGGCGTGGCTGCGTTGACCACGGTCATCGGCCGCGCGGCCTCGGCGATCTGTTTCAGACGCTCATCCTCGACCGGCGGATGCAGGACCAACCGAAGCGACGCCGCGTTGGGATTGATCTGTGTCACGTGAAATGGCAAGAAGCAAAGCCTTGGGCGGCGGAAGTCGGCCGCATTCCAGCCGTGATTCTGGCCTTCCCACGCAAGGAATGCAACGCGCACTGCACATGGCAACAGCAAGGGCACGCTTCGCGCCACTCGTTCCCCGGCTCCGGCCTGGCAACGAGCGAATCACGGCCACGACGGAGCGTGGCCCTCCATGGGCACGCACGGCGCTACCTCCGAGGCCAGGAGGGACGCGCTC
>JAIMBC010000075.1 GCA_023511675.1 Pirellulales bacterium
AGCTAGCACCTGCCAGCCGCACCCCCGAGCAGGTTCAGAAGGTTTTCAGCTACTGGCGCACCACCGTGCCCGAGTGGCAAGCTGCCAACGACCAGATCGAGGCCCTCTGGAAGGAACATCCCGCCGGCAGCTCGCAACTGGTACTGCTGGAACGAGATGAGCCACGCACCACACACATGCTCGTGCGCGGAGACTTCCTCAAGCCCGGTCCGCCGGTCGCACCCGGCGTGCCCGCCTTCTTGCACCCCTTGCCGGCCGATCAACCGCTCAATCGCCTGACCTTCGCACGCTGGCTTGTCGACCGACGATCCCCCACCACGGCACGTTCTCTGGTCAACCGCGTGTGGCAGGCCTATTTCGGACAGGGCCTGGTCGCCACCAGCGAAGACCTCGGCGTGCAAAGCGAACCGCCCTCGCACCCCGAGCTGCTGGACTGGCTGGCCGTCGAGTTCATGGAGGCGGGTTGGAGCCTCAAGCACCTCCACCGGTTGATCGTCACTTCTGCCACCTACCGCCAGGACTCGCGCGTCACGCCCGAGCTGCTGGCGCGCGATCCGTACAATCGCTTGCTGGCGCGAGGGCCTCGCTTTCGCGTCGAGGCCGAGGTGGTGCGAGACATTGCCCTGGCCGCCAGCGGTTTGCTGGTGCGCAAGGTGGGCGGCCCCAGCGTGTTTGCCCCCGCGCCGGAGTTCTTGTTCGTCCCGCCAGCCAGTTATGGCCCGAAGGTTTGGCGGGAAGCTACGGGAGAGGATCGCTACCGCCGCGGGCTGTACACCTTCTGCTATCGCTCTGTGCCATACCCTGCCCTGCAAGCGTTTGATATGCCCAATGGAGATTTTTCCTGTGTGCGGCGCGTGCGATCCAACACGCCCTTGCAGGCGCTCACGCTGCTGAACGAGACGTTGTTCGTCGAATGTGCCCGCGCGCTAGCGCAACGCACCCTCAGCGAGGGCGGCACCGACAATGCCGCACGGCTTGCCTATGCGTTCCGACGCTGTCTCGGCCGCTTGCCCACGCAGCAGGAGGCGGAGATTCTGCTGGGACTGCTGGTCCGCCAAAGGGAGCGCTTTGCTACGGGCAAACTGGATCCCTGGGAACTGGCTGGGGCAAGCGGGGAGCAACGGCCGGCGTTGCCAGCGGGGGTGACACCCGCGGAATTGGGTGCGTGGATCGCCGTCAGCCGGGTGCTGCTCAATTTGGACGAGACCATTACCAAGAACTAGGATGCTGCGATGAACTGCCAGGATTACCTTTACCGCGGACAGGATCCGGTGCAGGTGACGCGCCGCTGGTTTATCCAGCAGTGCGGCGTGGGCTTGGGCGCGATGGCGCTCGCGGAACTGAGCGGCGCCGCGTCCGCCGCACGGGCGGCAACGCCGGAGGGAGGGAGCGGGGGCAAGGGACTGGCCAGCAATCCGCTGGCGCCGCGCGCTCCGCATTATCCGCCCAAGGCCAAGTCGGTGATCTTCTTGTTCATGGCTGGCGCCCCCAGCCATCTGGAGTTGTTCGATTACAAGCCTGAGCTGGCACGCTTTAATGGGACGCTGCCGCCGCCCGAGTTGATTGCCGGCTATCGGGCAGCCTTCATCAGCCCCAACTCCAAACTGTTGGGGCCGAAGTTTCGCTTTGCCAAGCACGGACAATGCGGGGCGGAGCTATCGGAACTGCTGCCGCATCTGGCCAGGGTGGTGGACGAGATCGCCATCGTCCGCTCCCTGGTCACCGACGCGTTCAACCATGCGCCCGGGCAGATTCTGATGAACACGGGCTCGCAGCAGTTTGGGCGGCCGAGCATGGGCGCCTGGGTGACCTACGGGCTGGGGAGCGAGTCGCAAGATCTGCCTGGCTTTGTCGTATTCAGCAGCGGCAAGAAAGGCCCCAGCGGCGGCAACTCGAACTGGGGCAGCGGCTTTTTGCCGACGGTGTACCAGGGGGTTAGTTTCCGTACCAGTGGGGACCCGGTGCTGTATCTTTCCAGCCCGCGGGGCGCCGACCGAGCGCTCGAGCAAGACAGCCTGGCCGCGATCCATCAGCTCAACCAGTTGCAGCTCGAGCGCGTGGGGGATCCAGAAATCGCCACCCGCATGGCAGCGTACGAGATGGCCTTTCGCATGCAGATGAGTGCCCCGGAGCTAATGGACCTCTCTCAAGAGCCGGAGCATGTGCTCAGGCTCTACGGCGCCGAGCCTGGCAAACCGTCGTTCGCCAACAACTGCCTGCTGGCCCGCCGCCTGGTGGAGCGTGGCGTGCGCTTCGTGCAGCTTTTCCACGAGGCCTGGGACCAGCATGGCAATCTGGTCAATGACCTGAAGCAGAACTGCCTGGATACCGATCAAGCCTGCGCGGCCCTGATCCAGGACCTCAAGGAGCGCGGCCTGCTGGACGAGACGCTCGTCATCTGGGGCGGCGAGTTCGGCCGCACGCCCATGGTACAAGGAGGCGGAGACGACGGCCGCGACCACCATCCCAATGCCTTTACCATGTGGCTGGCCGGCGGCGGCATTAAGCCCGGCATCACCTGGGGCGCCAGCGACGAGTTCGGATTCAACGCCGTGGAAAACCGGGTACACGTGCATGACCTGCACGCCACCATCTTGCACCTGTTGGGCTTCGACCACACGCGCTTGACCTACAAGTTCCAGGGGCGCGAGTTCCGGCTCACGGACGTGCACGGCAACATTGTGCAGGGCCTGCTGGCGTAATGTTGCAGCCTTTGTGCTGCGATGTTAGCCTGACGTACTGGCGCAGCGGGAAAGCTCTGTACGCCCCGGCGCCATGGGTTCGTCCGCTGCCTGCGGCGTTGGGTGCTTGCCATGTCCATCCCCGTTACCTGTCCGAACTGTGGGGCCAGCTTTCGCGTCAAGGACGAGTTCAGCGGCAAGCAGGGCCGCTGCCCCCACTGTCGTAGCATCTTCACGGCACCCCTCGCCGTGGAATGCGCAGAGCAGCCCGCGCCGCCGAGTCCGCAGGACCAGCCCCCCACGCTCCGGGCCGGGCCGCTCCGTCCGGCAGGCCGTGTCGCGGCAACCGCCGCGCCCACGCCGCCCGAGCACGTCCAGGAAACGGCGGCACGCCGGGCCGCCGCTGCGGCCGCCCAGCCTGAAAAGTTCACCGCCGTCGACAGTTCCCCACATTCTCCAATCGTGCCGCCCCCGCTCCCCTCGGGCGCGGTCGCAGATGCTGCGCCTCCTGCGGCCGTGCCGGCCATGGTTGCAGTGCCGCCCTCGGACGCGGACGAACGGGTGGCACGCTACGCTGCACGCCGCAAGCACAGCCTCGAGCTGCCGCTGTGGAGCTGGTTCGCTCTCGGCGCCCTGGCGCTGGCCGGCATGGTGTTCGCCGCATGGTGGCAGAACCGGCAGGTCATAGCCAAGAACGCGCCGCAGCGGACCTCCAACGTGACCAAAGCGGCGGAAGCCCCGCCAGCACGCACACCAGCAAACCCGACCCAGGCAGGGCCATCTGCGCAGAGCCCCAACCCCGCACCATTTCGCAACAGAGATGCGGCTGGCCCCGCGCCATCGCGCCCCCCAGTCGGAGCCTCGGCCGCAGACGTGGTCGCCTATGTTGAGCATGGCGTGGTCCAGATCGACGGCTATGAGTGGAACACCCGCACCAGCCTTGGCTCAGGCTTCGTCGTCGATAAGGCCCGCCGACTGATCGTGACCAACTATCACGTCATCTCCCAGGCGGTCAAGGCCGACGTGGCCTTCGCAGACGGCACGCGCTATGGCGTCGAGGGGTACCGCGCCGTCGAGCCCCGCTGCGACCTGGCTATCTTGCAGCTCAACGGCCTGCCCGACAACGCCGTGGAACTCAAGCTCCACACCGCTCTGCCGCGCAAGGCCGAAGAGGTCATCGCGCAGGGCAACCCGCTAGGCGCGAAGTTCGTCGTAACCTTCGGCCGTGCCAGCACGGTGGCGGCGCTGGAAGATCTCTCGCCAGACTCGCAAGGGTTCTTGCGTCAGCTTGGGGCGGACCATCCCGACAACCGCTGGATCGGGCACGACGCACGCCTCAGCCCGGGCAACAGCGGCGGCCCGCTGTTTAATAGCGCCGGGGATGTGATCGGCATCAACACCTGGGTCAACACCGAACAAGGATTGGGCTATGCCGTCCAAGCCGCCCAGGCCGCCCGCCTGCTGGAAACACTGTATCCCACGGTTCAACCCCTCAAGGACTGGTATCGCCCCGAACGCGGCCGTCTCACCCTCCAGATCGAGCCAGGCTCTCTAAAAAAGCAGTTCGAGCTATGCACCCAGCGAGATTGGACCCGCGCCCTGGAACCCGACTTCCAGGCCCTGGCTGAGCTAGCGCGGGACGTGACCATGGTGCGCTACCTGATCAGCCGGCCAGGGATGGCAGACGACTTGCCGCCCAACGTCAAGACCGTGCTGGAGATGGAGATCGCAGAAGTCCACAAGCTGCTGCAGGGCTTTGAGTGGAAGCATGCGGAGCACATCCAGCCCATTAACGCTCACTTTGCCTCCCGTCCCCTCGCCCCCGCCTCGGATGATCTCATCGGCCTGTTTTTCTTTGCGGAGGTCGTGGGCACTGTCGATCAGGATGGCCGCACCGCCTACGTGACCACGCTCGTCAACCACGGCGACAAGTGGTTCCTGGTCGAATACGATGGGCAGCCGCTTTCGCTCGCTGCCGGCGCACGCTGCCTGGTGCTGGGACTTCTGCGCGGAGAGCCTGTGGAGGTTGCCGTGCCGGGCAAACCTGCGGTCTCGGCAAACGTGGTACTCAGCAACGTGCTGTTGCCGCTCCAGCCGTAGTTGCCAAGAGCTATTCCGCCGCAGGCGCAATCCGCTTGAACCTGCCGAGCCGCGTATGGCACGGCTGCCGTGCATACTCGCTTGGCCTGGAAGCGCGCACGCAAATTGCCGGCTTTTCAGCCATGCCGCCGGCGTCCGGGAAGGGGCGCCGTGCATTACGTTGAACAAGCGTACCCACTCCTTGCGGGCCGATCTCTCACCTAGGCATGTCCCAACCCGGGGCGGACGGCGCCACGCCGCAAGCCACAGAGCCGGCCTCTCCATATCTTTCGGCCTGCCCATCGCCGCACACGGCGGAGCCCATTTCACAATCTCACAGGGGCCAGCCCTGCCGTGGCTGCGCTCAGGTTGCTGCACTCAGGTGGCTGTACACAGGGCCTGGACTCAAAGGGGCTACCTCTTCCGCCGCATCATGGCCGAAGATCACGGCTGCGAAGCGGGGGAACCTTGCCACGCACTCTTCGCGCGAAGCGTTCGACGCAAATCACGTGCAGGCGATGAAAACCGCGGCACACCAGTTCTCGCTCATCCCGCGCTTCGAGCTGGAAAGCGATCTCTTGACCGTCCACATGCACGACGCGCGCTCGGCAGGTAACGTGCTGGCCCACCGGCGTCGGCGCCAGATGGCGCACTTCGAGGTATGTGCCAACCGTGCTCTCGCCATCGTCCAAGACGGGCAGCACCGCCGCTCGAGCCGCATGCTCCAGGTACCAGATCAGCCAGGGCGTGGCCAGCACCTGCGGCATGCCGCCCTCTGCGAAATCAATCGCATGCCGCGCTTCGACGGCAAAGCGCACCTCTCCCACTGTACCCACCTTGAGCGGGGCCTTCATCGCGCGGCGCTCCCGCGGCGGGCTGTGTTCCCGGCCATCACACCGGCCGCACACGCATCGCCGCACGTCTCGGCCGCCGCGGCGTCTGCCAGCTGAAACGCCTCACGTGCCGTGGCGGCCGCCACGCCCGCATTCACCGCCGCCACCACCGCTGCCAGAGCATTGAGCACCTCGTCGCTCAGGCCCGCCGCTCGAGCCTTGGCAATCCGCCCCTGTGTGCATACCTGACAGCCGCGCGTCATCGTCACGGCCAGGCCCACCAGGTGTTTCTCACGCTCGCTCAACAGGCCCGTCTCATGTGTCTTCTGCAAGTACTCCAGCACCAGCGTACCATCGTAAGGCATCGCCTCACCTCCCAGCTCAGGACACGATTAAGGGACGATTTCGATACCACAGCTCCCCAGGGGCGGAGCCTCAACAAGAACCGTGTTGCCACCGCGTACCGGAAACAAACAGAGCGGCGAGCCGGTAAGGATGATCTGCCCCCGGCGGAGCTTCTGCCCGCGCTCTGCCAGACGGACCGCCAGCCAGCGCAGCGCGGCGGTGGGGCTGCCCATCGTCCAAACCGCGTGCGTGACGCCCACCGGCCGGCCGTCGATGCTCACGCGCAACAAACAGCCATCCGGCACGCCGTGACGGCCTGCCGCTTCAACCTCGGGCAGGACCATGCCGGCGTGCAGGCCGCCCGTGGCCGCCAGGGCCGCGGCGCGGGGCGTTCCCACCGGCAATACCAAATGATGCAGCTCGATCACCGGAAACACGCTGCCGATGGCCTCCCTGAGTTGCACGTCGCTCAGATCCGCGCCGCACAGATCGGCAGTGAGGCGCAACGCCAGCTCGCCCTCCACGGCCAGATTTGCGTACCGCTGCGCCGACAGCCGGTCGCCGGACGTGAGGCGGCCGTGTTCAAACAGCGGCGCATAAATCGGCTCGCCTGTGCCGAGTTGCTGCTGCACGGCGCCGCTTGTGCAGCCAAGCTTGTAGCCGATCCGGCGTTCTCCTCGGCCCTCTCGAATGCGTGCCATCTCCTCCGCCAGGCCGTAAGCCGCCGGCAGCGCGAGGTCGGACCATCCGTCCAGCACGCCTGCCCACCACGCCGCGCCCGGTGCGTGCTCCCGGCAGGCGCGCAGCGCCTCTTCTCTCCGCCCTGGCGTTGTGTCCTGGGATGCTGCGGCACGGTGTCTCATTCTTTGCAAATCTCAGACGGTTAGAGCAGGCGCCGCGCGGCAAACACTGCCCATCCCTTGCGCAGATGAGTATTGGCGTCGAGGATCCATGCTACGGTTGCGAATGGGGCGCATCTCGCTCTGGCAAGGCGCCCTCGGCCTCCTCTCCCTGGCACGGTTGGGCCGTCAATCCATACACCACACCGCAAAGTTGGTCGATCGCCCTGCCGGCGGGGAGGTTCGCCACATCGCTCGCCTCGGAGAGTTTGCGGCGTGCATGGTCCCAGCGCAGCCGCTCTTTCCCGCGGGCGAGCACTGCCAGCCGGGTCAGCCGCCGCGGGGCGATCTGCACGTCGATGTAGCCTTCCCACTCCAGCGTCACTTCATGTTCCCAGTCGCGCCCGTCGGTATTGAATCCCAGGGACGACTCGCATCCCGCCACGGCCGATGTGCCACGAAAGTAGACGCTCTGAACACCCTCCTGGCCTTGTCCAACCACTTGCCCAGAGAACTGCCAGCGGTGGCTGATGTTCTTGCTTCCAGGCACGGTGCCCAGGGGGCTGACATCGAGCTGGCCCAGGTACGCATGGGCCACCAAGGTTCTGACGAACGGCTCCGGCAGCTCAAAGCGGCCGCCAGCTCCCTGCTGGAGCGCCTGGACGAGCGATTGCTGGACCTCGAGGGGCAACTCGAAGCGTGCCTCCATGTAATGTTCTTGCCGCAGCGTATCGCTGAGGGGGCGGCCTTCCTTGTCGAGCGCGCGGCCGATGATGCGGCCCACGAGCGTTCCCGGCGGCAGGCGGCGGCCAGGACAAGCGTCGTCCGCCGCGTGCTCGTCTGGCACGGGGATCGGTCGAGTAGCGTCGGGCACATCAGGCAGCTTGTGGCTGGGAAACCGCATGAACCGTTCGGCGGGCACGGGCTGCCGCGCGTCGGGGAACTGTTGGTATCGCTTCCAGGCATGTTCAATAAAGGCCAGCAGGCTCGGCTCATCGTCGAACATCAACACCCAGTCCAGCACCTTGCCTGCCGAGTTGGCCACGCAGATGCCCTGCGGGGCCGGCTTTGAGCGGCCGATTTCTCGCAACAGCTCTCCCTCGCTTCCTCGAGGCGGATGGTTCACCAGGGCGGCTTTGAGCGCCACGGGAACGAAGTCTCGCTGCACGCGCCGGATCACCTCGGGTTGCGAAAACACCGCCTCACGGGCGGCGCCGGCAAACACTCAACAGCGTTCGTCATCCGTGGGCCTGTCGATGAACACCCACAACAACACGGGCTTGCCTTGCTCCCGAGACTGCTTTAGCCCTCGCAGCAGACAAGTGTGCCAGGATATCTGCCGCCACGGCACATCGCGAACCCGGAGCGACTCGACTTCCGCCTCGATTTGCTCTCTCGTCCGAGGTGGATCGAGTTCGATCGGCGGCTGCCCCCACACCAGTGCGGCGGCCAGCCCCAGGCCAACCATCGTGCTTGCGCAGAATGTTGCTCTCACGTGCCAGACTCCCTATCAATCGTGCGGTCTTGTTTAACGTGTGCCCGCCAGCGGGCGGGGACATGCTGTGCGCGCTGGCGAGCGGCCGACGCAGCCCGGCCACGCTGGGTGCCAGCGGACTCGCCCGCTGCCCTCCGTCCCCCGGCGCGAAGGCGTGCTTTCTGACCTACACCCGCTGCCGCGGCGCGCGCCGGCCCAGCTTGCGATTTGCCCTGGATGCTAAGGACCAGAAACTCCTTGAGATAGGCAAGCTGGCCGGCCAGCAGCTTCGGGTCGCGGTGTGTTCGGGCAAGCAGGATGGCACCCTCGATCACCGCCACCGCATGCCGTGCCAGCGCCCACGTATCCGGCCGAGGTCGCGGACGATATCTGGCCACGGCCGCGTCAAGCTGGGGCTTGAATTCGAGGGCCATTTCGTCAAAACACGCTGCCAGCCGCTTGCGGAAGCGCTCATGCGTGTCGCTGAGCGCGGTACTAAGGTTGCCGATGACGCAGCCGCCGCGTTCTCCCCGGCGCTGGACCATGGCCTGAATGGCATCCAGCCGGCTGGCGATCCGCAGCAAGGGATCCTCCGGCCGGGGCATGGCAAGCTGTGCCTCGATCTCCGCCAGCTCCGCTCGCCGCCGCTGCATATGCCGGTCGAGCACGGCGAAGGCCAGGTCTTCCTTGCTCGAGAAGTGATGGAAGAAAGCGCCGGTGGTCACACCAGCGGCATCCAAGATCTCCTCCAGCGCCGTGTCGTGGTACCCCTTCAGGGCGAACAGCCGGGCCGCCCGCGCAAGGATACGCTCGCGGGTAGCCAGGGCACGAGTTTGGCGCACAGGTCTCATGAGCTGGTAACAAACAGAGCAGTCGGTATGTTATTCTCCTCGCTGCCACGGGGCCCCGTCAAGGCACGCTACGCAGAAGGTCTGCGGCGGGCGGCCTGCTGCCCTGCGTAAAGGGCCAGCAGCGCCCGCAGGCTCTTGGCATTGGCAACGGCATACGCCTGTGCGTCATTGTTGAAGTATGCATAGACCGTGCGACGCGGCCCAGCGGCGGCGCACAGCCTGCGTGCCCAGCCGCGCAGCGCCCGTTCCGCGTAGCATCCCCCATATCGCGCGCCCACACCGTGGAACCGCACGTAGATCGCCCCGCCTGTGACCACCAGCGGATGATGGGGCAACAGGTCGTGCCAGCACAAGCAGACACGGTAGCGTCTGAGGACGGCAAAGGTGTCCTCCGTCAGCCAGTCGGGGTCGCGAAACTCGAACACGTGCGTCATCCTTCGGGGCAGCCGGGCACAGAATGCCTCCAGCCTGTCCACATCGCGGCGGAAGTTCGGCGGAGGCTGGTACAGCACGGGCCCCAGATGCCCTCGCAGCACTGCTGTGCGCTGCAAGAACGCCCGCAGCGGCTGGCCGCACCGCCGCAACCGCTTGCGGTGCGTCAGCAGCCGGTGGGCCTTGACCGCGTACAGAAAGCCAGCCGGTGCCTGCCGCCGCCAGCCCTGAAACGTGGCCACCCTGGGCAATCGATAGAACGTGCTGTTGATCTCCACCGTGTCGAAGTGCCGGCAGTAGTATCCGAACCAGCGTGCCGCCGGCAATTCGGCCGGATAGAACACGCCCCGCCAATGGGGATAACTCCAGCCTGAAGTCCCCACACGAAACTGCCCTCGGCCGTACGCTGTGTGCGACATACCCGCGTGTTCGCCGCAGCCACTCCCAGCCCATTGGGGCTTGACACTCGCCGCGTTTTCGAGAGGCTTGAGTTGAGCCGGCAGACCGTGGAGAGAACCTATCTGAGCCGCTCTCGGGCGCCAAGCACATTCAACCCCACAGCAGATCCTCGTGCGGCGAGTTCTTCCGTCTCCCAACAGGCACCCGCCACCCCAGCAGCGTGTATCATGAGCACCCAGCCAGCCCGCTTTGTCACCGCAGAAAATCTGATCGTCGAAGAATTGCCCTGGGGTACGTTCCACTGGCTCTGCCGGCCGGACCTGGTCGCCGCGGAGAGGCTGCTGTTGATCCGCGTCCACATTCCTCCCGGGCAGGGCCACGCCTTCCACCGGCACCCGGAGATGGAGGAGGCCATTTACTTCCTCGAAGGTACGGGCGAAACCTGGGTGGACCTCGAACGGCGCGACGTGCACGCCGGAGACTGCGTGCACGTCCCGACCAATATGGTACACGCCACATTCAACACCGGTCCGCGGCCGCTGGTGGCACTGGCCATTCTCTCGCCCGCCACGTGCAGCGGCCCCATGCTCATCGAGGTCGGGCACGAAGAGCCGTGGTGCCGGCTGCGCGGCTCAACACCATCCGGCGATTGACACGCGGCAGGTTCGGCAGCCCACGTGTTCCAAGGGGGACCTGGCAAGGGCCGCCCCCGCCCCCTCTTAACACCAGCAGACGAGTCGCGCGGTTCCTGGTGCTCCTTGACTCCGCCTCTTGCGTTCACACCCGCTGCGGCCCACACACGCTGACCGCAGCTTACACCAGGCCGGCAATGGCCTCTCCAGCGCTCCGACGGATCGAGCGGCCCTGAGGGGTCGTCAATTCGAGAGCCGGATCGATGCCCAGCAGCTTGTACACCGTGTCAGCAAGGTCCTCGGGACGCACAGGCTGCTCCAGAGGACTCTCGCCCCGCTCATCGCTTGCGCCAATCACACGGCCTGCCTGAAGGCCGCCCCCGGCCAGCACCGCAGAAAACACGCGCGGCCAGTGGTCGCGGCCTCCCTGGACATTCACACGCCGCGTACGGCCAAACTCGCCCAGCACCACCACCAGCGTCTCCTCCAGCAGGCCACGCTCCGTCAGCTCGTCCAGCAGCGCGGCCAGGGCCCGATCCAACGAAGGAATCTTGCCTACCAGGCCTCCACTGTAGCCCTCCTTGAGCCGCAACACGGCACGGTCATGCGTGTCCCAACCCGCGTCATGCACCGTGACAAACGGCACTCCCGCCTCGACCAGCCGCCGTGCCAGCAGACAAGCCTGTCCTACAGTCCGGTCTCCATAGCGGGCACGTACCTCAGCAGGCTCCTCAGACAGATCAAAGGCCTGCCTGGCTGCTGGCGTCGTCAACAGGTCAGATGCCTGTTCAAAGGCCCACGCATCGCCGCCACTTCGCTTCTCCGAGCTAGCCCCCCGGGTTGCCTCGTGCACATCCTTGCTGGCCAACTCGAGCTGCCGCGCTGCATGGCGCCGCCTTGCCAGCCTCTCCGCCGTCACTCCCGGGAACAGATCCAGATCCTGCACGCGAAAATCGGACCGTGCCGGATCGCTCTCCACCATAAAGGCACTGTACCGAGGCGGCAAAAACCCCGGCCCCGCCTGAGAGTTGATCCCAGGTAGAGACACATATGCCGGCAGGCTGCCTGGGGCGCCATGCACGTAGGCCACCACCGCACCCCAGGCGGGATATGTAAGTACGGGCGTGGGACAAGATCCCGTAAGCACGTAGTGTGCACCCAGGTTGTGCTCACCCAGATTCGAGGTCAGCGAGCGCAGCAGCACGAGCCACTCCATCCGCTGGGGACACTCGGGCATCAGCTCGCAGACGGCAACGCCGGACACGCTGGTGGGAATCGCAGCAAACAGCCCGCGAATCTCGGCCGGCGCCTCTGGCTTGAGATCGAAGGTGTCCAGATGGCTCGGGCCGCCGTCCGGCCAGATCAGAATGCAGCGGCGCGCCCGCGCGGCCACTCCAGCGGGCGATACGCCGCCAGCAGCCGTGCCTTCACGTCCCTCGGCCCGCCGAAAAATCGCGAGGAACTCCGCCAAGGTGAGTCCCAGGGCCGAAAGTGCCCCCGCAAGAACCAGACTTCTGCGGGAACATGGCGGAGCAAAAGGCGCACCTTGCTTGAGGAAATGCTGTTGGCTCATACACTCGGGTCGAAATTGAAAATGCATCAACGGCAGCACGTTGGGGTCACACGGTCCCTTCCTCGCATGCTGCTACGAGCGGCGGCCTCTGCGATCTGCCACGGCCTCTTCATCCAGGCAAGATTTGCAGGCTCGCTGGCAACGGGCTGCACTTGTTCCTTCGTTCGGGCGTACATTCGACACCCTACCTCAATGATTCATCATGAACTCCTCAGAGCACAGCAGACACCAGGCGAGATCCTCGAGTACCTGGCGGCGGTCGCCCTTCGCCAGCGCTTGCAGCCACACAATGCCGGCGGTGAGACCGTCTTCTTTGCGGCTGGCGGCGTACTTGGCCAGCACGCGTGTCAGTCCGACCGAAGGACGCGTCACCTAGTTTACAAAGATCAACAAGATGGGCCCATCGTGGGCCTGGGAGACAAAGTCTAGCTCCTGGCCGGCATCGGCATCGTACACTCCTAGCACCTTGAGTGCCGGCAGCTCCTCCCCCGGCTGGGGCCCGGAGGGCACTTCCTCTGCTTGATTGTCCTGCTCCGCGGCTTGTTCATCCACATCAAGAGAGGCGGCAGCCGGCCCCTGCAAGAGCAAGCTGGCCGCGGCCAGAGAGGTCGCGATCACGCGCCATGCATGCTGGGGAAGGCACCCGCGCGCCGCTACCCGACGGCAGGCCCTCCTCGCCGTGGAGCTGCACCACGCACGGCTAACCCAATGGGGCTGATTGCAACCTGCCCCTTGGAACTTGTCCTGATCCCCCTGGCGCAAACTGCGCATCGGCCTTTCCTTTCTTGCTAGCAGCCCCGCGTTCAACCTGTGCAACATGCCCTGGCGTGCCTGGCACATGCGGCCGGAAGATCTACATACCCCTTTACTATCCCCGTGGCGTCCAGGAGTCAAGCACATGGCAGAGGGCAAGCGTCCAGGCGGCCTGTGCAGCTAGTCTGGGGTAAGGGTCGCGGGGGGTACGTGGCTGTTTGCGGCGGCAACGAACGCGCTGTCTCATGCAAGGCACTTCGATCCGCTCGTACTGCACCTTTGCGGCGGCCTGGTCCTGGCTTGGGGAGCGCTGAGAGGACCGCGGGTCATGGGCCGCGAATGCCGAACTAGCAATCCACAATGCCGATCTCAGCGGCGGATCCAAGCTACCGGCTCAGCCCCGTTTGGGCCGCTTGCTCCGCTCTCTCAGCAGTTTGAGGAACTGCACGGCAGCGGCACCGTGATAGCGATCGCGATGCCGGATCACGCCGACCGTACGCTGGTAATCGCCACCGGCAAGGGGGCGGTAAACGATCTGCCCATCGTTATCGGCCGCGCGGGCCATCTCCGGCAACAGCGAGATGCCCTGTCCCAGGGCGATCAGGGCCTGCACCGTGGTAAGCTGCGAACTGCGGCAGCCAATCCGGTGACACCCCTCATGGCGGCAAATGGCCAGAATCTGCTCGCCCAGGCAGTGCATCTCGTCCAGCAGAATAAAGCGCTCGTCGCGCAGGTCCTCCAGCGCAATCCGCCGCCGCGCGGCCAGCGGATGCTGCCTGGGCAAGGCCAACAACAGCGGCTCGGTAAACAGCGCCTCGCATACCAAGCGGCCATCATGGATGGGGAGGGCCGCCAGGGCCAGGTCGAGTTCGCCCGTCCCCACCGCATCGACCAGATGTGCCGTGAGATCCTCGTGGATCAACAACTCTACCTGAGGAAAGCGACGCGTGTATGCCTGGATCACATCCGGTAACACGTAAGGCGCAATGGTGGGAATGGCCCCCACAGTAAGCTGCCCATGTGCAAGCTGATCGAAGTCCTTCACCTGCCGCTCCGCATTCTCCAGCAGGGTGAGGATCTGCTGTGCCTGCTGGAGCAGCAGGCGGCCCGCCTCGCTGAGGGCAACACGCTTCCCCAAACGGTGGAACAATCGATGCCCTAGGCTCCGCTCCAGCTTCTGAATCTGCTGGCTAAGCGCCGGTTGAGAGACGTGGCATTGCTCCGCCGCCCGGCTGAAGCTGCCTGTCTGGGCCACCGCCACAAAGTACCGAAGCTGATGCACTTCCATAACCTATGCCTATCAATCTGATAGGAAGAATGTATTTCACTTATCGATCCTAAGGTGCTAACAATCAACTTGCAATGGGCATCGGGAGGTGCGTGCCGGCAGGCGGGCCCCGCTGCCCTCAGGTAAGGAGGATGATCATGCGTAGGCAACTCAAGACATGGCGTGTGGCAGCCTGGGCCCCGGCACTGGCCATGCTGGCCGCACTGGCAGCCTGGCGGATGCTGCCGGGCGAGGAGACAACCTCAACGCGTTCCGGCTCAGCCGAGGTTCAAGACAGCGACTTTCAGGCGATGGTCGAACGCATGAAGGCGGCCAAGCAGCAGGTGATGAAAAAACACGCCGCCCTGCTGGCAGCCCGTTACGACCTGAGCGATCGGCGGGCAGAGGGCGTGACCATGTCTCGCGGCAAGCCGGTGCAACAGGGCCCGCGCACCAAGCTGCCCCAGGGTATGACCTGGGAGCAGCTCGCGGCGCTCAGACCGCAGCAGATCAAGGAGCGCGGCCTGTTTCCCGCCGGCTTCCTGCCCTTGCCCCACCCCAACCACGCCGAGGGGGGAATGCTCTTCCCCAGGTTCCACATCGACGAGATCAAGCGCCAGGAAGACCGCGACCTGACGCGCTTCGACCTGGACTACGACCTGCCCGACCATCTGTTGCCCGAGTTCCCGCCCCCCATCTATCTCACCACGCGGCCAGACCTGGGAGACGTCTCGGGGGGAAAGTTGGTGACGCTGGAGAACTACTACGAGCTGTTCAAAGATATTCTTAATCCCAAGCAGCTCGAGGGCCTGCGGCTGTTGCTGGTACCCATGGCGCAGCAGCAGTTCAATGCCACGCTCGACCGCCGCAGCGAGCAGGCGCACCGCGGCGTGACGTGCTTCGACTGCCATGTAAACGGCCACACCAACGCGGCCACGCACCTGGTGGGAGACATTCGGCCGCAGCCGTTCCGGCACCGGATCGATACGCCCTCTCTGCGGGGCGTCAACGTGCAGCGGCTGTTCGGGTCGCAGCGAGCGCTGCGGTCCATCGAAGACTTCACGGAGTTCGAGCAGCGCGCGGCCTATTTCGACGGAGACCCGGTCGCGGCCCAGCGCAAGGGCGTGACCATCCTGGAGCGAGGCAGCCAGGTGCACTTCATGGCGGAGTTTCAGGCACTGCTGGATTTCCCTCCGGCGCCCAAGCTGAACGTGCTGGGCAGGCTCGACCCGCGGCTGGCTAGCGAGTCGGAACGGCGCGGCGAAGCGCTGTTCTTCGGTAAGGCCGAGTGCGGCACCTGCCACCCCGCCCCTTATTACACCGATAACCTGATGCACAACCTGCGCGTGGAGCGGTTCTACCAGCCGCAAGAGATCAACGGCCGCATGGCCGCGGCAGACGGCCCCATCAAGACCTTCCCGCTGCGCGGCATCAAGGACAGCCCACCCTACCTCCACGACGGCCGCCTGCTGACACTCGAAGACGCGGTCGAGTTCTTCAACCTGGTGCTCGAACTCAAGCTCGATCAACAGGAAAAGCAAGACCTGGTAGCCTTCCTGCGCTGCCTGTAGGCCACGCCGTGCCGGGGGTACGCCGGGCTCTGTCCTCTACGGCAGCCGCACTCTTACAGCCGGCGGACGGCTGGCCCACCCCCTCTGCTGGGCCGGCCCCGCCGGCCGCTGTCATTTGCTGGGCACCTGCCGCGTTGAAGTATTGGAGGTGCAGCATGCTAGCAAATGCCGTCGGACAGCGGTATCTTCATGGCAAACTCTCTCGGCGCACGCGGGGGACGGACCGCCGCTCCCGCACATTCCAGAGCGAGGTGGCCATGAGGCAGCCAGAGGACTACGACCCCACGCCAGACGCCCTGCGGGCAAACGACCCCTCCCTTCCCCAGCACGAGCGCGACGCGGCTTGGCAGCGGCTGGTGCCCTTTATCGAGAAGACGGCACGCCGCATAGCCAGAAGCATGGGGCTTGCACGCCGCATCCCCCGCTCAGTGGAGGACAACTCCGACGACACGGCAGAAGACCTGCTGCGCGAAGATACGTTCAGCATCAGCGAGTTCGAGCAGGAAGCTGTCTCTCATATGTATCTCCGGCACTCTAAGTTTAGGGGCAACAACTACCCAGCGTGGTGCCAAGTGGTGCTCGAGCGCCTGGCAATCGACTTGCATCGTCGCCAGCAGCATATCAAGTCGGTCTGCTTTGCTTCTGCCCTTGACGACGAGGCTTCCGACCTGCCGGGAGGATGCATGCTGGAGCCTGCCGCGCCATCAGAGACAGGAATTGAGAAGTCCGCTTCTGAACTGCTGCGTCATCCGGCGGCGTTGCATCAGGTGCTCGAAGAGCTAGCGGCAAAGATGCCTGCTCCCTCCGCGGGCAAGGTCGACTTCTTTACCGTGCTCATGCTGTACTTGCGGCTGCGGGTCATTCGCCTGGCTCTGGGTTTGCCAGGCAAGGACAAGACGGACCCATGCTCGTTCGCTGAGTGGATCATCCCCTGGAGTGAAGAGGTACGGCGGCGGAGCTTCAAGGTTTGCTGGTTCACCCTTGAGGAGTTCTGGGATGTGCTCCGCCGTGAGCTGGGCGAAAGCGGCCGTGTGATCGAGGTCCAGGAACTGTGCGAGATCATGAACCGCTTGCAGCCGCCGCAACGGGTTTCTCCGGATCTCTGGAACCAGTGGACCAAGCGTGCACGGAATGCCGTGGAACAGCTCCTGCCCTCTGGTGATCTCAGTTTGCTGGCCACGCTGATGTAAGAACGTCACCGCTCGCGGCGTTAATAGAAGCAGAGACTAGTGGAACACATGAAACAGCTCATTGAACATCAGCAGATTGCATTGTAGCAGCAGGGGCGCCGCTGTGCGCCTCGCTGTGGCAGGGAGTAAAAAAAATGAATGCCACTGCTTCCCCCTATATTCGAGAGTCCCTCAGGGACACGCGGCTCGGCCTGGCCGACCCGCGCCCCCTGGTTGCCGGCTGGATACAAGAAGCCAGCGAGCTGCTTGGGCAGGCTGTTGCTGCTGGCGAACAGGAGCCCGAGCTGGCCCGCAAGTTGGCTGCGGCCCATCTGCGGCTGCGTCGGGTACGGCCCGAGCTGCTTGAGAACGCCGAAGCGGGCCAGGTTACCGAGGGGCTGGCGCGCTGGTTCAAGCAGCATGGCCCGGAGGTAGCGGCCTTGCTGCCCCGGCTAGATGTCTCGGCCTGGCAGCGGGATGCCGCGGCCCTGGACGCTTCCTATGAAGAAGACTGGCAGCCGGAGCAGCGTACTGCCCTGGCCGAAAAGCTGCTCAAGGAGCTGGATGACGCCCAGCTTGTCGCTCAGGCTTGCGAGGAGGCGGGGTTCGAAGACGCCCAGTACGGCGAACAATTGGAGGTCTGCGACGCGTGGTGTCTCATGCACGCAGACCTGCTGCTGGCCGCCGCCACGCACGTGCAGGCGGTGGGTCTGGCCCTGCGCCCTGATCTGCTGGATGTGGATGCACAGCTTGCGCTGTCTGCCGTCAAGTACGAGGCCATCCTCGATGCCGCTGTCGAGATGGAGCAAACGCTGGGCCTGCGCTGTGCGCCGGAAGAGGCCGAGGCGATCCAGCCCTGGGTACGGCCGTTTCTTGCCACGCAACCTCGCGTGCGGCCGGCCGCCCCCCAGCCTGCCGGCTACCCCCGCTCGCTGTTGCCCCAAATCGTGGCGCTGGCCGCCGAGCAGGCGCCCCCCGCGCCGCAACTGCTCTGCTGGCAATCGCCCGACGGCGCCTATCGCGCCTGCCTGGCCCTGCCCCGGCGCGTCCCGGATCCGGCGGAGCCGCTGGTCGTCGCCTTCTCCACGGCCGCGGAGCAACCTGCTGAGCACCTTGCTGGTACCGCGGTCACGCTCGCTGGCGCCGCGGCCGCCATCGACAGCCAGGGCAAGGCCCGCTGGACGCTCCGTTCTCTCACGGACACCGGCGAGGACCTGGTGCTGACGGTGGGCACGCCGCCCGTTGCCTGGCTGCCGCACAACCAGAACTAACATCTGCGGCACATGGACCGCCGCTCTGTAACCCCACATCGACGCCTGTTGTATGTAACCTGACATGCCTGCCAGTCTGGCCGCCCTCTTGCGGCTTGCCCCAGATGCCGTGACCGCTCCCCAGGCCGCGCGCCTGGCAAGTGCGCTGGGCGGCCTGGCCGCTTGGTGGTTGCAGCCTCGCCTGCTTCAGCGGGCGTGCGAATATCTGGAGCAAACCTGGCCCCAAAGCCCCTTGCCGGCCACGCGCGGCGCCTGCTACGCCGTGATGGCCAACCCGGGCTGGCCGTGCCTGCAGGAGGCGGTCGTCTGGCCCCTGGAATGGCGCGAAACGCCAGGCCACGATCCGCGACTCAGTTCAAAATTGCTCGCCATGGCAGACGACATTCTTGCCAGAATGGGGCGGAATGGCTGGGGCTTGCATCAGCACCCGCAATTCGAGCTGCGCGAAGGGGTGTTGCAAGAACTTAACGCAACGGCCGACTTTGCCTCCGCCTGGGCAGCCCTCGCGGCGGGACTCGAAACCGCCGCGGCGAACGGCACGCCCGACCCCGCCGTGTGGGCCACCGGCTGCTGGGATGCACAACGCGGCATCGCCGAAGTAGACGGACTGGCAGTCAAGCTGCGGCTGGCCGTACGGCAGGGCGCCACAGCGTTCTTTGTGCCTGAGCCGCAATGCGACACCGCACGTGCCTTGCTTGCGCAATCGCAGGCTGCTGGGTTGGAGGTGCACCCGTTGACAACCGGCACCCTGGAGCCGCGTGGGGCGCTCCGCAAGCTGCTCCAGCGCGTGCGCGCCCAGCCGGCCTCCCCGAGAGATGCCCAGGACCAGCGCGCCTTCGAAGAGTGCGTCCAGTACTATCTCTCGCAACCGCTCGACGACCGGCGCACCCAGGAGTTCTACGAAACGCACCTGCTCCCCACCATTACCGTCCGCTTGCAGGTGACCATTCGCCAAACCTGGCCGGACTGGCGGCCCACGCACCTGGTCACCATCGTCAGCCGCCGCCAAGAATTGGTGTGGCTGGCCGCCCGGGCCCTGGGGGTGCGTTGCGTCCTCCTGCTGCACACGCCAGATCAGCACAACGTCGCACAGGAGGTGCAGCACCGACTGCACCAACATGGCACGACATCCGAACTGGCAGAGTTCCCCAACGACCTGGCCATGCAAGACGTGCTCTGCAAACACCTCCAGCAATTTGCCCGGAACGTCCAGCCGCCGCACCTGGTGATGGACACCACCCCCGGCAGCAAGCTGATGAGCCTCTCGCTCAACGCAGCGGCACCCGCTGGAAGCTGGCTGTTCTACCTGTGGCACCAGACGGGAGGTAGCGACCATCGTCCCCTTCCCGGCAGCGAGCAGCCCCTACGCTGGCAGGTACGCGGGTAGCTGCGGCGCCCTTCTCCGACATGCGCTGCCCCACATCGAGGTGCCCTTTCTCGGGCACCGCCCACGCCATGCTGCGGCTGCTGCACCCAGGGGGGCAAAACAGCGTCTGCCGCGCTGCTAAGAGAACATCAGGCGGCCAACGTAGGCTTTCAGGCGGTCTTTCAGCGCCGCCTCGAGTTCAGGTTTGACAGAGAGACGCACACAGAACGAATTGCCTGCCTTCGACCAGTAGAAGTTTCCCACTTTCGCACAGTCCGCAAGGATGTTCCGCAGCTTAGCCTGACACCGCTTCTCGGAAGTGCTACCCAACCTGCCCTGCAGATAGAGTCCATCGAGCACTCGGTAGACAACCCAGTCCTGGCCTAGCTGATCCATCAGGCTATTGATTGCTCCGCTTACACCCAGAATCACATGGAGCGGTTCAGGGGGCTCCACAACGGGCAGCAGCCAGCGAGTTCTGCCGAATGCCTCAAGGGCGCCAGCGGCCCGCTCTGAATCCAACACGCCTTGCGCCGCTGCCAGCTCGGCAGGCAGTGCTGTTTTCACGCCGCAGAATTCCCGTATTCTGCGAAAAAAATCGAGCGTGTCTTCTCTCGATAGCACTGCCAGGCCATGTATCTGCGCCAAGCGGTGCAGTTCTTCGTTCCACGAAACTCCGGGCCGAACCAGCAGCATGGCGGCCCCTGCACCCCCCATGCGCCTGCGCACCTCTGCCGCCTGGCGGGTCTGCGAGGTCACCGGCTCCGCACGCGGATCGCCCTCCTGCCGCAACTTGCAGTCCACAAGCAGCAGCCGCCCCCCAAAGTTGGCCACTACATCGACTTCCAGCCGATCCGATGACGCTTGGGCTAGCACATAGTTCCTGCCCACCTGCCGAATCCCCAGCGCCAGCAACGTTGCGGCCACAAACTCTTCAAACAGGAATCCTTGCTGCTTATCGCTATGCAGGCCGCATCGTGCAAACGTCTCGTTCCAATCCCAGTGTGTGGCCACTCCTGCCTTCACCAGTTCGAGAATGGGCAGTGGCTTCGCCTCTCTGTATGTCCATTCCACCCCTTCCGGCTCCCACTGGCACTGCACGAGCAAATTGACCGGGATGTGGTCCGTTACATGCGGGGGCACTTCAAGAGGCTCCACATGCAAACCTGCATGCGTACGCTCCAGCCGGTACCAGCCTTGCTGGCCCAGTTCCCGGTACACCACCTGCGTTTCCGGCAGGTCCAGGCAATCCAGCACGCCGGCAAACATCAGCTTCAGCCCGCCCGTGGCGTTGATCACCAGCGTATGGTCGGGCACCCGCTGGCGCCAGGCGTGGATCTGCCGCCGCACCGCCTGCGGGCAAATCGACTCATCCACGCTGCCTTGCACGCCTTCAGGCCGCTCGGGCAGGTGTACCTTGATCTCGCGCCCGTACAGTGCTCTACACAGCCTTGCCAGCCGCTTGGCCGGCCCGGCCGAACGCTCTGCGTCCGCCGTGTGGTAGATGAACAAATGTTGCAGACCGCCCCGGTGTTCATGCCAGAACACCAGACCCTGGATGCTCGGCCAGAGCTGCTCGCTGGCCAGCACCACCATTGCCTGAGGCCTGCTGCTCTTCATCGCCTCCCGTTGGCCGCAGCACTTTAGATACCGGGACTCTCTCTAAGCTTATTCGCTGCCGGCTCCAAATCAATGCCCCAACACTCGTGGTGCTGCCATCCCTAGCCATCGCTGCTCGAGCCACTCCACAAACCGATGCTCACAAAAACCCGGGGCCCGTCACGCCTGCCGTACCGTCCTGACGCATACGGTTTGCACCATGCATCCTGCTTGACCGAAACATGGCGACCTACCAGCCGTGCACAGCGAGCTTGCCTTGGCTCGCCGGGCCTTTTTACATCTGCGGGCGTAGCCCCCCTCGACAGTTGTAGGCGCAGGCGACGCCCAGCTCCTCGCACAACTGCTCCCCCACCATCTGTTCGAGGTCCTCGGATTCGAACAGCACCAACCTGGCCTGGCGAGGCACGGAATTCGCCCCGCACGGAGACAGCAGCGACCCCGGAGTCACGGGCGGCACGCTCCTCGGACAAGCAAGGCGTCGGCCAATACGCGCGTACTTGCACCGCGACCGATGCGCCAGACAGCCTTCCGACGCCGGAGCGGATTCAGTCCCCTCTTCGTCGGCGCAGGCCGTTGAGACGCCACCGGTGGCCGGCGCTGCCCGCCAAAGCAGAGTCGTTTCAATCCCCTCTTCGTCGGGGCAGTGCGTTGAGACGCTCCCCTCCATCATGTCGAAGAACGCCCCACGAAAGGGGGGGCCATTCTCGCGCGAATCGGCGCAGGGTCGAATGTAGCCTGGAGCGTATCCGCGAGAACGTTCTCGATGCGCTCGGCTACGGGATCTTCGGGCGGGCCGCCCGCTTGATCGCCAGCGTGAATTTCCGCTTTATGGCGGGTCCAGTGACCGACGCGAAAGACGTTTTCTTGGGGAACCGCGCGACTCGCGCGCCCTTCCCCTTCATCAACTGCCGCAATTTCCGCAGGAACGAATTCGAACTTTTCATGCAGATGCTCCTTATCTCGGTTTCAATCCCCTCTTCGGCGGGCCAGTGCGTTAAGACGGGCACCCGCCTAAGTCAAAGCCCAGCAAGGGGTTGCATGCCACTTTTGCCCAACCCCCACCCTTATTGACCCATAGGTCGGTCCGTGCTTCCGCCACACCGTGCATGAAATCTAACTTAACTCCTTTGTCAACAACCACTTACGAATCTGTCCACCCCCCTCAACTGCCCGTGAATGTAAACAATTACACCACAAGCATTTGTGACACAAGGCACAGCACCCT
>JAIMBC010000076.1 GCA_023511675.1 Pirellulales bacterium
TTTTTTTCAACCCCCAAGCCGGCATCCGCGAGTGCCGCTTGTCGCGTGGGCGCGGAGATGTGAAAAAGACACCGGGGTGAGGGGTTGGGGCCACCGCTGGGCGGGGAGGCGTTCAGCAGCTCGTCGAGCAACTGTTGCAGGGCGGCGTGTTCGGTATGAACGTCCTGCAGGAGAGAGGCGAGCAGCTCCTGGTCGCGTTGGGCCATGGCGGCGAGCGGGTCGAGGGTGGCGAGCAGCTTGGCCGCCTCGGCATCGTTGAGGTCGAGCACAAGCACGGGCACGTGGCTTTCGGGCGTGGTCTCGGCGCGCAGGTGGCCATCGATCAGTTCCAGGGTGCCGTCGGGCAGTTCGCGCGCCAGCAGGGCATCGGCGTAGCCGATTTCGTTCAGCAGCCCGCGGAGGGCCTCTTGTTGCTGTGGGGGATGGCGCCGCCAGTTGCGTGGGTGCGGCCGAAGCAGAGATGCCGACACGCGCCGGAGTTCCTTGATGCGGTCTCGGATCTGCATCGGGGGTACGGCTTAAGGTGCAGCAGCGTGTGTGGGGGGGGAGCCGGCGTCTGGGGTTCTGATGAACACCGCCAGGGAACAGAGGATGGGGCCGGCAGCGGCCGGGTAGGATGTTGGCTGTGAAGCCTGCCCGCGTGCCCGCTCGTGACGCCAGCAGGGAACATAAGCGATCCGCCGGCCTAGTTTCAAGGAGCGAATCGCAGTGGCGGCGCCGTGCCTCAGGCGCAAAAAAAGACGCCCCGCCGGCAGCGGCCCTTGGGCTGTGCCGGCGGGGCTGGTGGCAAGGACGGTGCTAATCGAGGAAACCGGCCAGTTCGGCGCTGCGGCTGGGCTGCTGGAGCTTGCGCACGGCCTTGGCTTCGATCTGGCGGATCCGCTCGCGCGTGACCTTGAAGATGTGGCCCACCTCTTCCAGCGTGTAGCTGTAGCCGTCTCCCAGGCCATAGCGGAGCTTGATGATCTCGCGCTCGCGGTAGCTGAGGGTCTTCAGCACCTGGTTGATGCGGCCGCGAAGCATCTCTTGGGCCGCGCCCTGGGCGGGGCTTTCCGCACTGCTGTCGGGGAGCAGGTCGCCGAAGTGGCTATCCTCGCTGTTGCCGACGGGGCGATCGAGGCTGATCGGGTAGCGGCTCATGGCCAGAACGCGGCGGGCTTCCTCCACGGCCGTGCCGGCGGCGCGAGCCGTTTCTTCGATGGTGGGCTCGCGGCCCAGTTCCTGCAAGAGCTGCCGGGCTACGTTCCGTACCTTCGACATGGTCTCCACCATGTGCACAGGAATGCGGATGGTGCGGCTCTGGTCGGCAACCGCCCGCGTGATCGCCTGGCGGATCCACCACGTCGCGTAGGTGCAGAACTTGAAGCCCCGGCGATACTCGAATTTGTCGACGGCCCGCATCAGCCCCGCATTGCCCTCCTGGATCAGATCCAGGAAACTCAGCCCGCGGTTGCGATACTTCTTGGCGATGGAAACCACCAGCCGCAAATTGCCCTCAGAGAGACCGCGCTTGGCCTTCTGATACTGCTCGTACACGCGCTTCACGTACTCCACCCGGCGGCGGAGGCTCGTGGGCGTCTCGTGGGTGGCCAGCAGAATGCTGCGATACTCCCGCAACTGCTGCTGCCATAGGGCACGCGGCGTGCCTGCCTGGCGGTGGGCCCGGATCTGCTCGCGGAGCGCATCCACGCGGCGGCTGACCTCCTCGAGCGTCTTGATGAAGGGCTCGATCCGCTGCGTGCGCAGGCCTAGTTCTTCGATCAGCCGGACGATTTTCATCCGCGAGCGGCCCAGCCGCCTCCAGGCGGCCTTGCGTTCCGCGGCGGGGCGAGACCGGCTGACCGCCGTGAGGTAATCCCGCACGTTGCGGCGCAGCAGCGCTTCGGCGACGCGCAGATTGTGCGGCAGCCGCCGCTGGATTTGGTGCTTCTCCAGGCGGTCGGTCACCGAGACTTGCAGGGTGCGGTCGAAGGGCATCTCTCCAGCCGCCACCTTCTGCAGCACCTTCACCGCATGCTGCGCCACGTAGTGGCACTCCAGCAGCTTGCGACGAAAGCGGGCTCGCGTGATCTCGATCTCCTTCGCCAGGCTGATCTCCTGCTGCCGCGTCAGCAGCGGAATCTCGCCCATCTGCGTGAGATACATCCGCACCGGATCATCCGACCAGGTCTCCGCCTCGTCGCCCGCCAACAGCTCGTCGGCTCGCATGTCTTCCAGGTCCGACTCGCCGTGCGGCACATCGTCGTCGTGCAGATCCTCTACGTCGTCGAGTACCTCCTCCCGCTCGGCCAACTCCACCGCTTCATCGGCTGCCGGGGTACCGTCGTCGTCCAGATCATCCAACAACACGTCGTACAAGGGAATACTCCTGTAAAGGTGTTTACAGAGTAGGGCCACAAGCGCGGGTCTGGCCGGCAGGCTGCACACTGGCGATGCCGTGCTGCGAGGCTGTAGTGGTGGGGCATGTTGCCTCGCGCAACTTCAAAGCATCTTTACGCAACGCCATCCCGAGCCCCAAAATTATCTCCAAGCTCAAGGCAAATTGCCAACGAATTCTAACACGATTTTCTCGAAAGTCTCTACCCCCCAACAACTTGGCAAAAGATTCCCCTCGCGCTGACCTTGCCGCCTCACACCACCGGCCACAGTTTACCCATCTTAACATCAACCTTGCCCATCTTAACACGCCTCCTCGCCTCGCTCTGCCTTCCACGCCACGCCACTTCTTCCTTCGCCACGCGACACTTTGGCCGCAAGCAAAAACCGCCCACACCCGCTCCCAGCTCAGCCGACCGGATTCACAGACTCCCGCATCTCGAGCCGCGGCCCCGCTGCCAACGTCGCATCGCTCGCCTCGTCCTGATAGGGAGCAAAGTTCTCGCAGAATCTCGCCGCCAGGGAACACGCCGCGCGATCGTAGGCGGCCGGGTCGCTCCAGGTAGCACGCGGGTCGAGCAGCTCGGTGGGCACGCCCGGGCAAGCCACAGGCACCTCTAGCCCAAACACCGGATCCACGCGCACAGCAACCTCGTCCAACGCGCCGGCATGCACCGCTTCGATGATCGCTCGCGACACCCCCAGCGGCATGCGGCGGCCCGTGCCATAGGCTCCTCCGGTCCACCCCGTGTTCACCAACCATGCCCGCGTGCCGTGGGCCACCAGCCGCTCCGCCAGCAGCTCCGCATAACGCGTGGGATGCCAGACCAGAAAAGCCGCCCCGTAACAGGCCGAGAAGACCGCTTGGGGTTCACGAACGCCCTGTTCCGTTCCCGCAATGCGAGCCGTGTAGCCGCTGATGAAGTGGTACATCGCCTGAGGGGTGGTCAGCCTGGCCACGGGCGGCAGCACGCCGAAGGCATCGCACGTGAGCAGGATCAGGTTGCGCGGGTGGCCAGCCGTGCAGGGGAGTTTGACGTTGGGGATGAAGTGGATGGGGTAGGCCGCGCGGGTATTCTCGGTGAGCGAGGCATCGCTGAAGTCGACGAGGCGGGAGAGGGGATCGCAGACGACGTTTTCCAGCACGGTGCCGAAGCGGATGGCCTGGTAGATTTCGGGTTCGCCCTGGGGAGAGAGGCCGAGGCACTTGGCGTAGCAGCCGCCTTCGATGTTGAAGATCCCTTGATCGCTCCAGCCGTGCTCGTCGTCGCCGATAAGGCGGCGGCTGCGGTCTGCGGAGAGGGTGGTTTTGCCGGTGCCGGAGAGGCCGAAGAAGAGGGTCACGTCGCCGGCGAGTCCCTCGTTGGCGGCGCAGTGCATGGAGAGCACACCCCGTTGCGGCAGCAGGTAGTTGACTACCGTGAACACGCCTTTTTTCATTTCGCCCGCGTACTCGGTGCCGAGGATCACCATCTCGCCGCGGCTGAGCCAGAATTCCACGCTGGTGGTGCTGCTCATCTCCTCCGTATACGGGTTAGCGGGGAACTGGCCGGCGTTGTAGATGGTCAAGTCGGGCGTACCGAAGTCGCGCCGTTCCTCTTCGCTGGGGCGGATGAGCATGATCTGCATGAACAGGGCATGATAGGGGCGGGCGCAGATCACGCGGACCTTGAGTCGGTAGCGTGGGTCCCAGCCTGCGAAGCCATCCACCACGTAGAGGCGCGGCCGCGTGTTGAGGAAATCGACGGCACGCTGGCGATTGATGAGAAACGTTCGCTCCGAAAGGCGGATGTTGACGTCTCCCCACCAGACGTCGGGCCGGACGGCCGGCTCATCCACCACGCGCTTGTCTCGGGGACTGCGGCCGGTTTTGACGCCGCTGCGCACTACCAGCGCGCCGTTGGCTGCCAGCAGCGCGCCGTCGTGGCGGAGGGCCTCTTCGTAGAGGCGCGCGGGCGAGGCGTTATGCAACACCTCGGCCACCGCCAGCCCTACCCGGCCTAGTTCTGCATGGATTGGCATGGCCCACTCTCCAGGTTTGCGATTGTACGCGCCATGCCGCGGCCCTGGCTAGCTGGGCTCGGCTTGCGACGATGTCAAACGGGCCTGCGCCGCGTGCCAGCGCGGCGACCGACGGAGAGCAGGGCAATACATTCCGCGGGGCTTGCCCGCTGACGTTGCGCGCTATCCGAGAGTGCGTGGGGGCAAGCCGCATTCTCGACGCAGCGTTCGACGCGCAGCCAGGCATCGCGCTGTGCGTGGGAACAAGCCGGCAGACTTGCCCGAGCGCCCACCCGGCAGCCGGCGACAGATCGCCAAGACACCTATGCTGCGACCGCCCTACCCCAGCGTACAGGCGGCTGGCGGAGCTTGACGCGCGGCGGCGCCCTGCTTTATAACCCGTGCCCCTCCCCTGCAACCTCCCTCATCAGCACCCCAAGCCCTGCGACGTCACCGATGCGAGGCGCTCTGCCAACCCTGCTGCTGGCCTGCTGGCCGCTGTTTCTCTTCGCCCCTCTGGCCCAGGCACAGACCGAGCCTGAGGTGTGGGAGCGGCAGATCATGCATCAGCCGTTCGATACGCAGCCCCTGCGTGCGGTGCGTGTGCCGGAGTGGGTGCAAGAGACCCTCGGTTGTGGCTACACGCTTTCCGCCATGGATACGGCGGGGCGGACCGCGGCGGCGAGTCATGGCGTGACGCTTAGCGAGCTGGGGTTTGTGAATCCTTTCTTTGCCTGCTACGAAAGCCGCTATATCGAGCGGCGCAGCCCCGATTTCCCGCCCGGCCGGCTGGAGCGGGAGATTGCTGAATACCAGCGTCTAGGCGTGCGGGTGCTGGCCGTGTATCCGCCTTGCCTGCAAGGGGAGGTGTACGAGAAGCACCCCGAGTGGCGGCGGATCGCCACCCATACCACGGAAATCCCCAGCCTCGACCTGCAACAGTTCCCTCACGGCGGCATGCTCTGCCTGCTGGGACCCTACGGAGACTTCATGATCGATGTGCTGGAAGAGATCCTCACCCGCTTTCCGCAGGTCGACGCCTTCAGCTTTGACGGCCTGCACTATGGCGGCGTCTGCTACTGCCAGCACTGCCGAGATGCATACCATCGCGACACGGGTGAGGCCATCCCCGACGCGGATCTGCGCGATCCCGCCTTCCGCCGCTATCAACACTGGGCGGACCGCCGCATGGAAGACCTGCTGCGGCGGATGCAAAACCGGCTGAAGCGCATCAAGCCCGAGGTGGCCTTGGTCACCTGGTCCACCAATGCCGGCCGGTATGGGCACTTTCTCAGCATTCCCCGCAACATGCCGGCGCGGATGAACCTGCTGCTGGATGCCCCCGACCAGGAGTTCTGGATGGATGAGGTCAACCGCGGCACCACCATTCTGCCCGCCTTCGGCAATGCCTACGTCTGGGCCGCCACCAACCATCGCGTGGCCTTCAGCGAGCCCTACCTGATGAGCCACGGCAACCCCTACGGCAAAGACAGCTTCCCCCCCCATGAAATCCTGCGGCGGATGATGCTGGTGCTCACTTACGGCGCCATGCCCAGCGTGGCCGTGGCCCAGCCGCCGCGGCTGCAAGACGAACTTTATCGCTGCCTCGACGAGGTGCAGCGCCGCAAGCCCTGGCTGGTACACAAGCGGCCCGAGCCCTGGGCCGCGCTGCTGATGAGCGACAACACTCGCAACTTCTACGGCCAGTCGCCCGGGCTGGTCGAAGAGCGTTATCTGGCCGCTGTGCTGGGCCTGTTTCGCGCTGCCGTGGAGGAGCACCTGCCGCTGGCGGTGATCAACGACTGGAATCTCAATGACGAAGACCTGGCGGCCTACCGCGTGCTGATCCTGCCCAATGCGGCATGCCTGGACGATGAGCAGGCGGCGGGCGTCGAGCGGTTTGTCCGCGGCGGCGGCGGCCTCGTGGCCAGCCTGGATGCCTCTCTGTTCAACGAGTACGGCGACGCCCGGCCCAACTTCGCCCTCGCCGAGGTGCTGGGCGTGCGCTACCAGGGCAATGCCAGCGAATCGTCCGCGGCACGCGAGCAGCTCGATGTGAACTTCGCCCAGGCCATCGGCCCCGATTACTGGGAGAAACGCAAACAGGTGTTCGACTTCCGCGTGCAGCCCGGTTCTCCCCTCGACCACGGTCTGCTGGCGTCTTACATCGGCACCGAGCCTGTAACCTTCAAGGGGCCGGCCGTGCGCGTGGCGGCCGACCCCTCCGCAGATGTGTTTGCCTGGCTGCGCGTGCGGCCCGCTGCCGCCAGCGCCGAAACTGCCGGCAGCGCCCCCTCTGAGTCGCCTGCCGTGGTGGCCCGCAACCATGGCAAGGGCCGGGTGGTCTACTTGGCAGCAGCCCTCGACGGCGCCTACTACCTCTATGCCTATCCCTATCAACGGCTGGTCTTGCGCCAGGCGATCGAGTGGGCTGCCGCAGGCCCGCCTCCCGTGCAGGTCGAAGCCCCCATGTGCGTGCATGCCACCTGCATGCGGCAGCAAAAACAGGGCCAGCGGCTGATCATCCACCTGTTCAACGACGTCAACACCACCGCACACCACGCCTTGCCGGCCGAAGACGTGCCATTGCGCGAAGAAGTTCTTCCCATCTACGATATCCGCGTCACCTTTTCAGCCGACTACGCTCTGCGCAGCGTGCACTTGCAGCCAGACGGCATGGAGCTGCCCATCGCTCGGCACACCGACGGCCGGTCAACCGTGACCGTGCCGCGGCTGGACGTGCACTCGATGGTGGTGGCGGAATTGGGGCCGTAGGCCGCCACACCTCGTCGCCTGGCATGCCGGCGGCCCGCGCCGCCCGGCAGACCTGCGGCGGGGCGCCGCGCTGTCTTCAACCCGCGGTGCCCAGCGATGGCCCGGGGGGCACCGGCGGCAACTCGGCCGTGAGCCGCCGGGGCGTGCGTCGGCCTGCCTGCGCGGGGTCGAATGCCTCGAACCCCAGCTCGAACGCCGGCGAGTCGGCTTGCAGCCGATAGTCGTCCCGCTCGGGCGCCACGAACTTCGGGTCGGCAATACGGGAATGCTGGTCGTGCCCCTGCTCGCGCCACTGCTGCCAGCTCAGCCCGCCCGGAAAGCGAATCTCCCGCCCGGCGTTCCAGTACAAATTGTAATCGAGGCGGAACCGGCCATCCGCCCAGTTGCTGCCCAACAGCGGGCTCTCGTTCTCCCAGTAGACCACGTTGCGCTCGAAGAAGAACGAGAGATGCTCCTCGGTGCGGGTCCGCTGGAGCTGATGTTCCTCGCCCGCCACGAAAATGTTGTTGTGGATGCGGTTTTCCCGGCCGTAGTGCTGGTGGACCCCCCCCGTCTTCGTGCGGTACACCAGGTTGTACGCCATCTCGATGCCGGAAGACCCCTCGTCTGTATACAGCCCCCAGCCCCCGTAGGAGAAGGAATACACATCGTGAATCACGTTGTGGTTCACCGTGGTGCCAGGCGAAACACCCAGCGTGTACACGCCGCCCATGTCTGAGAGCACGCCCTGCCCGATGGTGTGGATGTGGTTGTAATCGATGTGGTTGTGATGTGCCCGGCTCTCGGCGTAGCCCCAAGTCCAACCCACGGAGACGCCCGTGTAGTAGAAGTCGAAAATCTCGTTGTGCTCGATCGTGTTGTACGGCGCGTGGCCGATCCACACGCCCACCGCTGCCGGATGCAGCCGGCCCCCGTGCGCCAGTGTGCAATCGCGCACCGTCACATGCGAGCAGAACGCCTCCTCTCCCTGCCACGCCTGCGCGGCCTCGGCCCACTCACCGCGGCCCACATCCCCGATCTTCACACCCCCCCCTCCCAGATCCACCAGCTCGCACTCCGCCAGCGAGCAATCCCGGCAGCCCGGGCCAAAGGCCACCCCGTAAGCTCCCGTGTGCCGCACGGCGCAGCCACGGAAAGACACCTGCCGGGCACCCAGGCAGACAATCGCCGCTCCCAACCCAGACTCGGCCTGTGAGAAGGCCTGCCCGCGCTCGGGGCAAATCCAGTTGCTATGTGCGAACGACAGCCCCTCGAACGTCACGTGCTCGACAAAGCGGCCCGCCCCAGCGTCTCCCGCCAGGGCCAGCAGCGTTTCTAGACGGGGCGCCACCACGTCGGCATCCTCCGGCGCCTCTCCCGGCCGCGGCCGGTACCAGAGTGTGCCCGTGCGCCGATCCAGATAGAACGCACCCGGCTGGCCCCACGCGGCGCGGACATTCTCCAGGTAGTAACGGTGCCCAGCAGCCAGGCTCATCCAGGGCGCGTTCGTGCCCGTGCCCCACACGAATTGCACCGTGCGGTTTGCCGGATCCAGCGAGCCGATCCGCAGCCGCGAAGCCGACCACTGATGAAAGGCCATCACCTCAATCTCAGCCAGGTCGGGCCAGCTCGGGTCGAACTCATCTCGGTACACGAAGCGATCGTGCCCCCGCCGCGGGTCGCTGGAAGAAGGCTCAAGCTGCCCGGCGATGGTATAGAAGCCCTCTCGGGGCAAGCGCGGGCGATACCGCCGCTGGTCATTCACAAAGAGCTGCGCGAACGGCCACGCCTCGCCGGCAGCTTCCGCCAGGTTCAGCCGCCAGTCGCCCTGTTCGTCCACGCTCCATCCTCGCAGGCGCACACCGCCCGAGAGGATGGGCCGCTCGTCCGCATGTGCTCGATACATGACAGGCGCCTCGGGGGTACCCGAATCGTCTGGCGTTAGCAGCCACGTTCGGCTCAGCTCGTAACGGCCGCCGCGCAGAGCGACCACGATGGGCTGCCTGCGTTCGGGCTGCCGTCGCTTCAGTTCCCGCACGGCCAGTTGTGCTCGCGCGACGGTGGCAAAGGGGCCGTCGCTCCGCGTTGCGTTGGGCTGCGGCAGCGTGCCGGACCAGCCATCGTCTCCGTCTGGCGCAACGAAGAAATCTGCGGCCAGCGCGGGAATGGCCAGCGCCGTGAGCAGAACCGCCAACACTGCCAGCAGCCATCTCATCTTGCACATGCTCCAGACAAATGCAGCAGCTTTCGCCGCGGTGATTGTACTCGCACCACGCCGCCACGGCACATCCCCGCGAGTGGTCTTTGCGAAGCGTACATCAGCAGGAGGCGGCCCCTGTTGCGCCTCGAAGCCGGCTCTACCGCTTGTATGTTCCAATTCCAGCCTGTTTCACAACCCGCCCAGTCGTGTTTGATGGAACGGATGTGAAGTCGCGAGGAGCTATCTCTCACCCCTCGCTCGCAGGCTGCGGCGCGGGGACGCACTGATCTTGGGATCCTGCCTCTCTACACTGCCTGACCACGACCGCGGCCTCCTCTCGATCGTGCCGCGGCCAGAGCACGAGGCACCCCTCGTCCCCACGCTCCTGCCCGGGACTGCGCAAGAAGTGCATCCACGCTGGCTCGTGCTGCTCACAGCGTTGCCTGCCGCAGTGGTCGCAGCTCAGGCCCGCTCACTTCGCCATGGGCACGGCCACGGCGGGCGGCAAGGCGGGCTCGCCGGGGCGGTAGGCGCGCACCGTGCCTGCCAGCACATCGGCCGGATCAAACAGCTCGGGCTTCAGCCGGCGTTCCGCAAGCAGCCGCGCCTGATCGAAGAAATGCTCGCTGGAAGGATCTCCGCTGGTGCCAAAGTGCAACAGCGTCGCGCCACGCACCCGCTCGCCAAACTCGTACACGCCCAGGTACGTGCAGCCCACCACACCGTAGCGGCGCGTGCGCACCTTGAGAAACGGTATGTTGATCGCCGGCGTGTAATACTGCGTGAACACCACGCCCATGGGTCCGTGCCCGCCCAGGCAGGGCAGGCTCGGCTGGCGATCGTCGAAGGGAACATCCACCAGGTCCGCCACGTTCGCATGGCGCTGGATGCGGAACACCTCGCCCCAAGGCACCCGCCAGTCACCATACAGGGCGCGCAGCCTGCCGGCCGCGCGCAGCAGGGCCTCAAAACGGGCCGGCATCTGTACGTAGGCGGGCTTGAGCGTCTCTCCGGGATAATCGGGGCCGTACAGCTCCTCGTACCATGCGGTACACAGGGTGGCCTGGGTGCTCTCGGCGGTGATGCGGCCATCCCAGTCGAGGAGGTGTTCAAGGTAGGGCCGTACCTCGGCGGCGAGGGGGGGGTGGGTGCGTTCCAGTTCGGCCAGGGCGGCGGCATACGCGGGCAGTTCATGCCGTGCCCAGTAGAGGGTGGTGTCGAACGCAGCCTGTTGCACGTCTTGCAGCGTCACATCGCGCATGGCGCGCAGCAGCTCGCGCGAGCGCCGGGCCCGCCGCTTGTCGTCGTGCTGATCTTCGACCATGTAGGGCGGAAAGTCGGCGGGGTGCGGATTGCCGTCGTCTGCTGTGGTAAAGGGGCTGGAGTTGCAATTCTGCACAAAGCCGCAGGGCGGATTGCGTAGCTGCGGCAGCTCCTCGAGCGTGTGGTAGCCCTGCCACTCCGTGCGGGGATCGCTGCCATCGACGGGCTGGCTCCAGTCGAATTGCGGGTCGCGGCGGGGGACTACGCCGTTGTACAAGAAGAAGATCTCGCCGTGGCGGTCTGCATACACGGCGTTCATGATGGGGAACTGCTGCAACGCCATGGCTTCGTAGAATTCGGCCAGGTTGCGGGCGCGAACGAGCCGCACCATTTGCCGCAGCATGACCAGATCGTCCAGGCGGGCAATGCGCACGGCGAGCTGGTGCCGCTGGGACTCGCGGGCCACGATCGGGCCGTGATGCGTCTTGCGCAGGGTGAAGGAGCGTTCGCGAAAGCCCTGTCGTGCCTTGACGCGGATCACCTCCTGCCACTCTTCGGCCCGCCGCCAGCCATCCCCATAGCGATAGAGCAAGGGATCGCTCGGATGATCGAACGTTTCCCGCCACACATCGGCGATGTCCGGCTCGTTGACGCAGAAGCTCCAGCCGACATGCTCGTTGTGGCCGAGGATTGGCAGCGGGCTGCCGAAGAACGTGGCGCCGCTAAAGCTCCAGCCCTCCCCGCTGCTGAGCTGGGCCTCGTACAACTGCCCAAAACCGAACCAGGGTTGGTGCGGGTTCGCCAGCAACATGGCCCGGCCGCTGCGCGTGCGCTGCGGCCCAATCGCCCAGGCATTGGAGCCGGCAGCAATCATGGGATTGAGTCGGGGCAGATAGTTGTTTGTCAGCTGCGTGTAACGGAAGGTCAACTCCAGCGTGAGATGCCGCCCAAAGGCCAGCACGTGCCACGGCTCAAACCGCGTGATCAGCCGCGGCTGCACATGAGGGTGGGTTTGCAGGTAGTAATTGAGCCCCGCCGTGAAGGCGGTGCACAGCCGCTTCAGCTCCGGCTCCAAGCGGTCAAAGTCGGCCCGCGACCGGGGCACAATCTCGAAAGCCCGATTGAGCAGGTCCGAGTTCAAGCCCGCCGGTCCGTGCACCTCGGAGTAGCGGCCCAGCCCCAAGATGTACGAGTCTTCTACCTGCCAGAAGTAGTCCTCGGCCTGCGCATACGCAAAGCCGAACACCACCGCCGCATCCGTGGGACCGCTAATATGCGGCGTGCCCCAGCTATCTCGCCGGATCACCACGCTGGCGGCTAGCTCGCCGGGATCGATGTCTTCTGCGCCGGTACCGGGCGAGTCCCCGGCCGGCGCCGGCTGCACCGCCCTCGTCGCATCGCCGCCTTGGGCCTCGGGCAGAACAAGCGCCAGCAGGCAGCCAGCAACCAGCCCCCAGACTCGCAGGGCCAGGCGCACATGCCGCCATCGGCCAGCGCCCGCCGCCACGGGCCATTCTCTCACCCAGTTCATGCTCTCCTTCTTTCAGGCCAGACCGCCAGCGCACCGCGGGCCCAGCACAACCATAACACCCCCGCTCCGCCAGGCAACCCCAGCCTCCCGAACGTACAACTTGGTCTGGCCCGCCAAGCTGGCGTATGCTAGCGGTTGGTGCCACGTTCGACAAGCACCGCCTCGCTGCCAGCCGGCTTGGCCTGACCGCCGAGAGTCGTAGAATGCTCCTGGCAGCACAAGAGGAGTAGTACAGGCGGCCCGCTCGTCGCGCCTTTCCGTCCTGCCCCATGCGAGGCGTTCGGGTGCAGCGACCGCGACAGGGGTTCCTGCCGCCCGAGAACTTCGGTCAGCGCTTCCTGGCTGCACCAGTGAGGTGCCTCGGCTTCCCCCTTGCCAAGGCCAGACGATGATCTACCTCGACCATAATGCCACCACCCCGTTGTCTCCTCGCGCCGCCGAGGCCATGGCCCGCTGCTGGCGCGGCTTGCCTTGCAACCCGTCCAGTCAGCACGCGGCGGGCCGTCAGGCCAGGCGGCTGCTCGAAGATGCGCGCGAGGGCCTGGCAGAACTGCTGGGAGCCGTTTTGCACGGCGCTGCCCCCGACCGGCTGATCTTCACCAGCGGCGGATCGGAGGCCAACAACCTCGCCCTGTTCGGCCTGGCGGCAGCAGGGTCCACGTCTGGTCCTGCCCCGCCTCACGCCATCGTCTCCGCCGTGGAGCATCCGTCCGTGCTGGGACCAGCTGCCCAGCTCGCACGCTTCGGCTGGGCGATCGACCACCTGCCGGTTGACCCAAACGGCCAGGCCATGGTTCATCGCCTGCCCGATCTCCTCCGCCCGCAAACGCGGTTCGTGGCGCTGATGCTGGCGCAGAACGAGACCGGCGTCCTCCAACCGGTGGCCGAGGCGGCCACCATCTGCCAGCGCGCAGGCGTGCCCTTGCACGTGGACGCCGTGCAGGCAGCCGGCAAAATCCAGATCGATTTTCGCTCCCTTGGCGCGGCCACCATGGCCGTCGCGGCGCACAAGTTCAATGGACCCGTCGGCATCGGCGCCCTGATCGTGCGTCACGGCGTGGCCGTCGCGCCCCACATGTTCGGCGGTGTACAAGAACAGGGTCTGCGGCCTGGTACCCAGGCCGTGGCGCTGGCCGTGGGGATGCACGCCGCCCTGGCCGAGTGGCATGCCGAACGCCAGGCACGCCAAGAGCGGCTGGCCGCCATGCGAGACCTTTTCGAGGCCCTGCTGCGAGACGGCGTGCCGAACCTGGTGGTGCATGGCTGCGCCGCGCCGCGACTGCCGCACACCTCATCTGTGGCGCTGCCGGGCGTGGAGCGTCAGGCCATGCACCTCGCGCTGGATCGTGCAGGCGTGGCCGCGGCTACCGGTTCCGCCTGTGCCAGCGGGGCCAGCCAGCCTAGTTCCACGCTGCGAGCCATGGGTCTGCCGGAAGAGTTGGTGGCGGCCTCGCTGCGGTTTAGCTTTGGCCCATCCAACACCGAAGCGGAGGTGCGAGAGGCCTGCCGCCTTATCGTTATGCTGCATAATGAGTTGCGCGCAGAGGCATTGGCTGGCAAAACCGAGTTTGGGCGTCGCATTCGAGCGGAACACACATTATAATGTGCCGGCTGAAGTTGGGCTCTACTGAGACGTGGTAACGGCAACGGCAGCCCTGCAACGGGCAGCACCGACGGATAGACGCTTGGCACACGGCGGAACGGACATTCGCGAATCCCTTCCAGGGGAGGAGGTCGAGGCCCAGACGGGCTCGCAGCGACGTCGCTCCGGCTCGCGCAACAGGCTGCGAGACCGTGGCAACGGCGCTGCGGGGGACTCGCAGTCGGCGCCCATCTTGTGGTTCGATGGCCTGGCCATCGATAGCCGGAACACCGCGCTGTGCCACGTGTTGCAGCGGCTGGGCTGCGAGTCGTATTGGGCCAGTAGTCGGTTGGATCCTGTGCTTGCCGGCCCCTGGTTCATTTATGGTCCCCCCCGTTCTGGCAAGAGCCATCTGGCCAGCGCCCTGGTCAGGGTGTGGTGCCGTCAACGCCCCGAGCAGCCTGCCGTATGTACCACGGCCACGGAGTTTGCCAGTACCTTTGCTGATGCGCTGGACAACCGCCGCCTCTCTGCCTGGGTCCGACGGTGCGCACGCCTCGGATTGCTGGTGATTGACGATCTGCACGTGCTGCCCGAGCGGAGCGACGTACAGCAAGAACTCGTGCGGCTGCTCGATCAGTTTTCCGCACGAGAAGCCTTGCTCGTGGTCACCTCGCGGCTGGAACTCAGCGAATTGACCCACCAGCCTCCGGAACTGATCAGCCGCCTTCAGGCAGGTCTACTGCTCGAGCTGACCGCGCCTGGCCCAGAAGCGAGGCGTGCCCTCGTGGAACGGCTGGCCGCCGCCGCAAAGATCCTACTCGAACCTCGGGCCATCAAAGCCATTGCCCGCCATCCCTGGCCGAATGTGCCCGAGCTGGCAGAGGCCGTGGAGGCGCTTGCCCAGCTACCGCTTCAAGCTGCCAACGGCAAGTCCGTTAGTAGTGCGGCGGACCTCAGCGGCCAGCCCATGCCCTCCCGCTCACTGGACGAGCGGGAGGTGCGCCGCAGGCTGGGGTTGCAGCGGCCGCAGGCGGCAGCCGCCTTGCGCCAGATTGCCCAACGCACCGCCCGATACTTCCGCCTGCCGCTGGCAGAGCTGAGAGGCCCGTCTCGACGCCGTGCCGTGACCACAGCTCGTGGCGTCGCCGCCTACCTTGCTCGCCGGCTCACGGGCTGCTCGCTGGAGGCCATTGGCCAGTTCCTCGGCGGCAGGGATCACACCACGATCTTGCACGCCTGCCAGCAGACAGAGCAGCTCGCCCGACGCGACCCCGCTGTGCAGGAAGCCATCAAGGACCTCTCTCGTCTGCTGACCCGCTGGTAGCCCCCCATGCCTGGCAGTCGCCCACCAACCAGCCCCGCCATGCGGAAATGTTGTCGGCAGTCTGTCGGGCCGCGTCCGCCACGCTGGCCCTTGAGTGACGCGAGGGGCCCTGCGCGCACGCCTGCCGACAAACAGCAGACATGCTGCCGACAGGGGGCCGACACCGTCGGCACAGCCCAGCTAGCCGGCGTGCGGCCCGCTAAGTGCTTGGCCGGCAAGCAGATAACCCAGTCAGATGCCTTCATCGCACAGCATGTTTTCGCGTCTGCTACTACTGCGTTCTTGAGATCTCCTAGCAGCAAAGACTCCCGCACCCCGAGCACACAGGCACATCGATGAAAAGCACCTTCGATCGTGAGAAGCTCCAGGCAGCCTTCCAGCTTGCCACCAGCGTGATTGCCGCACGTACGCCCAAGGCCGTGCTCCGCCATGTACTGATGGACGTAGCTCCGCAAGAAACCAACCTTACCGCTACCGATCTGGAAATCGGCCTGCAAATCGCCGTACCCAGCGTCGAGATCGACACCCCCGGCCGGCTCCTGCTGCCGGCGGATGAAATGGGCGCACTGCTCAGAGAGTCTTCCGACGCCAGCTTGCAGTTGGAGAGCGATGGCGAACACCTGCTGATCCGTGGAGAGCGCAGCGAGTTTCGCTTGAATCTTTTCTCGACAGAGGAGTTTCCTCTGCTGCCGGAGTTCGGAGGAGACGTGCAGTACGAGGTTCCCGCCCCGTTGTTGCGCGAGATCATTCGGCGCACCGAGTTTGCGACGGAAAGCGACTCAAGCCGCTACGCACTGGGCGGCGTGTTGTTCGAGGTGCAGGGCGAGACCCTGTTCGGCGTGGCCACGGATGCCCGCCGCATGGCGGTGATGGAGGGACCGGTGCACATACGCCGTGCCGGAGAGTTGCCCAGCAACACCATTGTACCCACGCGGGCCGTGCAGCTCCTCGAACGAGTGCTGGCGAATGTGGAAGGGACGGTGCTCTTGGAGATTCGCAGCAGCGACCTGCTCGTCCGCGCATCGGGCGTGCTGCTGTTTGCCAGGCTGCTGGAGGGCCGCTTCCCGCGATGGCGGGACGTGCTCCCGTCGCGGGCCAGCACAGAGCGGGTGGATCTGCCCATCGGCCCCACCCTTTCCGCTGTGCGGCAGGCTGCCGTCTTGTCGGACCGTGAGCACAAGTGCCTGCGTTTCTCTCTGGAGGAGGGGAGATTGCGATTGGCCGCCCAGTCGGACCGCGGCGAATCGCATGTCGATCTGCCCGTGGCTTACGCGGGCAAGCCCATTCAGGTCAATCTGGACGCCGACTTCGTCTGCGATTTCCTCAAGGTGCTTGATTTGCAGTCGAGCTGCACTTTGGAGGTCAAAGACGGCCGCACCGCCGTGATGTTCAGCATGCCCGATGGCTATCGCTATGTGGTCATGCCCATGGCCCAGGATGGCTGACCCCCACGCAACATGAGAACTCCGCGTTCGAGCACGAATCCCGCCGCTGTACCGCTGTCTGAGGTACTGGCAGAGCTGTTTGCCCGCCGGGGCTATGCGCGCGTGCAGGCCGGCCTGGCCCTGGCACAGGCCTGGCAGAAGGCGGCCGGCAACCGTTTGGCTGCGGGGACACGGCCTGGGAGGCTGCGGGGCGGGTGCCTGGAGGTGCTCGTCCAGCACTCGGCCCTGTTGCAGGAACTGGCCTTCGAAAAGCAGGCGATCCTCCAGCGATTGGCCGCGCTGCTGCCAGCCGAGGGAATCCGAGACCTACGCTGGCGAGTGGGCGATCTGCAAGAAGGCTGAACGGTTGATCCTGCTGTTGGCAGCCGGATCGGCCTGGTGCATTACACGGATCGAGGAGCGTTATGTCTGACCGGGAAACAAGCCACGAACCTCACACGGCGGAGCCGGCCCCTGGCGCGCCTGCCGGGCAAGAGCCGGCTTTCGTTCGGGAGCGGGTGGAAGGAGAGTACGGCGTCGAGCAGATGCAGCATCTTTCTGACCGCGAGCATGTGCGGCAGCGGTTGGGGATGTACATCGGTGATGCTGGTCCCAAGGGGCTCCACCAATTGGTGTTCGAGTGTGTGGATAACTCGATCGACGAGGCGATGGCGGGCTACGCCACGGAGATCAGCGTGACCATCAATCCGGATGGCAGCGTGACGGTCGCGGACAACGGCCGCGGCATTCCCGTGGATCTGCACCCGGACCTGGGGATCTCGGCGCTGGAAGGGGTGATGACGCGGCTGAAATTCGGGGGCAAGTTCGAACGCGAGGCATACAAGACTTCAGGCGGCCTGCACGGCATCGGGGTCAAGGTGGTGAACTTTCTATCCGAGTGGTGCACCGTCGAGGTCCGCCGCGACGGCCATGTGTACCAGCAGGACTACGAACGCGGCGTGCCGCTCGGGCCGGTGACGCGGATCGGTCGCTCGGACCGTACCGGCACGCGTACCAGCTTTCGGCCGGACCCTGAGATCTTCAAGCAGCAGCGCTTCGACTACAACATCTTGCAGCGGCGGCTACAAGAACTGGCCTTTCTCAACGCCGGCGTGCAGATCACGCTGCGCGACGAACGCACCGGACAATCCGATACGTTCTTCAGCAAGGGCGGGCTGGTCGAGTTCGTGGAGTTCCTCAACCGTGCCTGCGAACCGATCCATCCCAAGGTCATCTATCTGAACCGCCAGCAAGGAGACATCAAGCTCGAGGTAGCCCTCCAGTACACGGAAGAATACACCGAAAACGTCCACTCCTACGCCAACAATATCAATACCGTCGAGGGGGGGACCCACCTGAGCGGCCTGCGCACCGCCATCACGCGCACGCTCAAGAGCTACGGCGAGAAGCAGGGCCTGTTCAAGGACATCACGCCCACCGGCGAAGACTTCCGCGAAGGCCTCACGGCCGTGATCAGCGTCTGGCTGCCCGAACCCAAGTTCGAGTCGCAAACCAAGGTCAAGCTCACCAACCCGGAAGTCGATGGCCTGGTAAACTCCACGGTGGGCGAGTTCCTCGCTGAGTATCTCGAGGAACATCCCGCCGAGGCCAAGGCCATCTTGCAAAAGTCTCTGCTGGCGGCCGAGGCCCGAGAAGCAGCCCGCAAAAGCAAGCAGCTCGTGCGCGAACGCAAGGGCGCCCTGGCCGGCGGCGGCCTGCCCGGCAAGCTCCGCGATTGCACCAGCAAAGAGGTCGAACGCTGCGAACTCTACCTCGTGGAGGGCGATTCCGCCGGCGGCAGCGCCGAGGGTGCACGCCTGCGCGAATTCCAGGCCATCCTCCCCTTGCGCGGCAAGATCATCAACGCCTACAAGTCCCGCGAAGACAAGGTGCTCTCCAACGACAGCGTGCGCAGCATGATCTCCGCCATCGGCGTCGGCTTCGGCCAGCAAACCGACCTCAGCAAGCGGCGCTACGACAAGATCGTGATCATGACCGATGCGGATAGCGATGGCTCCCACATCCGCACCTTGTTGTTGACGTTCTTCTACCGCCAGATGACCCCGCTGGTGGAACACGGGCACGTGTACGTGGCCCAACCGCCGCTGTTCCGCGTGCGCACCAAGAAGCAGACCTACTACGTCCAGACCGAAGAGGAAATGAAGGCGCAGCTCCTCGAATTGGGTCTGGCGGATGTCGTCTTCGAAACCGACACCGGCCGCACCCTGGCAGGGGAAGAACTGGCCCGCCTCTGCCGCACGCTCGCCGCCCTGGAAGAACCCCTCTATGCCCTCGAGCGCCGCGGCATCTCCCTCCGCGACCACGCCCAGCGCGCCGATGCCCAGGGACGCCTCCCCATGTACCACGTGTTCTTTGGCCCGGACGAATATTGGTTTTACGAGCGGACCCAGGTCGATGCCTTCGTGGCCCACCAGGAACAGGCGGTCGGCGCAGAGCTGGATGTCTCTGACCAGCCCGCCGCGGAAGCCAACGGCCATGGCCAGGCCCCCCCCCGTCCCAGGCTCCACATCGTCGAACTGCACGAGGTCCGCTCCGTCAATACTGGCCTGAATGAACTGCGCTCCCAGGGTTTCGATGTGCAGGCCCTGCTGCCGCAAGAGCGCACCGGGCTGGAAGAACCGCGCTACCGCCTGCGCCGCGGCGAGAGCAGCCGCGGCCTGGATGATCTCCGCGGCTTGCTGCAAGCCGTTCGCGAGGCCGGCGAAAAAGGTCTGCAAGTCACCCGCTTCAAGGGTCTGGGCGAAATGGATCCCGAAGAGCTGCGGGACACCACCCTGGACCCCGCCCGGCGCGTCCTGCGCCAGGTCCGCATGGAAGACGCCGCGGCAGCAGACGACCTGTTCCGCATCCTGATGGGCAAGAAAGTCGAGCCCCGCCGAGAGTTCATCGAAAAACACGCCCTGGAAGTCCGCAACCTGGACGTGTAGCGGGCCGTTGTCTTGCTGCGGCACGGTCTACGCCTGCTGCGGTCAAAGCCCCATTCCTCTGCCTCGGACAGGGCCGAACCTCACCGGATCCGCCTCGCACAGCGGCGCCGCCGTGCGCCGCGCCCTAGCGATCAACCCGCTTGAGCATGACCATCTCGCCGCGCGGGCAGCCGCCCATGGCCCTCTCCCGACTTGGCAAGCCGCGCGGCACAGCGGTAGACTAGCTCGTCGCGTGGCAAAAAAAGTACCCCTGCTCCCCGTGGTGGGGTTGAAATGGGGAGCAGGGGCTCAGGTTACCGGCTCGCAAGAGCCTCCTCCCCGCCAAGGATATAGATGCAGCTAGAACCGCCCATTGGGCGCGATTTTTGTGCTGCGGCGTAGAATCGCGCCCCCATCGCCTGGAAAGATGCATCTATGGATAAAGAGGGCCAGTCTGCTCACGAGGCGTTGGACGGGGAAGTGACTGCGGCCTGCAACGGAGACGCCAGTGCGCTCAGCCGGTTGATGGAAATCGTTCGGCCTCGTCTCAAACAGACTGTCAACGCCCACATGCGCTGGCCCCTTTCTCAGAAAGTCGATGCATCCGACCTGGCCCAGGAGGCCCTCCTGGCGGCTGTGCGCGGCTTTGCTTCCTTCCGGGGCCGCACCTGGAATGAGTTCGCTGCCTGGGCAACCCGCATCGCACGTATGGAAGTGCTCAAGGCGAATCGCCACTGGAAAATGGCCATGCGCGACCTCCGCCGCGAACATCCGGTCGAATCCGAGGCACAGGTCGATCGCCCCACCGAACTGCATGTAACAGGGTGGCGCGAGACCGCAGCGCAGCTCCTCCAACTTATCGAGTCCTTGCCAGCCGAGTTTCAAAAGGCGTTGAAGCTGCGCTACTTCGAGGGTCTCAGCATTCGCGCCATTGCCGAGAAGCTCGAACGTAGCCCCGATGCCGTGGTAGGCACCCTGCGCCGCGGTCTCGAATGGCTCCGCGAACTCGCACAACAGAAAGGGCTGGATCATGAATGAAACAACGCAACAGATCACGCCCGCTGATTGCGCCATTGCTGAGTACCTCGCACAGCTCGACTCCGGCCAGCCCGTCGATCGCCAGGCCTTCCTGGCCGCCCACCCCGAAATAGAACAAGAGCTCCGCCGCTTCTTCGAGAACTCAGACGTGCTCGAAGCGGCCGTCGCCGCGCTCAACTTCACCGTCGCCGCTGATCCCACCGCCGATTACTGCCTGCCCCGCTCGGCCTCCTCGCGCGAGCTGCCCGCGCCCTCCGAAGCGCAGCCTCTGCTTGTGCCCGGTTATCAAATCGTGGCCCCCTTAGGCCAGGGAGGCATGGGCGTGGTCTACAAGGCCGTCCAGCTCAGTCTCAATCGCCCCGTAGCCATCAAATTGCTGCCGCCACACCTGGCCAGCGATCGAGATCGGCTGCGCCGCCTGCACGCCGAAGCCGCGCTGGCAGCCAGGGTCCATGCTGCCCACGTACTGCCCGTGTTCGACGTCGTCCCCCTCGAAGAGGGCGCGGGCATTGTTCTCCCTTATGTCGAAGGCTGCGACCTGGCGCGGCTGGTGCACGACAGGCAGGCTGTTCGTGCGGGGCGGGACCATCCGGAGCGGCATCCTGTGGCCAGGCTCTCGGACGAGGCATACCTAGCACAGGTGCTTCCCTTGCTAGACAAGCTGGTAGAGGCCGTGTGGCACCTGCACCGGGCGCACGTGCTGCACTGTGATATCAAGCCGTCGAATGTGTTAGTCGATGCCGATGGGGGGGTCTGGCTGAGCGATTTTGGCCTGGCGCGGCTGCTGGCACCGGATGATGGAGAGGGCCTGATCGGTTCCTGCGGTACCCCCGGCTACGCCAGCCCCGAACAGGGCGAGGGATTGGCGGACCTGGACGAACGCAGCGACCAGTTCGGCCTGGCCGCCACGATTTATGCTGTGCTGGCCTTGCGGCTGCCGTATGGCGCAGCGCCTGTCAGCCGGCAGGCCGAGCCGGTCTCGGATCTGGCCGAGTCGGTACCGACGCTGCCGGCCGAGCTGGCCGCGGTGGTGCATCGCGCGTTGCACCCGGACCGGGAGTGCCGGTACCGCAATACGGCCGAATTTCGCAGTGCATGGCGCACCGCCCGCCGGCTGGACGAGCGCGCCCCCGACTTGTCGCCGTGGCAACGTCGGCTGCACCGTGGCGGCTGGGCTGCGGCGGCGATCGGGCTGGCCGCGGCCATCATGTGGGGATTGCACTCTGGTGATCGCCAGGTGGCTCGCAACGTGACGGTGCGCTTGGCCACCCGCCCTGCCGGGGCGATCGGCGTGCTCGTGCCGCTCGACCCAGACACCGGCGAGCCCATGCCAGCCGCCGCACATCGCGATCCCGTCGTCCGCGGAAAGTTTCTGGAGTTCCCCAGTGTCCCTCCTGGAGAGTACTGGCTCGAGGTCGCCGTGCCCGGCCACGGCTTCCACGAGGTGTACCGGG
>JAIMBC010000077.1 GCA_023511675.1 Pirellulales bacterium
ACCTGATTCCGGTTTACCGTGAGTACCCGGCGGATACCGAAACACCTGTATCCATCTACCACAAGCTGTCGCCGGCGGCTCCCAGCTTTCTGCTGGAAAGCGTGGCCGGCAGCGCAACGCTGGCCCGCTACTCTTTTATCGGGATGGCTTGTTTTTTAAACTTTCGATATACCGATGGGGCAGCATATTGGGGCGCGGCAGGCCGGGCCGGGCTGCATGGCGATCCTCTGACAGCCCTGCGGGGATGGCTGCGGGGCATGGATGTTTGTGCCCAAGCATGAGTAAACACATTTTCGTCACTGGCGGCGTGGTAAGTTCCTTGGGGAAAGGATTGACCAGTGCCTCCATCGGCATGCTGCTGGAGCAGCGGGGCCTCCGCGTGCGCATGCAGAAGTTCGACCCCTACATCAACGTCGACCCCGGCACCATGAGCCCCTACCAGCACGGAGAGGTCTACGTGCTGGACGACGGCAGCGAGACCGACCTCGATCTGGGGCACTATGAACGCTTCACCCACAGCCCGCTCACCCGGGATTCCAACTACACCACCGGCCAAATCTATCTCTCCGTGATCAACAAGGAACGGCGCGGCGAGTTTCTGGGCAAGACGGTGCAGGTGATCCCCCACATCACCGATGAGATCAAGGGCTGCATCCGCAAGCTGGCAGGCGACGACGTCGATGTGGTGATCACCGAAATCGGCGGCACGGTGGGAGATATCGAAAGCCAGCCCTTTCTCGAGGCCATCCGGCAGTTTGCCCTGGATGTAGGCAAAGGGAACTGCCTCTACATTCATCTGACGCTGGTTCCCTATCTGAAAGCGGCTGGGGAACTGAAGACCAAGCCCACGCAGCATTCCGTGGGCTTGCTGCGGCAGATCGGCATCCAGCCAGACGTGCTCATCTGCCGTACCGAACGCAGCCTGAGCCGCGCCGATCGCGACAAGATCGCCCTCTTCTGCAATGTGCCCATCGAGGCGGTGATCGAGGAAAAAGACAAGGACTTTTCCATCTACGAGGTGCCGCTGAGCCTGGTGGAAAACGGGCTGGACGAGCTGATCGTCCGGCGCCTGGGCCTGCACGCCGGGGAGCTGGACCTGCGCGCCTGGAGAGAGCTGCTCCACCGGCTGCGCAACCCCTTGCACGAGGTGAGCATTGCCCTGGTGGGCAAGTACGCCGGCCATCGCGACGCCTACAAGTCCATCTACGAGGCCCTGGATCACGCCGGAGTGGCGCACCAGACCCAGGTGCGCGTGCAGGCCGTGCAGAGCGAGGATGTCGAGAGCGAGGGGGCGGAGCGGCTGCTGGCCGGCTTCGACGGCCTGATTGTTCCGGGCGGCTTTGGCGAACGCGGCATTGAGGGCAAGGTGCTGGCCATCCGCTACGCGCGCGAACGCGAGATACCGTTCTTGGGCATTTGTCTGGGCATGCAGTGCGCTCTGGTAGAGTTTGCACGCCACGTGCTGGGGCTGGCCGGCGCGCACTCGACCGAGTTCGACAAGGACACGCCCCATCCCGTAGTGTGCCTGCTGGACGAGCAGCGCTCCATCATCAACAAGGGCGGAACCATGCGCTTGGGCGCCCAGCGCGCGATCCTCGACCCCCACAGCAAGGCCTATGCCTGCTATGGCCGAGAAATGGTGCTCGAGCGGCATCGCCACCGCTATGAGTTCAACAATGCCTATCGGGAGCAGTTTGCCGCAGCCGGCCTGAGGGCCGTCGGCACCAGCCCGGACGGCGCCCTCGTGGAGATCATCGAGCTGGAGGGCCACCCCTGGTTCGTGGCCGTGCAATTCCACCCTGAGTTCAAGAGCAAGCCCACGGCGCCGCACCCCCTGTTTGCCGGGCTGGTGGCCGCAGCCCTGGCTCGACAGGCCGAGCGCGGCGAGCGGGCACGCGAGGTCGAGGTTAGATGAACGCAGATCAGCCTGAACCCAAAATCATCGTCGATGAGGACTACAAGGCTCGCGTGAAGGCCGAAAAAGAGGCCGCCGCACGTGCAGAGGCTGCCAAGGCTGCCACGCCGGGCACCCAACAGACGGGCGGGCAGGAGCCTTCCCCCGCCGGCGCGAAGGAGCTGCCCCCCGCCTCCTTCGCCACGCTGGTCAATCAACTGGCCGTGCAGGCGCTGGTGGCCCTCGGTGCCATTCCGACCGAACCGGCCATGCAGCCGGATCTGCCTCAGGCCCGCTACCTGATCGATACGCTGCAAGTGCTGCAAGACAAGACGCGCGGCAATCTCTCCGAGCGAGAGGCCCAGTTTCTCGAACACACCCTGCACGAGCTGCGCATGGCATACGTGTCTGTGCACAAATAGCCCTCCGCGGCGGCGAAGGCAGCCGAAAACCGCTTCCAGAACGTCCCTTCCTGCTCCCTGGCCATATCACCGCGCACAGGGGGGAGAGGAGTGTCGGGATGTGTCTCCCCAATCGTTGCCGTCCTCCTCCCGCCCCCTGCCACGTGCGGTTGCCGTGCCAGACCTCGCGGCTCGCCGGCGCTGGACGCAGCGCTCATTCGGCACGATGGTTCGTCGCGTCGATCGTCGCTTCGGTCGCGAACCACAACCAGCGCCTCGCGTGTTTCCGCATGTGCTTGGCCAGCCGGCGGTTCGGCACATCAGTGAGACGGCCCCAAAGCGCCTCTTCCAACCGGCGGGCCAGCATGAGCCCCGCAGCGGCTAGCTCGTTGCCGCTTCGCCGATGACCACGCCACAGCCATCGCAGCGCGGACAGGCTGGGGCCGAACCATCAATGATGCGGGAAATGCGCCACACAACCCCACTTGCGTGGCAAGACCCACTTCGCTTCAGGCAGTAAACAAAGTCTCGTGGCAGTTTCGTTTCCACGTGCTGTGCTCCCATGGGCGGGACGCCGGTGCCACGGGGTTTGTGACGTGCTCTCATCGTCGGTGTCCTCAACGGGCATGGCCATCTCCAGCATCTGCTGACACCGACCCCGCGGATGAGGGCAGGTCCGCTGGTTCAGACGGCTCACGAGATGTCCTTAGCGGTCGTGTCCTCTGGCAAGGCGCCCAGCCGCTTGTAACGGCCTTCGAGCCAGAGGGGGATCAGGTTCTTGTACCAGCGAGAAAAGCGGCTTTCACTTGCGCCGCCGGGCAGGTTGGTCCACGCCTCGTCGGTGGCAAGGTCGGTAACAAAGTGGTAGCTGGGGGCGAAGGTCGTTTCGCGCTTGGCCACGCGCAGCAGGTGGCCCTGGAAAGGCGTGGCGTGGCAGCCGGGCATGCCCAGCTCGCTGGTGTGGAAGCCCAGCGCCCGCCCGACAAAGCGTGCTTCAAAGAAGCGATTGGTGAACTGAAAGGCATTCGTCACTTCCCAGGGCTGCTCCTCGGCCTCTTCCAGCCGGGCCGCCGCGCGGCGGATGAGTTCTCCCTTGTCGCGGCCCTCCCACCAGAGGGAATGCTCCTGCTTGAGGGTGCGGTCGAGGCAGGTGACCACCATCATGGAGAACCCGGCCCTCGTGCACAGGTAGAGCAGGCGGCGCCAGCCGAGTCCGCCCTGCCGGCGGGGATCCTGGCCGAACACCTCCAGCAGCACGTTTCGGTACAGGCGGGTGAACAGCGTGGCCTCGTAGCTTTGGGGCGAGAAGCTGCCATCCCAGGCTGCCAGCCGGTCTCGGATTTCTCCTGGCGGCAGATGGGGTAGAAAGACGGCCAGCAGGTCGCGGGCTTGCACGCTCACCACGTCGTATTGCAGAGCTTGCATGTCGGCCAGGGTGGCCTGCGGCAGTGCGGCGAGGCGTTCGTCGATGCGCCGCTTGCGGTAATCGGCCAGGGGTTGGGTGATCAGTCGGGGGCCGCCCGGGGGATTCACATCCTCATTAGCGGCAGAGACATAGCCCTGCGGGGGATCGTAGTCGCTGGGCAAGACGCTGCTGGGATGCCAGCCTTGCCAGTGGTTGGCTTCGTCCCAGGCGGGAATGGGCAGCAGGCCGCTGTAGCCGCCGCCGCGCACGGGGATCCAGCCATTGGCCTGGCGGCCGATATGGCCCCCTCGATCGGCGAAGACCCAGATCAGCGTGGGCTGGGGGCAGTCTCGCACCAGGTCCATCGCCTGGCGTGTGGCCGAACAGAACACCAGGTTCAGCCAGGTGGACAGCGAGCGGCCGCTGCCGGTGTGCGTGCCCGACCAGGAAAGAGAAAGCACCAGCCCCGGGCCGTAGACTTCGGGATCGCCTTCGAGGGTTCCTTGCGGATTGGAGTAGACCAGCAGCGTTTCGGCAGGGCCGTTTTTGCGGCGGATGACCTCGTGGCGCACGTCGAATTCGCGCCATTCGTCGCCGCGCCGATACTGCCACACGCCGCGATGGCGGCGCGTGTCTTCGATGAACGAGTCGAAGGTATCCGCCTTCATGTAGGTGACGCCCCAGGCAAGCTGCCGGTTTCTCGCCACTGCGAAGATCGGGCAGCCAGGCAGCGTGGCACCGAGCACGTACTCTCCGCTCCAGGACAACATGGCCTCGTACCACACTCCCGGCAGCCGATTGACCTCCAGGTGAGGGTCCGAAGCCAGCAAGGCGCTGCCGCTGGCGCTGCGGATGGGGCTGACCGCCCAGGCATTGCTGCCGGCCAGCCGCGGCAGGTCGGTGATCAACTCCAGCGCCTGGTCCGACAGGCGGTTGGCAATCCTCACCCGCGTGAGCAGGTCGAAGTCTGCGTCGTCCAGCAGGGGCGAGAACAGCTCACGCAGCTTGTCCCGGTCCACACCCGCCTGAATCAACTCCACAATCAGCCGCTCGTTCTGCTGCTGGCTGACCACCAGGCCGCCGAAGTTGAGCAGGTTCGCCAAGAGCAGAACCGCCGTCGGCTCCCAGGGCTCGGGACGAAAGCCGGTGGCCCACATGGGCAGCGATCTGCCCGCCTGTTTCAGACCGTGATTGACCCCCTCGCAGTACGCATGCAGGGCTGAAAGGCTGTCCTCGTCCAGCGCGGCAATCTCAGCTTCCAGGCCCACATGCAAGCCCACCCGGCGAAAAAACCGATCCGTTTCCAGCAACTCCGGACGATCGGCAATCAACTCCGCGGAACGCCCACTGGCCACGGCGCGAGAGAAGAGCAGTTGCGTGGGCCGATCGACAGCATGCAGAAACCCTAGCGCATACAGCGCGTCATGCCAGCTCTCGGCGCGCACATGCGGGATGCCATATTCATCGCGCCTCGCTTGAAACGAGCGGCGCGCGTGCCGAAAACGCAGCGGCTTCATGCCAGGTACTTGCATCGCTAGTCAGAGGTTCGGGGAACAGGAAACAGCGGCCCCCATCGCCATCGCCGGAAGTGCGGCGGCCCGCCCCACAGTCACGCCGCCTGCCGCCTGGTGAGACGCCCACTCAATTCTACGAGCCAACTTGAAGCCTGGCTTGCCAACTTGCCCGGCCGGTCGCTGGCGGGCCTCACCGCCCCGCGCCACGCAAGCTTCAGAGGGAGGCAGGGGGGAGCGGGGCCCAGCGTGGCTCCGTCCGCCCGCCCCACGGCGGGTAGCGGTGTGCGCCGAGGTCCAGTGGGAGCAGAAGAGCCTTCCCAGACGGTAGCGCCGCACGCCATTCCCTACACGGCCCGCGTTTCGGCCGATGGCGGCTTGACCGCCAGCCACTCCCCCGCGCGCAGCAAGCGTTCGATAGCGGGGGCAATCATCTGCATGGCCCGCGCACGATGGCTGAGGCAGGCCTTCACGGCGGGCGGCAGCTCACCGAACGTGCGGTGATACTCGACAATTTCAAATAGCGGATCGTAACCGAAACCGTTCGTGCCGCGCGGCTGTTCGGTGATCCGGCCGCGACAGGATGCCTCTGCCTCGGCGCGAATCGTGCCCAGCGGGTCGGCCAGCGTGATGTGGCACACATACCGGGCGGTGCGGCGCGCAAGCGGCACGCCGGCAAGTTCTTCCAGGAGGCGTTGATTGTTCTGCTGGTCGCTGGCCTGGGGAGCTGCGTAGTGGGCGGAATGCACCCCGGGCCGTCCGCCGAGGGCATCGACCTCCAGGCCGCTGTCGTCTGCCAGGACCCACTCCCTCAGGTGGCGGGCCTGCTGGCAGGCCTTGAGCGCGGCGTTGGCAGCAAAGGTCTCGCCCGTTTCTTCCACCTTCAGGGCGGCGGGAAAGTCGGCCAGCGTCCGCACATCCAGGCCCAGGGGGGCCAATAGTTCGACCAACTCCTGGCCCTTGGCACGATTGTGCGTGGCCACCACAAGCCGCGGCAGGCTCACGGGCGGGATCCCTGCACTCGCCGCTCGTAGCGTGCCGCCACGGACCGCCGCGGAACCTCGATCGGCACGGGGAGGATGTCGAAGGGGATGCCGTCCTTGCTGCGCACTTGGGCGGTGGCGCCCGGCTGCAACGCGCCCTTCTGCTCCATGCCGAAGGTGTTGATCACCTCTTCCGCGGCTGGATTCATGATGGTACGGCCCTGTTCGTCCGTCTTCCAGATCCAATCGAAGCTGCCGACCGTGACGATGCTGGAGTACCGGTCATGGAATTCGTACGCCTCGATGCCTTCTGCACGCAGGGCCATGGTAAGTTTGTGGGCACGCTCGGCGGCCTCGGCCAGGCGGCTGGGCAACTTGCCTCGCCCTTCTTCCACCGCCCGGATATCGAGCGGGTCGATGAGCGCCGCGCCCGTAAAGGTTGCCACGCGACAGCTATAGCGGCCTGGGCAGTCGAGCAGGCTGTATTGTACCGGCTTGTTGATCTCTTCGACGAGCGGGTCGATGCCTGGCGGCACAAAATACTCGTCCGGCAAGAGGGGGTTGGTGGTGATGAAGGCGTGGCCCAGAGGTCCCTTCTGGCGATTGGCCGTGCGGGCAACCTCGTGCACGGCAAGCTGGGCCAGGCGGAAGGCTCCCAGCGTGCGGCTGTCTTTCTTGCCCTCCTTGATGCGTTTCTCCAACTGCATGCACTCAGGCTGGATGTACTTGATCTTCTTGAGCACGCGTTGGGCTTCGGGGTCGTCCACGCTGGGATAGTTGCCGACGAGCACGGCCACCTCGTAGCGCTTGTCGAGGCGATAGCGGTAGCGCCGATCGGACGGAGACTGGCCGCTGGCGCCCTGATAGGGGCCCTGCGAGAAATCGAACTGCATGTCGTGCGTGTAGGCAGGCAGCTTGTACCGAGAGCGGAGTTCATACACCAACTCGCGGGCCTGGCTCATGGCCCCCTCGCCCGAGAAGGTGGCCGCCATGATCATCCAGGGGCCCTCCTTTTCGGTAAGCGCGTAGTCCTTGTCCGGGTCCGCCTCGATGCGTTTGAAGAGCAGCAACTTGCTCCAGGGCGGTTCGGCCGCCAGCCGCGGCGCCCAGCAGAACGTTCCCGCACAGGTGACGAATACCCACAGAAGGTGCGTACAGCGCGAGCGCATGTTGCCCAGCTCCTCATCCATCGAACGCTTCGCCTGGCAGATTACCGCCAGCAGCGAGTACCGCGGCTGGCCGCCCGGCAGCAAAGCATGCGTGCCAACCACACCGGCTGGATGGCCCAGCTAGTGAGCATCGACTGCAGAGGCCCCTGGAAGCCGTGCCTCGCCGGTCAGCTCGGCCCAGATCTTTAACAGAACCTCGCCTCGGATACCAGACCGATTCCGCTTCCACCAAGCGTTGTTCAGCCCCGCCGCTCACTGGCAATGACCTGGCCCAGGCGGCAACCTGCCTCGCTAGGCTTCTTCGTCCTCCTGGCTTGCCGCACGTGCGTCGCGCGTGGGATGCCCCGGCGCCCACACCAACCGGCCAGCGCGGCTGATCCCCTCGCGCCAACTCTTCAGCACCCCTTCTTGGTCGGCGCTGGCGGTTCGCATGTAGAATGGCAGCCGCTCGGAGATGAACTCGGCCCGCTGCACCTCGCGAGAAGGCTCCAGGCTGGTCAAGCGAATCACGTACGCGGCCGTCTGCGGCTGATTCATCGCCACGCCAAACTGACCCACCTCTAGGCCGAACACCGTACGCATGAACTCATGACCGGGCGACTCCACCCCCTTGACCTGGCTGATCGTGGGCCGCGCAGCGAACCCAAAACCGCCAGCGGAGCCGTAAGTCATCCAGGAGAATGGCTCGCTCTGCACGGCCTGGTATTTCTTACCCTTGAGGAACTCTGCCAGCGTCTGCTTGGCAGCCCGGGCCTCGTCAGCCAGCCGTGCTGCATGCTGGCGAGCGAGCCCGCGGGCCTGCACCAGCTTCCATGCCCGCACAACCTCTGCCCGAATCTCCTTAAGTTCCGGTATCCGAGCCGGCTGGGAAGCGATCACCCAGAACACGTACCGGTTGCGGGATGCGTCCTCCGTGACCTCGGGCTGAAACAGCGGCAGATCTGAAAAAGCCAGGTCCACAAACGATTGGTGCCCGCCCAGGCCGCTTACCGCCGATTCTCCCAGACCTGGCAGGCTGGCGGCCTGTACAGCAGAGATCAGCTTGGTGGTGCGGAACGACAATCCCTTGCCCTTGGCAACAGCGGCCAAGTCGGGTTTCGCAGGCGGCGGGAGCTGAGGATCTTGCTTGACATCCAGGGCATAGCGTGCCAGCTCCCGGGCGTAGGCCGCGGCGGCACTGCGCACCGCATCGATGGCTGCCTGGATCTGCTCGTCGGCCCGCTCGGCGGCCACGCGCGAGCGGATCTCCTCGGCGACCTCGCTCAATGGCCGATAGACGCGCTGCCGAATATCCGCCGGCGGCAGCATGAACTTGTCCAGGTCGATGGCCGGCGGCGGAGTCGGCGGCGTGTGATCGGCCTGATCGGGCTTGTCTGCCTGATCGGGCTTGTTGGCCTGATTGGGCTCGTCGGCCTGATTTCGCTCGTCGGCCTGATTGGGCTTGTGCGGCTGATCGGGTTCTCCAACCTCATCAGCCTCACTAGGCTGCTCGGGCTGAACGGGCTCATCAGCCTGGCCGGACGGATCCATGGGATCCGCCGGTTCGGCGGGATCAGATGGCTCGCTTTCCTCGGCTGGAGCCTCTAGCAGGGCGGCAGCGAGCCATCCTGCGGGCGAGGCAGCCGCCACGCTGGGCAGGCGGGGCCAGTTCCACCCCGAGTCGTTGGCCTCGGGCCGCGAAGAGGGGTTCTTCGTGGCCTTCCCTCCGCCGTTACTGTCTGACTTGGCATCGGGGGCCTTCTCCTTGGAGGAGCCTTTCTGCTTACGTGCCGGCTTGGCCTTTTTCTGCTTTTCGGCCTGCTTCTTCTTCTCCTCTTCCTCCTTGCGGCGCTGCTGCTCGCGCACAGACGCCTCGTACTCGAGCAACTTGGGATGGATGTACAAGGCATCCTTATCGCGGTCGTATCGCTCGGCAATCTCGGCAAGCGTGACCTCGCTCGGCCTCAAGAACTTCTCGTATTCCGCGACCGCATACTGCACCCTCACGCGCTTAGGAATCTTGAATCCCGGCTCGGGCGAAAGCGGATCAGGCTCCTGCAACCGATGCTGCTGGTAGAACTGCTCTACCTCTGCCTCGCTCGGCTCAGGCACCTGATCGAGAAAATCAGCGACAGGCACGGCTGCCAGCTCAACACGGGCACGCGGCCTCTCTCGCAAGAAGTACTCCCACCGCTCTGCTGGGGTGGAGGGGAGGCCCGTCATCTCTAGTCCGAGCTGCCGCAACAGCGGGTCGGATGTGGTGCGAGGAAAGAACATCTCGCGAAACTTGCGGGCCAGCAGTTCATGCTCCAGAGCGGCAAAGGCTTGCACCTCGGAAATGCCGACGGCGCGGAACACATCCCGGTAGTCCGGCGGCTCGGGCTCCTGGTTGAACAACTGCCGAATGATCATGCCCCGCAGCTCCGCCAGCTCTCCCTGCAAGAAGTGGTTCACCGCGGCATCGCCCAGCGTAATGCCCATCTCCCGCGCCAACTCCGCCTGCACAAAGGTCTCCACCACCGATTCTTCGTCCGCGCTGCCAAAGTAGTGGTAGAAGCGTTGCTCGGCGTCACGAGCAGAGGCCTCGGCCCCCGGAAGCTGCCGCAGCGCTTGCACCAGCAGATCGGCCTGAGCGGCACGCGCTACAATCAGGTTGGCGCGGTACCGCATTTGCAGCAGCATATCGACCTGCGATTGGTAGAGCTTTCCGAAGCGCGTGGTGGCGACCAGCGGATCGCCGCCCGCCTGGCCGTCTCGGCCCCAACCAGAGAATCCGACCACGGAGAAGGCAATCATGCAGAGGATGCCCAGCACGGCCATCATCGGCCGCTGATACTTTCTGAACACCGCAAAAGGGCTGGCCATGCGGGGTGAATCCCTCCGATACCAACGCCCCGGCTGGCAGATAACGCCTTGACAGCCGGGCCACATAAATATTAGGAGTGAGCCGAGGGAAGGGGCGCCCTCGAAGAAAGTGATTGTAGGGGCCCGCCACGCAAATGCAACGGCAATCGGGTATGGAGGCCGCCACGCTCCACCTCACAGCCGCTAAAATCATTACCCCCAGACCCTATTTGACCCGCCGCCAAATGGGCACCAAAGTCTTAGTAACAGCGACGCACAGCCCCCACAACTCCTACTTTTACCAGATTAACAAATGCCCAAGACCGCAAAGCAGACCGGCGGCAAATCGCTCGTAATTGTCGAGTCGCCCGCCAAGGCGCGGACGATCAGCAAATTCCTCGGCCGCAACTTTGTGGTGGAGGCCAGCATCGGCCATATTCGCGATCTGCCGGAGAACGCCGGGGCCGTTCCCAAGGAATACAAGGGCCAGCCCTGGGCACGGCTGGGCGTCAACGTGGCCGAGGGCTTCAAGCCCATCTATGTGATTCCCGCCAAGAAGGCCGAGCAGGTGCGCAAGCTCAAGAAGCTGCTCCGCGAGGCCAGCGAGCTGTATCTGGCCACGGACGAGGACCGCGAGGGAGAGGCGATAAGCTGGCACCTCCGTGAGGTCCTGCAACCCCGCGTTCCGGTGCGGCGGCTGGTGTTCCACGAGATCACGGCTCAGGCCATTCAGCAAGCGCTTGCCAACCCGCGCGACATCGACGAAGCCCTGGTGCAGGCTCAGGAGGCGCGGCGGATCCTTGACCGCCTGTACGGTTACGAGGTCTCGCCGCTGTTGTGGAAGAAGGTCCGTCCCAAGCTCTCGGCTGGCCGCGTGCAAAGCGTGGCGGTACGGATGATCGTGGAACGCGAGCGCGAGCGGATGGCGTTCCGCTCGGCGAGCTACTGGGATCTGCTCGGGCTGTTTGCCCGCGCCAACCAGGAACGGCTCGAAGCGGTGCTGGCCAGCTTCCAGGGACGGCGGATTCCCTCCGGCAAGGACTTCGATCCTCGCGACGGGAAGGTCAAGGATCCGAATCTGCTGGTACTGACGGAGAGCGAAGCCTGCGAGCTGGCAGAGCGCTTGCGTAGTGCTGAGTTTCGCGTGGCCAGCGTCGAGGAGCAGGCGGATATCAGCCGGCCGGCCCCTCCCTTCACCACCAGCACGTTGCAGCAAGAGGCCCATCGCAAGCTGGGTTTTACCGCTCGCCGTACCATGCAGGTGGCGCAGAGCCTGTACGAGAACGGGCACATCACCTACATGCGGACCGACTCCACCGCCCTGGCCGACGAGGCGGTGTCTGCCGCGCGGGACCTCATTCGCCAGCAGTATGGGCCCGAGTATCTGCCCGATGCTCCTCGCCACTACGCCACCAAGGTCAAGAACGCTCAAGAGGCGCACGAGGCCATTCGCCCCGCCGGCCACCCCTTCGAACTGCCCGAGGCCCTGCGCGGCGAACTGTCGGAAGACGAGTTCAAGCTGTTCGAACTGATCTGGAAGCGCACCATCGCCAGCCAGATGAAGGATGCGCGCGGGCGGCGGATTGTGCTGGCCATCGAAGGGGGAGGGGCACGCTTTCAGGCCGCCGGGAAGATCATCGACTTTGCCGGCTATTTGCGTGCCTACGTCGAAGGAGCGGATGATCCCGAGGCCGAATTGGCCGACCGCGAAAAGCTGTTGCCAGCCGTGGCGGTGGGCGAGCGGCTGGAGTGCTTGAAGCTGGAGCCCAAGGGGCACGAGACGCAGCCGCCGCCCCGGTACAACGAGGCCTCCTTGACCCAGGCCCTGGAGGCCCAGGGGATCGGCCGGCCGAGCACCTATGCCACGATCATCGAGACGATCCTGGCCCGAGACTATGTGTTCAAGCGAGGGCGGGCATTGGTGCCCACCTGGACGGCCTTTGCCGTGTGCCAGTTGCTGGAGCAGCACCTCAGCGAGTTGGTGGATTACAAGTTCACGGCCGAGATGGAGGACGAACTGGACTCCATCAGCCGCGGCGAGGCAAGCCACGTTGAATACCTGAAGGAGTTCTACTTTGGCAACAGCCGGCCGGGGCTGAAGCCGGAGCTGGAGGCAAAGGCAGATCAGATCGACGCGCGGGACGTGAGCCGTATCTGGCTCGGCCGTGCGCCCACGGGAGGCGATATTTACGTGCGTGTGGGCCGCTATGGGCCGTTTCTGGAGCACGGAGAGCGCCGCGCCAGCATTCCCAGTGAAATGGCGCCCGATGAGCTGACCGTGGAGCGTGCGCTGGCGCTGCTGGACGAGTCGGCGCGGCGAGATGCACCGCTTGGCTATGACGCGGATGGGCAGCCGATCTACCTCCGCGTGGGCCGCTACGGCCCCTACGTGCAGCGGGGCAGCGGCGAGGAGAACGGCAAGCCTCAGAACGCTTCGCTACCCCGGGGCATGAAGCCGGAGGAGGTGGACTTGCAGACGGCGCTGGCCTTGCTGTCGCTGCCGCGCACGCTGGGCAACTTTCCCGAGGACGGCTCCGCCTTGGCAGGCCAACCGGTGCTGGCCCACAACGGGCGCTATGGCCCATTCGTCAAGTGCGGCAACGAGACGCGGTCGCTGCCGGCGGGAGTCTCTCCCCTGGAAATCACACTGCCGCAGGCCATCGAGCTGTTGCGGCAGCCCAAACGCACACGCGCCAGGTTTGGCGCGCCACGGGAGCCCTTACGCACCCTGGGCACTGTTCCAGCCACGGGAGCCACTGTCTCTCTCTACGAAGGCCGTTATGGCCCCTATGTGAGCGACGGCACCACCAACGCCTCGGTGCCCAAAGGCACCCCGCTCGAGGAGGTGACGCTTGAACAGGCGTGCCACTGGTTGGAAGAACGCAAGGCCTCCGGCCCAGCCAAGCGCGGCCGCCAACGCCCAATCGCTGCCAAACGCCGCAGTGCCGCAGCCAAGACAGCCGCGCCTGCTGGCAAGACACGCGCCAGCAGCACCCGCACCGGTTCCGGCAGCAAACGGACCGCCGCCTCACGGGGCGGCACAAAACGGGCCAGCAGCAAACAGACCGAGACCACACGGGCGGGGGTTGAGGGCAGCCAAGCTCAGGCAGAGGCAAGCGGCGAGGCCGCTGCGTCCAAAGGCCGCAGCACACGCCGCAGTCCGGCCCAGCGCCGCGCCCTGCGTGCCGTCGGCGGTTCCAATCAGGGGTAATCGTCCGGCCAGGCCGATTGCCATGGCGCGCTAGAACAGCACTGCCGCGGTTTCCATCTCCAGCGCGTCGTCGGCCGCTGCCCACTGCGCATCGGACGCCGCTTCGGCGTCCTGCCACGGATCCAGGCCGTCCGCGCCCGCTTCCGCGCCGAACAGGCCGCTCCCGGCGAGTGAGGAGTCGAACGCGCCGCCTGTCGCTCCCAGCACCGCCGCGTTTCCAACCGCCTCTGCTGGGCTAGGAGCATCGTCCGCTGAACGAGCCGCACGCGGCAGATCCCCTAACGTGTGTTGAGACGCGGCATGGGGTGCGGCTGCCGCCGCTGGCTGGGAAAATACCGCCTGTGTCGCTGCCTGTGGCATGGCGGCCCAGGCCGTACCGGCCAGCGCATGCAGCGCCGCGGCCCCTGCCGTGCCGGTTGCCAGCAGAGACGTTACCTGTGCGGCGGACACAGCTCGAGCGTAGAACTCGGGCGATGCCAAGAAGCCGCAGGCCACCTGCCGATAGTCGGCCCGCTGTTGCTGGAGCTGCTGGAGCCAGTAAGCAACCTCGTTCGCTGCCGCTGAGCGATTCAAGAACCGGTGGTAGAGCTGCCGTACCAAGAAGGTGTACCGCTCCGCGGTGTTCATCAACGTCTCGACCAGTTGAGAGCGAGACATGCCGGAGGCAAGCTGGCTGGTCCAGTGCACCAGGCCGGAGGCATCGGCCCCGCGCCCCAGCAGATTCTGGTACAAACTCTGCACAAACTCCGAGTTGGTGGCGTACCTGGCCGAGTACTCGGCGGAGCAGAGGAAGGCCCGCCACAAGCCGCGCTCGTCTAGTCCGGCCTGCATGGCGGAGACCCAGTAGCTGCGTTCGGCGGCTGCGGGCTGCCTTCCCAGCACGGTGGTGTAGGCTTCGGCCACTTGCAGCGAGCGGTGCTCGGTCGAGTTCCAGATCACGTGGGCCAACTGGCCGCGGCTCAGGCCCTGGCCCAGCCTGAAACTCCAGTAGGACAGCCCGGCCGCGTCGGGATCGCGGCCCAGCAGTGTCTGGTACAGCGAGACCACGAATGCCTGATCGCCTGTCAGGGCTGGGTTTTGCCCGGAGCCGCTGCCCACGGATGCCAGGGCCGCCCACACGTCGATCCGCCGGAAGCTCAGCCCGGTGTTGATCACATTGTCCTGCTCGTCGTCCCCGTCCACCACCACCACGCCCGTGCTTTGCAGCACGCTCAGGATATAGTCCTGATGGGCCAGATAGGCGCGTCCCGTCGCGTCGAGTGCCTGATGCACCAGCACCGCGGCCCCGGCCACAAAAGGCGTGGCCATCGACGTGCCGGCCATGTTCACGAACCCGCCCCCCACGTAGGTCGAGTAGATGAAAGCGCCGGGGGCGAGCAGGTTCAAGGCACTGCTGCGCTGCGTGAAGCTGGTGACTCGATCTGCCGCCGTGCTGTAGTCCTGGGCGCCGCTGGACCAGGAGACGGAGCCGTACGCGCCATCCCACACGGCGCCGACGCTCACGGTCAAGCTGGAAACGGCTGGGAAGCTCAGCCCTTGCTGGCTGCCGTAGGCATAGAAGCTATTGCCCGACGCCGCCGCCACAAACACCCCCAGATCCTTGAGGGCCTGGAACTCGCCGCTGAGAAACGTGAACGGATTGCTGGCGTAGTTTCCCGATCCCAGTGAGAGATTCACCGCCACAATGTTGTATTGCTGCTGATGTTCGATCACCCATTGCAGCGCCCGCTGCACGTTGGAGAAGCTGCCGCTGCCCGAGGCATCCAGCACACGCAGGGCCGCGATGTTCGCTCCCGGAGCAACCCCCACCAGGCTGCTGTGATTGGCCGCAATGATACCGGCGACGTGCGTGCCGTGCCCGTTCTCGTCCATGGGGTCGGCATCGTTGGCCACAAAGTCCCAGCCTCCCACATAGCGGCCCTGAAAGGCAGGATGGGTGTAATCGACGCCCGTATCGATCACCGCCACGGTGTACCCGCTGCCGGTATAGCCATACTGGCTGCGTGCCTCGGGTGCGCGAATCATGTTCCAGCCGGCTGTGCCCAGCGAGGACACCTCCCAAGCACTCGGGCCTGCCGCCGCCACGTTGATGCTGCCCAGAAACACCTGCTGCTGCGCCCACCACTCGTGCGAGCCCAGCGGCGGATCCGCCGAGAGAAACAGCAGCGGTTCAAGCTGCTCGAGATGGAGCCGCAGAGGCGCGCGCGGCCTGCCGGCGCGTGCGCGCGCAGACTGCCTCAGCAACATGGTCGAATCGCTCCAGCCGCGAGAACGGCGCGGCGTGTCGAGATATGTTTCTGTTTGCTGCCCCGGCGGCCCGCGAACGGGGCCATGCCGAAAGGCGTCTACCGCAAGCCTAGGTTATTTTTCCCCCGGCTGCCGCCAGGTGCGCGCGTAGCCGGCCATTGCTGGCCGGGAGGGCGGGGGCGGCAACGGCTGTAGCGGATGCACGGCCGCCGGCGCGCTGGGGAGGCCGCTTTGGAGTGCGAGGCCCCATGTGGGCCGGCCACGCCCCAGTGGCGGTCGCGTGTGGGGAAGGCGGCCGTGGGGCAGGCGAGGCGGCGTCGCGCACCCGGTTGCACGCCAGCCTTCGCCTCAGGGCGGCTCCAGCCATTCTCAAGGCGGCCGGCCGACGCTACCATGCGAAACGCTGTCCCGCAGCTCTGCCTGCGCCGATCAGACCGCCATCAGACCGCCCTGAGAGACTCATTTACCATGCCGTCCGGCCGCTTGGCCTATCAGTGCGTCGCACTCGAGGCGGCGGTGTGCACGCTGCCAGAGGAGGAGGTGTCGTCCGACGAGCTGGAGGCGCGGTTGGCCCCGGCCTATGAGCGGCTGCAGCTTCCCGCGGGCCGGCTGGAGCTGATGACGGGCATTCGCCGGCGGCGGTTCTGGCCCCAAGGCATGGCTCCCAGCGAGGCGAGCATTGCCACAGGCCGGCTGGCATTGCAAGCCGCCGGTATTTCCCCGCGTGACGTGGGCGTGCTGGTACACGGTTCGGTGTGTCGAGACCACCTGGAGCCTGCTACGGCGGCGCGAGTCCACTTCGAGCTGGGCTTGCCGGCCGCCTGCCAGGTGTATGACGTCTCGAATGCCTGCCTGGGCCTGCTCAATGGGGTGGTGCAGGCGGCCAACCAGATCGAGCTGGGTCAGGCAGATGCGGCCCTCATCGTGGGTAGCGAGTGCGGCCGCAGCTTGGTGGAGCACACCATCGCCCGGCTGAACGAGGAGGCGAGCCTCTCCCGAGACGCTCTGAAGCTGGCCATGGCCTCGCTGACCATCGGCTCGGCCAGCGCCGCATTGGTGCTGGTCCGCCGCGACATGAGCCGCACGGGCAACCGTTTGCTGGGGGGGGTGTGTCGCGCCTTCACGGCACACCACCGCCTCTGCTTCGGCGGAGTCGATGCGGCCAATGGCCGCTCGGGCCTGCTGATGCAGACCGAGGCAGAGCTGCTGCTGCACGCCGGGGTGGGGGCGGCGGCCGAGACGTTTGCTGACTTTCTGGCCGCCGTGGGCTGGACGGCCGGCCAGATCGATCGCACGGTTTGCCACCAGGTTGGCGCGGCACACCGCCGCGCACTGCTGGAGGCCCTGCGGCTGGATCCCGCCAGGGATCTCATCAGCTTTGAAGATCTCGGCAACACCGGTGCTGCCGCGCTTCCCGCCACGCTGGCCCGGGGTATCCAGCAAGGTCAGATACGGGCCGGCCAGCGCGTGGCGCTGCTGGGCATCGGCTCCGGGCTGAACGTGATCATGCTCGGCGTGCACTGGGGCAGCGGCTGGCACCAGGCTTGAGTAAACGGGCCACCTGGCAAAACCAGCCTGCCGTGCCCGCATGACGCGCCATCCTCACCACATGACGCGCCTGCCACACCGCAAGACCTGCCTGCGATACCGCAGGACGCGCCTGCCACGCCGCAAAACGAGCCTGCCGCCCTGCGGCGAGGAGGGGGGTTTTTCCTCGCTGGTACCACCTCGCCCACGGGCAGCGGTCAGCATGCCGCGCGAATACCGGCGCGTTGCAGGCCCAAGAACGCCAGCTCCGCCGGCTTGGCCTCCCCGCAGACCAGCGCCACCAGCGCTTCACCCAGCACGCAAGCGAACTTGAATCCATGGCCAGAAAGGCCCGCAGCAAAGGCGACGTGCGGATACTCAGGATGGCAGTCCACGATAAAGTGTTCGTCGGCACTCATCGTGTAGAGGCAAACGCTATGATCTGAGGGCTGCGCAGCCGCCCCCGGCAGGCACTCGGAAATCATGGCTTGCACACGAGCCAGGTCGCACGGATCGATGGCGCGATCCACGCCAAGCGGGTCGGTGACGGGCAGGCCGCCGCTATGCTCGGCAGCCTTGATGCCGCGATGGTCGATCCGCGGCATGCCATAGAACACCCCCTGCGGCAGCTCGTAGAGGTAACAGGGCATCCGCGCCGCGGCATACAACGGCCCTTCGGCCCGGAACCAGTACATCGCCTTGCGACGCACCTCCAGTCGCAACTTCAGCTCTGCCAAAAGCTCCCCGGCCCACGCCCCGGCCGTCACGATCAAGGAACGTGCCGCAAAGCTCTCCGCATCGGTCTGCACGCACACGCCCTGCGCATCGGCTTGCCAGGCCCGCACCGCAGCGCCCGGATACAGCTCTGCTCCCAGCCCGACCGCACTGGCCGCATGGGCCTGCACACATCGCTCCACAAGCAGATAGCCCGCCTGCGGCTCGTACACCGCCTCCAGCCCCGGCGGCACCCTGAACGCCGGCCAGCGGGCCATGGCCTCGGCCCCGCTCAGCCGCTCGACGGCCAAACCATGCTGCTGCGCAGACGCCATGACCCCCGGCAAGACCACCCCATCCGGCGGACCAAACTGCACCAGGCCCGTCGCATGATAAAGCTGCTCGCCGCAGCTTGCAGATAGGTCTTCCCACAGACGATATGCCCGCAGCACCAGCGGCACGTAGTCGGGATGCTCAAAATACGCCTGCCTGATAATCCGCGTCTGCCCGTGCGAGCTGCCCCGATCATGCCCAGGCGGAAAGCGGTCCAGGCCTGCTACCCGCAGTCCCCGCCGCGCCGCGTGGTACAAGGCCGCACTGCCCACGCCTCCCGTGCCGATGACAATGCAGTCGAAGTTTTTCATGCTGGTGCGTCCAGCGCAGGCATCGTGGTGCTATACCCAAGCCACATGCCGGAATGGTCGACACGTTTCATGCTACGGGGCCTCGCGCAGGCAGTAGTGCTGGGCGGCATGTCCCATGCGTGCAGCCTATTGTGCCGCTTTGAGGAAGGCCACCAGATCGGCCAGCTCCTGTGGGGTGAGCAGTTTGTCCAGACCGGCGGGCATGATGGACACCTTGCCAGGCCAGATCTCCTCGATCTCGTCTCGTGGGATGCGGACCTGAGTGTCCACGCCGGTGGCGAGGACCAGCTCTTCAGCCGTGTCTCGCAGTACCAGGCCGTTCTGGGTTTGGCCTGAGTAGGTGAGGACGGTCACCGGTTCGTAGCTGCGCACGAAGCTGGCGCTGGGGAACAGGATCGACTCGAGCAGGTCGCGTTCGGAGCGAATGCGGCCGATGTGCGTCAGGTCGGGGCCGATGCGGCCGCCCAGGTAGCCCATGGCATGGCAGGCCGAGCAGGCCAGCCGTTTGCTCTGAAACAGGGCCTGCCCGCGGCGGATATCTCCCCCTGAGAGAGAGGCCAGTGCCTGCTCGAGCTGCGCCTGCTGGCGGGCGAGATCCAGCTCGGCCAGGCCATACACTTCGGCAGCGGCATGCTGCACGGCCGGGCCGAACTTTGCCAGGGCCTGGTGCAAGGCGTCGCCGGGCAGGGCGGAGAGCACGGGAGAGTCCTTGAGTGCCGCCACGAGGGCGAGGCCCACCGCCTCATCGCTGCACGAGCTGAAGGCGGGCAACACGCGTGTTAGCTCCATGGGGCCGATCTGGGGTACCAGCTCCGCCAGCCGCGAGAGCTGCGTGGCCGTCAACTCGGCCGTGGCCAGCGCGGCTGCCGCGGCGGACCGCTCTGCCGGGGCGACATCGGCTTCAAGTGCCCGACATGCCAGCTCGAACAGGTTGTCGTCCAGGTCGAACTTTCCGCCAGGCACGGCGGCCAGGGCACGCAGCCGTGCAGCAGGGTCGAGCTGCGTGCTTTGCGCGGTGCGCAGCAACAGGGCGCGCAGCGGCTGGTGCTGGTGTTCGGCGGCCGGCAGGGCGCGCACTACCTCGACCGCCGCCGGCAACAACGCGGGATCCATGTCCAGTCGAGCGAAGGCTTCCAGCCAGGCATCAGGCAGTCGCGGCAGTCTGCTGGCACGCATGGCGGCCAGTGCCAGGCGGCGGCAGGCAGCATCTTGATCGGAAGCGGCAACGGTTTCCGCCAGCAGGGCCTGTACCGCCTCGTGCCGAGCCAGGTGTGCCAGTTGATCTGCCAGCTCGGCCTGCTGCCCTTCTGATGCGCCGGCTGCGGCCTGGAGGCGTGCGCCCAACCGGGGCGCCAGCACTCCGCCCCACTCAGGATGCCTGAGCACGAGCCACGCCGCCGTGTCCCGCAGCAGCGGGTCCGGCCCTTCCAGCAACGCCGCCACCTGCTCCCCCTGCAATCCTCCGTGGGGCAACATGTCGAGCGCCAGCAGCGCGGCACGCCGGGCGCGCGGCAGCCCCTCCACCGCCGCCAACGAGGCCGCATCGCCAATCTCGAACAGCGCGTAGATCAACGAGTGCTCCAGAATGCGATCCTCGGCGGTCGCCGCCGCCTCTAGCAGCGGCGGCACGGCCGCAGGATCTCCACAGCGCCCGAGCGCCTCGGCCGCCGCCCGCCGATGATGTGGGTGAGCAGATTGCAGCAGCCGCACCAGATTCGGCACGGCATCGCGGTCCCTCCATACCGCCGCCGCGTGGATCGCCGCATGGCACACCGTCTCGTCCGGATCGGACAGGGCATCGCGGATCACGCGACGAGCCGCCTGCTGCGGCATGCCCGCCAGTGTCCACACCGCCCGGCAGCGGCCTGCCGGCCCCAGCCGCTGAAAATGCTTCGCCACCAGGGCCACGGACTGGCCGCCCAGCGCTTGCAGCCGCTCGCTGGCACGTCGCACCACCGCGGGCCGCGGGTCATCCAGCAACGTCACCAACCGCGCTGCCGGCATGTTCCAATCGAGCAGCAACCCGCGCGGGTCGTCCACCTTGGGTGCCTGCTGGCGCCTCAGCCGGTAGATGGCGCCCAGCACATCGGGCTTGTAAAGCTGCGAGGTGGGGCAACAGAGCTTGTACCAGCCGCCCGTATCGACCACCAGCACGCTGCCGTCCGCATCTTCGAGCACGTCTGTGGGATGGAAGTCGATGCTGCTGGAAACGACGAGGTCGCTGTCGAGGCTTGTGAAGGTGGCGCCCTGGGGCTGTAGCACGTGGCGTGTCACCTTGCGCATGTTGAACAGGCACGCCAGCAAATTGCCGCGAAAGCCGCTGCCCAGACCGTCGGTTTCCAGGCGGACCAGCCCGCACGGCGCGGCCGCCCCCAGATGCACTAAGGGGGGCAGCAGACCGCCCGTCTGCGGATGCCCCTCCAGCACGTCATGCACCTTGCCATACACCCCGCCGTAGATGGCATGAATCAAACCGTCTCGCTGGCCGCCGGCCGGATGCGTGAGAAAGGTCGTGGTGAAGATCCGCTCGCCGCCGGCGGTGAACACCAGCTCGACCGGATTGTCCATCCCTCCGGTCATCACAGGCTCGATCACCCCCCCCTGCGGATGCCGGCGGAAGATATGCGCAGCGCGCGTAACCAGGGGCGACTGGCCCGGCCGCTCGTAGGTTTGTTCAGCAAAGGCACCCTTGCACCAGTACAGCCAACCCTCGGGACCCAGATAGGGGCCATGCAGATCGTTGGCGCAGCCGGTCAGGGTCTGGCCGTTGAACCATTCCTCACGCTGCTCGGCCACGCCGTCGTCATCGGCATCCGTCAATTTCCAGATCACCGGCGGCGCGGCGACATACAACGATCCCTTATACCAAAGCGTGCCCTCGGGAAACATCATGCGGTCTGCGAAGGTGCTGGCCTGGTCGAAACGGCCGTCGCCGTCGATATCCACCAGCCGCACGATACGGTGCGGCCGTTCCTCGAGCTGCTGGGCCACCGGCGCGTTGGAACCTGATGAGTCGGCCACGTACAGGCGTCCACGTTCGTCGAAGTCGGCGCAGATCGGCCGTTCCACCAGCGGCGGTCCGGCCGCCTGCTCGATCACCAGCCCCTCGGCAAGCTGGAAGCACTGGCCGTTCAGCTCCACTTCTCCCGCCCACACG
>JAIMBC010000008.1 GCA_023511675.1 Pirellulales bacterium
AGCCCGCAAAGAGCGCTTGCTGTATACCATCGTGGCCTTCAACTTTACGTTCTTCGGCTGGGTGATCGTCGTTAGCACGATGTTTACCAACGTCGGCCTGTTCACCAAATGGGCCCCGGCCGCCGTGCTGGCGCTCGCTGCGGCCGGCCTGGTCTGGTGGCTGAAAAGCTGACCCACGCCTCGGCGCCCTCCTCCGCCATTCCATCGCGCTGCTTGATGGCACCGCCGGATCGTGCCTCAGCATGGCACCTTCACAATGGCGCGCCACGATCGCGCCGCACCGTCGCCCCTGTGGCGTGCCGCAAGCTGCCTTGCCCTGCGCCGTCTCCGCAACCGGGGGCCGCCGGCGCAGGCTGCTCACGCAAGCCGGCCTGTTGACGCCCCGTCTCCGCACGCGGAGGACCGTTGCTCGCAGCGCCGGCCTGCCGCGTGGCAAGCGCTCCTGCCTAGGCCGTCGCTCACGCCTGCGGCGGCTCAGCCGGCAGCCAGAATGTCACGCGCGTGCCGCCCCCTGCTCGCGAGGCGATCCCGATGCCGCCGCCCAGCAACTGCGCAATCCGCCAGCACTTGGACAGCCCCATGCCCAGTCCCCGCCCGGCGGCGCGGCCCGAGTAGAAGGGATCGAAGGCATGCCGGCGCACCTCGGGTGCCAGCCCCGGCCCATTGTCGCTGATCGAGATCTTCAGCCACCTGCCGGCGCCTGGCGGCCCCTCCTGCGGGCAGGCTGATACGGCCCCGTCCGCGGGCACCTCCACCACCGCCGCTGCTACCTCGACGTGCCCGCCCGGCGGCACCGCCTGCAAGGCATTCTCCACTGCCGCACGCAAGGCCACACCCAACTGCACGCCATCTGTTCGAATGCACAGATCGCCTGGGGGGCGCATCTCCACCGTGGCGCCGCAACTGGCAGCCGTGGCGGCGACCTCTTGACGCACCTGCTGCAACACCTCGGCAATCTGGCAGGTGGCAAAGCTCGGCAGGGGCGGGCGCGCGAATAACATCAGATCGGCGATCATCTCGTGAATGCGCAAGGCCTGCGCGTGGATCAGGGCCAACTCGCGGCGCCGCTCAGGATTACCTTCGCTACGCAAGGCGAGCTGGGCCCGGCCGGAGATTACCGCCAGTGGATTGTTGATCTCGTGCCCCGCCCCCGCCGCAAACTCCGCCAACGCGGCCAACTTCTCCTCTTCCACAAGCTGCGCCAGCCGAGCTTCCAGCTCCGCCAGCCGCCGCAGCCTGGCCGCCACCTGCGGCAACAACTTGACCGCCGTGCGGTCCTCCCCCAGCCAGCGGCACGCATGCACGTCGCCAGCCGACGGCAGATCCGCCCCCATGCAGTGCCGCACATGCACTGCCACACGGTCCTGCGCGGTGTGCAAGCCTGTCAGCCTCTCCGCCACAGATAGCGGCAGCCATGCCTCCCACTGGCCATCTGGCCCCAGACCCGCGGCGCTCAGCCACTGCGGCGCCACATGCACCAGAGACAGCAAGCGGCCGGCATCTGCCTCCTCTGCCGTCCATTCGCCAGCGCCCTCTCCGAAGCGTGCCGCCGCGGCCAAGGCCCTGGATGCTAGCCGGGCAAAGGCAGTCCTTGCCTCCGCTGTGGTATCGGCACCGCCGGCATGCCAATCACCCCCCTCGTCCGACCAGTTCAGCCGGTAGCGTGCCTCCGCAAGCCAACGTGCCAGCGCCTGGAGACCCTCGAAGGCTGCCTGTGCTGTGCCTGCGGGCGACTGCGCAGCGTGCACCAGGCACCAGATGGCAAGCCCTGGGCACGCTGAGAGGGCCGCTGCCGCATGTGTCTCGGCTTGCGCCGGCGCCAGCAGCACATCCAGCAACAGGGCAGCCGCCCGATCCGCCGCTGGCAGGCGCAAACAGCAACCCTCGCGCGTTACGCAGGGCAGCAGCCACATCTGCCGGCCTCGCTTGGGCCCATGGCGCCGAGCCAAACGCCCCTGCTACGCGCAGAGGTACAGCTCACGCTAACGAGACGCCGCCACTTCCATGTCCAGCAGGTGGCAGATCCGCTCCACCAGCTTCTCCACCTCAAATGGCTTGTGCAGGAAGTCGTTGGCGCCCGCGTTGCGCAGCTCTTGCACCTTCTCCTCCTCAACCATGCCCGAGATGCAGATGATCTTCACCTCGTCCATGCTCGAGTCGTTGCGCACCCGCTGGCACACCTCGCGCCCGTTGATGTCTGGCAGCATCACGTCCAGCACAATCAGATCGGGCCGATACTCCTTGACCAGCATGCCGGCATCGAACCCGTTGTTGGCCTTGCGGATCTCGAAGCGGCCATCGCGTTCGAGCACGTCGGTGATCAATTCGACCAACTCCTCGTCGTCGTCGACGATCAGCACCTTCCGCTTGCCGCTCTCCAAGGCATCGGTGGGAATGCCGTTGTCGCGCATGAAGTTGAACAACTGGTCCCGCGGAATGCGGCGGAATCGGCTCCCAGGCACGCGGAAGCCCTTCAATTGTCCCGAGTCAAAGCAGCGAATGATGGTCTGCTGACTCACCTTGCAGATCTTGGCAGCCTCGCCGGTCGTGAACACAGTTTTCATAACTGCTTACCACCTTTTTTCCCGTCCCGATTGGGCCGGCTCTGGCAGAGCACCTCGCGCCTCCCGGTCCTGCGTGCACGCACACGCCAAACCGCCACCTGTGCAGTGGCTGAAAGCTTGCTCGATGCCCCGCATCCTCCGTGTTACGCTCCCTGGACTGAAGTCCACACTCTCTTCGCCCCTAAAACTTTCTGGTACCCCTATGCCCCGGCATGGCAGCCAGTTCGGCTGAAGCTAACTCGCTCCCCCTAACAGGCCCATGAACGAGGCCGTACGCAGATTCCTTCTGTTAGAAGCAACTCCTCCCAAGTGTTTCAAAACCCTTACACTGCCTTTACACATCTGTGGCTGTAACACTCGCAAAACCTGCGGTTGCCGGGTACTCTGCATTCAGCAGCTTTCTCCAGCCCTACCAGGCTTGCCGAGTTTGCCACTTGACGGAATTATACCTATCCTCCAAAGCCAGTCAATATCGGTTTTATCGACGCAAGTGAAATAAACGTAACATCTTACGACAATCATGGCAAAATGGGATGTTTGCGCCACGGCCTTCACCTGCGCTTCGAGTTCTGCCTTACAAAGCCAGCCCAGCAACCCAAAGGCTCCTGTTCAGAGCAAACGTAGCCGTCCGGCGGCACGGTAGCTCGCACCAGACGGCCCAAGGGCGGCAGTGCGGCGGGCCAGCGCCAAAACTTGGCCTTGCGGCCGACCGCGCGCCCCCGAGAAGTGGGCAGACGCGCCTGCACGTGCCAAACGCTAGCGGGCAGCTCTCAGCATCGCGGTGCTTGGGCACACTTCTCGGCCGGGCGCAGGGGTGTGCCCAAGGTGCCAACATGCCCAAAGCACGCCGGCGCATGCACCCGATGCCCACGCCCCTTTCCGCGGGCGGAGGCTCTTGGTGCCAAATCGGGCGTAGCGGCCCCCAAGTGGGGCGCCTGCCCCCCTTCTCTCGCGGCCCTGATGGCGAACGGTGCCTTCGCGTTTGGTCCGGCAGGCCGCTGTGCAAAGCACCTTTTTCTCTGCACGGCTTTCTTTTGCTCGGCAGCGTGGGCCTGCACGGCGGCGTGACCCGCACGGCACACTGGCTGTGCCTGACGTACCGTGGGCGAGAGGGGCCGGATACCGGGTAGGACGCCGTGACCAGGCTTCCAAGAGACGGCGTACCGTGCCAGTCTTGGCGTGGGGCGCACGTGGTCGCTGGAGATAGGTACGGTGGCTGGCGATTGGCAGGATTGCTGGGGTTGGCGCGGCGGCCTGTTTCAGGCCGTGCTTTGCTTGCCGTGGGGGCTAAGCGGTCGTGGCGTGGGGTCGCGATCAGCGATGGTGGTGGGCCATCGTGGCGAGCGATCCCGCTCATCGGTGGGGGCGAGTGTTTGTGGGGGGAGCGTCAGGCATGGCTGCCTCCATCCAGGCGTCCCTCGGCGACGGGATGGGCGTTAGCGGCCTTCCAGGTGCAGGCGGACCAGCGCCAGATCGGCCGGAGTGATGCCGCTAATCCGACCGGCCTGGGCCAGCGTCTGGGGTTGCACGCGACAGAGCTTTTCACGTGCCTCGGCCCGCAAATGGCGGATGGCCGCATAATCGAAGCCAGGCGGAATGCGCAACTCTGCCAGCCTGCGTGCCCGCTCCACCTCGACCTCTTGCCGTGCGATGTACCCGGCATACTTGGCATCGTACACCACCTGCTCAACGGCCTCGGGCGGCACGCTGGCCAGCGGAGGATGTCTGGCCACCACATCTTGCCAGGTGGTCTCCGACCGGCTCAGCAGCTTCAGCAGGCTGCCTTCGGGCCCTCGCAGTTCGGAGAGGATGGCCTGGGCCGATTCGATGTGTGCCCGCTTCTGGAGAAAGGCGTTCCAGCGCACGTCGTCCACCAGACCGCAGACGCGTCCGATGGGCGTCAGGCGGCGGTCGGCATTGTCATGCCGCAACAGCAGCCGGTATTCCGCCCTGCTGGTGAACATGCGATAGGGTTCGTCGACGCCACGGGTTACCAGATCGTCGATGAGCACGCCGATGTAGGCCTGGCTGCGATCGAACACCAGCGGCGCCCGGCCGAGGCAAGCCAGGGCCGCATTGGCGCCCGCCAGCAGTCCCTGTGCCGCGGCCTCTTCATAACCCGTGGTACCGTTGATCTGGCCGGCCAGATACAGGCCAGCCACGCGCTTTGTCTCCAGCGTGGGCCAGAGCTGCTGGGGCGGCGCGTAATCGTACTCCACGGCATAGCCGTAACGCATGATGTGGGCGCGCTCCAGCCCGGGAATCAGCCGCAACATGCCTTCTTGCACGTCTCGCGGCAAACTGGTGGAGATGCCGTTGACGTACATCTCCTGGGTCTGGCGGCCTTCTGGCTCGATGAAGAGCTGGTGCCGTTCTTTCTCTGCGAAGCGCACCACCTTGTCTTCGATCGACGGGCAGTAGCGCGGGCCGCGGCTTTGAATCTGGCCGGAATACATGGGTGCCCGGTGCAGGTTCGCCCGGATCAGCTCGTGCACGGCGGGATTCGTGTAGGCGATCCAGCACAGCACCTGCGGCGTCTCGATGGCAGGCGTGAGAAACGAGAAAGGCTGGGGTACGTCGTCGCCGGCCAGTGGTTCGAGGCGGCTGAAGTCGATGGTGCGGCCGTGCAACCGTGGGGGAGTACCCGTCTTGAAGCGGGCCAGTTCGAAGCCGTGCCGGACCAGCGCGCTGCTGATGCCGGAACTGGTCCCTTCGCCGGCGCGGCCACCAGGGGTCTTCTGTTCGCCGGTGTGCATCAGGGCCTGGAGGAAGGTGCCGGTGGTGAGGATCACGGCGCGTGCCTGATAGACCTCGCCGCCTCGCACGCAGACGCCCCGCACGCGAGCAGGCGGCCCCGGCTCGACGAGCAGGTCTTCGACGGCCTCTTGCGTGAGCACAAGGCCCGGCTGCTCTTCCAGCAGCCGCTTGATTTCTTGCTGGTAGGCGCGCTTATCGGCCTGTGCGCGCGGGCCGTGCATGGCAGGGCCCTTGCGGCGATTGAGCAGGCGGAACTGGATGCCCGTGGCATCGATGGCACGGCCCATCAGGCCGCCGAGCGCATCGACCTCGCGGACGAGCTGGCCCTTGGCCACGCCGCCGATGGCCGGGTTGCAGCTCATCTGGCCGATGGTGTCGAGGCTGGTGGTCAGCAAGGCCGTCCGCGCGCCGAGGCGGGCCGCGGCGGCGGCCGCCTCTGCACCGGCATGGCCGCCTCCGACCACCAACACATCGAATTCGTAGGCGCTGCGACTCATGGGCAGATCAAGCGACAAGGGATCAGCAGGCGTCTGCAAGATCGTGCGGCTATCCCTTGCATTCTCGCCGGAGATGCCCGCATTTCAATGCTCGCGGCAGGTGGAGGTCGGCATGCTGGCGCTCTGCAAGGCGCGGTGGCCGCTTGTAGCCGCCGTTCGTTCGCACATCCAACTTGTCGGAACTCTCCGAGGCGCAGGGCCCAACCTGCGTTGTGGAGCCTCGGCGACGGGTTGCTAAGCCGGCTCGGGCCTGGGGCGGGGCTGACGCGGCGTCACGCGCACCTGAATCTCGTCGTTCACGACTCGTACCTCGAAGCGATCGATCTTCAGTCGCGGGTTATCGCACCAGGTGCCATCCGTGACGCGGAACCGCCACGCATGCCAGGGACAGGTGACGACACCGCCTTCCACGTACCCTGCGCCGAGCGAGGCGCCCATATGGGGGCAGGTGTCGTCGATGGCATAATACGCCCCGTCGCAGTGGAAGACGGCGACCATGCGGCCGCCCACCTCGAAACTGGCGCCTTGCTCGGGCGGGATGTCGCCGACCTTGGCCACGGTTACGAACTCGGACATGTAGAGGACTCTGCTTGAGGCATGTTCCAACGCAGCGGATGGTATACCAATGTTCCAGCCGCAGCGATGAGATTAGGCCGCAAGATGCGTCTCTGGCAAGAGAGAGGGGGGCGCAGGCCGAGCACTGCCTCCGCGCACGCCGCGAATAGCCCACGGCCGCTTCATGGCAGGTGAGCGTGGCACGAAACGCTGGCCCCTACGGATTCGGTGCGTTCTTTCCGGGATAATAAGTCTGTACCCCTGCCATCGTTCAGCGGGCCCTCGCACGCTGGCTCCCAGGTGGGAAGAGGCAACACGCCCCCATGTCTGAGCCAACGATTCTTGGTCGCTCGGCCCGGTGTGTAAAGTGGCAAGAGAAGGACGGGGCACCTTCTCCCCTGACCAAGGGAAGAGGAATGGAGGAGAGGCCATCGCCTGCTGTACGCCCCGGCAAGTCCCCACGGGCACAGCGGGCATTGCAACCGGAAGTCGCCGGCGGGGATCCCACGCTACGGGAACAGGGGGGCGGGAGGCCCACGCTCCCAGCAGCGAGGGCTGTGCTGCCGTGAGGCGGCGGTCTCGCCAAGGGCTGGCCCCGCCTTCTCAGCAGCGAGGGCTGTGCTATCGACAGCCAGGCTCACCTTGCCCTGTGGGACGGTGCTGGCCGGACCCTAGCCGTCGCCGCCTCAAGTCGAGTGGCCGCTGCCGGGCCGAGTGCCCGTGGAGGCCGGGACAGGTTGGCGGGGCAGGCGAAGGTGTGCGGTCCTCGCGGTAGGGTCGAGGGGGCGCCATGCACCAGGTTGCCCCTCACTGCCGAGGGCGTACAATGCCGCCAAACACGCGAGGCATCTGTGGCTCGTTCTCCACGCACCATCGATCTCAGCGGGCAGTTGTTGTTCTTGGGCACGGGTACATCGGTAGGCGTGCCGGTGATCGGCTGCGACTGTGCTACGTGCAGCAGCACGGATGTGCGCAATCAGCGCACGCGCTGCGCGGTGGTGCTGGGGCTGCCGCAGGGACATCTGCTGATCGACACGCCGCCGGATTTGCGCTGGCAACTTCTGCGCGAGGGAGTGGGCATTGTGCACGCCGTGCTCTATACGCACGCACATGCCGACCACCTTTACGGCCTGGACGACCTGCGCATGTTCTCCTACTACCTGAACAAGCGGGTGCCGCTGTGCTGCGAAGATTGGGTCGAGGCGCGGATCCGCCAGGCGTTCGACTACGCCTGTGCTGCCGATGAGGAGCCGTTCCATGCCGGCGGGATTCCGCTGGTGGAGTTTCGTCGCATCGATACCGCACCTTTCGAGCTGCTGGGAGCGCGGGTGGTTCCGATCCGCCTCGGGCACGGAAAAGGGTGCGTGCTGGGCTTCCGTGTGGGCAACGTGGCCTATTGCACCGATACGAACCATATCCCGCCTGAAAGCTGGCCGCTGCTGGAAGGGCTGGACGTGCTGATTCTCGACGCCCTGCGCGACCGGCCGCATCCCACGCACTTCAGTTTGCCAGAAGCCATCGAGGTGGCCCGCAAACTGGCGCCGCGGCGCACGCTGTTCACGCATATTGGGCATGAACTCGAACACGGCTCCGCCATGGCCCGCCTGCCTGCCGGCATGGAGCTGGCCTACGACGGGCTGCGGGTGCCCCTGAGCTGAGGCGCCTGTTGCGATTGCCGCGGCAGACGGTTGTTGCGACGGTGCCAGTGTGGGAAGGGGAGTTGGCCGCGTGCGTGCTGTACCGGTGAAGGGTGCTTGGCCGGGGATTACAGCGTGCGACTGGAGATGTGTTACAATCGGCCAGCAAATGTGCGGCCTCGTCCACCCTCCTGCGCGTAGGCGGCGAAGCGCTTCCCGATCCGGTTGCCACGCCTGCCCAAGGCGTTCGCTTTGAGGCGTGCCTTTGCTGCCCCCGCATGGCTCTAAAGCGGAAGGCGCCCCTCATGAAGCACGAATTGCTCGCCCTGCTGGCACCGATCGAACAGCAGCATGTGCTGGCATTCTGGGACAGGCTTTCGCCCGATCAGCAGCAGTCTCTCGCCGAACAGATTCGGGAGCTGGACCTGGACCTAGTGCACTCCCTGGTGCATACCCATGTGTTGCCGCGAAACGGTCCGCAGGGCGGTTCGCCCGCTCCCCTGTCAACCAGCGGCGGTGTTGCGCGCACACTGCCAGCGGAGCCGCCGGCCAGCCTGGCCGAGCGCGCCGTGGGGCCGCCCGCCATCCGCCTGAACGGCGCCGGCGCAAGCTACCCCGTAGACGAAGCTCGCCGCACTGGCATCCAGGCGTGGTCGAGCGGCCAACTGGGCGTGCTCCTCGTCGCCGGTGGGCAGGGCACCCGACTGGGCTTCGATCATCCCAAGGGAATGTATCCCATCGGGCCTGTCTCGGGCTGCTCTCTGTTTCAGATCCTGTGCGAGAAGGTGCTGGCCGCGCAGCGCCGTTATGATGTGACGCTCCCCTTGTACATCATGACCAGCCGTGCCACCCACGACGAGACGTGCGCGTTCCTCGCCCAGCACGGCTACTTTGGGCTTGCCCCCAGCCACGTCACCCTCTTCCGTCAAGGCAGCCTCCCCGCCGTGGACGCCCAGACCGGCCGCCTGCTGCTCGAATCTCCCTCGAGTCTGGCACTGGCTCCCGATGGCCACGGAGGCCTGCTGCGTGCTCTGCGCAGCCAGGGCGTGCTGCAAGACATGCAGGATCGCGGGCTGACGCGGCTGTTTTACATGCAGGTCGATAATCCGCTGGCCACTGTGGGAGAGCCGCTGTTTGCGGGCTGGCACCTGCTGGAGCAATCGGAGCTTTCCACCCAGGTGGTCGCCAAGCAGGCGCCCGACGAGCGGGTAGGCAATGTGGTGGAGGTGGACGGCCGCGTGCAGATCATCGAGTACAGCGATCTACCGGCCGAGGCCGCCGCACGCCGGCATCCAGATGGCTCGCTGGTGCTCTGGGCGGGGAACATCGCCGTGCATCTCTTTGAGTTGCCGCTGCTCGCGCAATTCAGCACGGCCGACTGTACGCTGCCGTTCCACGTGGCCCGCAAGAAGGTGCCTTATATCGACGAAAGCGGCTATCGTGTCCAACCAGAACGCGAGAATGCCTGCAAGTTCGAGCAATTCATCTTCGACCTGCTGCCCCATGCCCGCCGCGCCCTGGTGGTGGAGGTGGATGCAGAGCAAGCCTTCGCCCCGCTCAAGAATGCCCCGGGCGCCCCGAGAGATGCACCCGAGCACGTGCAGGCCCGCATGATTCGGTTGCACCGCCGCTGGCTCGAGGCCGCCGCAGTGCGCGTGGCGCCAGGTGTAAAGGTGGAGATCAGCCCGCTGGCGGCCCTTGCACCCGATGATCTGGCGGGCCGGCTGCCGCAGAATTGGCAGATCGAGGCAGACACATACATCTACGCCGCGGCTGATGGCAGCCTGGCGTGGCGAGGGGCCAAGTGAATCGCCAGGAGGCGACGGACGGCGAGCCTCTCGAGCAACTTTCGGGCTGGAAGGCGCAAGCGGGGCGCCTGTCTGCCAGGACCGTTCGCTGGCCGCAGCCTCTTTCGGGGCCGCATGTTCATCGCGGACGCTCGCGGCAGTAACGCTGACGACAACGGTACAGGAATCCCCACCACCTGGAAGCTGGCGACGCTCGACTGGGATCGACGTCCAGCACCGCTGACCTCAACGGCACCGCAAATCCCACAGGGCCATCGCCTGCCGCGGCCGATTCAACGGCACTCGAGTTCGTACACCAGATAGCCGGCGGAGGACATTCCCAGACGCTCGTACACGGCCTGAGCCTGGCGGTTCTGCCGCGCTACGTACAACCTCAGGCCGCACGTCTGGGGATCCTGCCTCGCCAGCGCCGCCACATGCGCAAACAGCGTGCGAAACACACCCTGGCCCCGATGCTCGGGCAGCACGTACACGCTCTGGATCCACCAGAACAGGCCATTGCGCCAGTCGCTCCACTCGGTGGTGATCATGAGCTGGCCGGCCAGCACCGGTGCTGCGGCAAGCATTGGCTCGCCGGTAGGGGCCGCCACCGGCAGGACAGCACGGTCTGCCACAAAGTAGCGGCCCAGCCGTGCATCTTCCAGCACGCGGCGCACGCCACGGCGGACCACCTCGCGTGCGAGGGACCTGGCTTCCGTCTCCGCTGCCAGCCGGCAGTTAAAATCGACCAGCACGTCCAGATCTTGCACCGCTGCGGGCCGGACCCGCGGCTCGCCATAAAGCATGATGACCCGATCGTAGCCCGGCGGGGCGTCTGGCTGAAGATCCTTGATATGGGGAAGACACGCCCACGCCGCAGCGGCACGCCGGCGGGGAGTGTGGCTTCCCCGCGCGGCGCGCGGCGGGTCCCGCGGCAGTGGGCGGGACGTCTGGTCAAGCTACTTCTTGTGGGCCTTGTGGCAGGCTCCACATGCCTTGGTCACGTTTTCGAAGCCAGCGCGGGCTGCATCCAGGTCCTTGGCCTGCGCGGCGGCCAGCACCGCCTCGCTCCCCTCGCGCAGGGTCTTGGCGGCATTGGCCCAATCTGCATCCGGGCAGCGGCCGTCGTCCATCAGCAGGTAGCCCATCTCATTCAGGCAAGAGGCATGGCAGGCCGCAGTGTCCCACTCCTCATCATTCTTGGGGCCCGCCTTGAGCAGCTCGGCCAGCCCGCCGCAATGCGCTGCGTTGATGCCCCGCATCAGATACTTGGTTGCCGCCTTGCGCATCTTCCCCTGCTTGACCTGCGCCGTTGCCACGCCCCAGACCAACAGCCCCGCCGCCGCCGTCGCTGCCAAGAACAGCCTTACTGTTGCACGCGTCATGAGTTGGACCTCCAAGGTAGGAACCGAAACAGCAAGCGGGTGCCGGCAGGTCAAAAACCACGATGAGTATAAGCTGCGTGCCAGCGGCAAACAACCGTTGAACTCGCCACCTATGCTGATAAACTGCCGCCGCCACAGTTTGCGGCACGGCGGCAACACGTACGCTTCTGGGAGTACCTGCGTGCACCGCGCAGGTAACGACCAATCTCACCGCATTCGGTCAACACCCTGAGGCTGCCTGAGTGCGGCGGGTAGAAAGCGGCAGGCACCTCCCCACACTCCTCAGCCTGCCGCATTGCCGCGAGGCTCCGCCGGCGATGCCGGCCTTACCATGGTTGACTAGGCCGCACCAGAACCTCTATGCTGAACTTCAAGCGTGTGACTGCCAGGCCGCGGGCAATCATTCATTTTGCTGCTCTTCATCCGCTGCGCGGCTCGCCGGCATCACGCCCTCCCACCTGATGTACCTTCTCTCTCGGTCCTTGTGGCGAGTCGATCCTGATGAGCTTTGGCGAAGGTTCAGGCACCGATTACCTCACAGCCCGCGGCCGCGACTACCCAACCATTCGGCAGTTCACGGTCTTTCTTGAGAACCGGGTAGGCCAACTGCTCGAGGTGGTTCGCCGCTTCGAAGGCAGCAAGGTGCGGATCGTTGCCCTCTCCATTACCGAGAGTGCCGAATGTGCTTTTGTGCGCTTTCTGCTCAGCCACCCCGAGCCAGGCCGTGAGATTCTCGAGCGTGCGGGGCTGGCCATCATTGAACGCGACCTGATCGGCGTGGAGTTGCCCGAGGATCCCAATCCGCTGTTGCGCGTCTGCACGGCATTGCTGCAAGCCGAGGTGAACATTGTGCAGGCCTATCCGCTGCTGGTGAGGCCGCGAGGCCGCCCCGCCGTGGCGCTGATGGTCGATAACATCGAAATGGCCATGGAAACCCTGGCCTCCAAGGGCTTCGCCATGGTCACCGAACGCGACCTGATGGAAGAAGACTGAACGGCTCTCGCCCCGTACAGCCGGCGCGGGGCCATGCCTGTCTCATCGTTCGCTGCGGCGTGCCGCCAAGCGAGGCTGGGTACGGGTTATGCTTCTTCGCACCCCGAGTCGCTTCGATTGAAGATCGGTCTCCCCTATTTGAAAGGCGGACGAGCCGCCTACACCGCGGCAGCTCGCCGTGGCAGGATTGCCTGTGCTACCGGGCGGGTGGTGATAAAATGCCGCAGGCCGGAGGATGAACGGCAGCCGCTGTGGGGGGAGCCGGCGTGAAGGTTGTCGCCCTCGAAGGTGCAGCCTTGATTGGGCAGCACCTCAGGGACGTTCCAACTCGTCGGCGAAGGCCAGGGCAATGTGGGCATGACGCGGATGGCGAAGGCGCAGCTCTGGGTCGTCCGTGAGCAATGTGCCGAGCTGGCGCCACAGGCTGGCATTTCGCGGGGCGCTCCACAGGCGCTCGAGCAGATCGATGAGGCGGCGTTCGGCCTCCGCCAGGGGGAGTTGCTGGGATTGTTCCGCATATGCCTGCCGCTGCGCATGCAGCGTTTTCAGCAGAAAGATGCTTTCCGGCGTGTGCGGGTCCAGCTCAAACAGGTCGACAGCCTGGCTGCATGCTTGCAATGCGGCAGGCCAGTCTTCAAGCTCCTCGTTGCACGCCGCCATGCCAAAGGCCAGTTCCCAGCGCGCCGGTTGAGACATACCCTCGGGAGGGTACTGGTTCAGTGCATCCCGATACGCCGCCATAGCCTCGCGCCACTGCCTCAGCTCGCGGTAGGCTGCGGCGCGCCGATAGTGCGTGTAACAGCGCACCTGGGCCGTGGGCTGTGCAGCCAGCGCGCGATCGTACCAGGCGAGAGCCAGATCGAAATCCATCAACTCGTGTGCACACATGCCGCCCAGCATGAAGCCCTCGGCCCGCACATACTGGCTGTGCTGCTCGATGGCACGGCGATACAGCGACAGGCCGGTGCGAAAACGGTCCTGGGCTTCGGCATCGAGGGATTGAAACTTGAGGGCCACGCCAGCCTCGTATTCCTGCCTGGCCAGGTTCAGCAGGGCGGTCGCCCAGCCCACATGGCTGGCGTAGCGTGCCGGCTCAAGGTGAGCGGCCCGGCTAAAGTGCAAGAGGGCCAACTGGTAATCGGGTCGGTTGCCTGCCTTCAATTCGGCCTGGCCGCGGAGGTAGTGGGCCGCTGCATGCTCGCGCCGGCCTGCAAAGCTGAACCGGCCGGAGCGCACGGCGGCATCGAATGATTCGATTGCCGCGTCGAGCGGCGCGACCGCTTGCTGCCAGTGCTGCTGGGCAGCGAGTTTGCGTGCCTCGGCCAGGCGGCCGCGGCCCTGGGCTTCTTGCTGGGTGGCTTGTTGCCAGCGAGGGTCGGTGGGCTGGTCGATCAGGGCAGGGTCGAGTGGCCCATGCAAGCGGTCCCGATAGATGGCTGCCGGCACGGCCAGCAGCAGCGCCACGACCGCCGCCGCGTGTACACACCACCGCAGCCAGGGAAGCGGGGGCCTGGCGGCGCCGAACACAGCCTCTTGCAGGGCGCCGACGAGTTCCTGGCAACTGCCAAAGCGGCATGCGGGGTCCAGGTGGGTGGCACGCCGCAGCACGGCTTGTTCCTCTGGCGTGGCCGCGGAGAGATCGAGATTCCCCTCGCGGATGGCCTGTTCCACGGCCCAGCGGTTCGTGCTGGAGTACGGCAGTTTGCCAGTGGCCAGCTCGTAGTAGGTGATGGCAAGGGAATACTGGTCGGTAGTGGAGGCTGGCGGCTTGCCGCTGACGATTTCCGGGGCGGCATAGGCTGGCGTCCACGAGCCGCTTCCCGTGGACCGCAACTCGCCCAGCACGCTGGCCAGCCCAAAGTCGCACACCTGCGCCACCCCGCCGGTGAGCATGATGTTCTGCGGCTTGATATCTCCATGGTGAATGGCCACCGGCCCACGCCCCAGATCGTGCCGCGGCTCATTCAAGTAGTCGATGGCCAGCGCCGCCTGCTGCACGTATGGCAGCAGCTCCTCTCGTGGAATGCCCTGCAACCCCTCTGCCTGGCACTCCTGCAAGCGAGAGAAGAGATCCTGCCCCGCCAGTGTCATGGCGATCACCAGCTCGCTGTACAACTCGGTGGCCCCGTGAGAGGTGATCTGGCTCTCCTCGTTCACCACAGAGCCGGTCATGTCTTTCAGCCAGAACGCAATGATCGGCACCAGGTGGGGGTGATGTACCTCCTTGATCACGCGCATGGCACGCAGCTCGCGCAGGCCGCGCCCCCCTTGCAGATTGATGAACTTCAGCGCCACGGAGATGCCGCCGGGACCGCTGGCCTTCCATACCTCACCCAATCCCCCCCGGCCCAGGGGTGTCAGCAGCTTGTAACCGGGTACCGGCTGTTCTCCCACACGTGGCATCGTCGCGCCTCAGGGGTGGTGGCTGATTCTGTTTCGACCGCTGGCCATCACGAGTGCGGCGGCAGGGCCGGCGCTTCCGGCCCAAAACGCTCTCCCACTCGTACCGGATAGCCGCGCAAGAAATCACTGACCTCCAGTACTCGCTTACCCTCAGGTTGCACAGCGTGCAAGGATAATGTGCCCCCACCGGTGGAGATGCTCAGCTCGTCGGGGCCGGCTTGGACCACGGTGCCGGGCGGAACCACAGGCAGCTTCCCTTCCACAGGCCGCACCGCCGTCAAAATCAACCTCAGCGGCCTGCCCCCCGGCCGATGCCACCACGTGTACGTCCGCGGCCAGGGTTCCAATGCCCGCACCTGATTGTAGATGGCCCGCGCCGGACGGGACCAGTCCACCTGGCCGTCTGACTTGCGCAGGCGCCGAGCAGGCGTCGCCAGCGCCGGATCCTGCGGCCGAGCATGCACCTCCCCGCGCTCAAGTTGCCGGAGCGTTTCTACGACCAGGGGCGCGCCCAACTGTGCCAGCCGGGCCTCGAGCTGGGGGGCCGTCTCGTCCGGGCCAATGGCCGTGGCTGCCTGGGCCAGAATCGGGCCGGCGTCAATGGCGGGCGTCATGTGAATCACCGTCACGCCCGTCTGTTCCTCCCCGTGATAAATGGCCCAGTTGATGGGTGCCGCCCCCCGATACCGCGGCAGCAGCGACCCGTGCAGGTTTACGCCACCCAGCGGCGCCAGCGCCAGCAGCTCCGGCCCCAGAATCTGCCCGTAATCGGCAACCACCAGCACATCCGGCCGGTAGGCAGCCAGGGTGCGGTACACCGCCGGAGCGTTTACTTGCCACGGCTCTTCGATGGGCGTGCCCTGCCGCGCCGCAAGTGCCCTCAAGGCCGGCCCGCCGGAGGCCGCGGCACCGGGCCGTTGCGGCTGCGTGACAAGCGCCGCCACCTGAAAACCCGCGGCGTACAGGGCCTCCAGCGTCGGTAAGGCAAACGGCCCCGTGGCGAACATCAGCACACGCATGCGATCTTTCCCTCAGGCGACGCGTCTGGGCCGTGGCCGCAGGCCAATGCCGCGACGCGGCGCACGGCACGCCGAATGGAGAAGCGCATAGCTGCTGCCTCTCTTCCCATCCTTAGCACTGACGACATCGTTCCTCCCGTGGGGTTTCAGCATGCTAAGCGAGCCTCCTTGCCAACCGTCAACCCAACACCAGCACCTACCGACGGCCCCACTTGCCGCATCCCCGCACGCCGCAACCGCTGCCCCGGCCCGCCAGTTGGCCTGCCAGATGCCAACACAGGCCGACAGCTTCTTCAGGCCAATGCCGGCAGCCGCGTGGCAGCAGCCGCCGGCACCTTGTGCAGTTCTGGGCGCTCTTGTCACGTAATCAGGCGGAACCCACCGTGCACTTCAGCCAGTGGCACCAGGGCACCTACGCCGGCTACCGGCTGCGCGATGGGGCCTGCCCATCCCGCCCGTTGCGCGTCCGCCGGGCCCGCTTACGTGCGAAGCTGTTCCAGCACTTCCAGTTGTCTGATGATCGCCTCGTTATCAGGGATCTCCCTGCGGCACTGCTTGGAATGATAAATGATCTCGAACTCTTTGATGGGTTCCTGGAGGGCCATGCGCACGGTGGGGGAGAGCCGATCGATGAACAGGATGCCGTCCAGATGGTCGGTTTCATGCTGGACCACGCGGGCCGCCAATCCTTCTAGGCGTGCGGAGACCTCTTCGCCCTCCAGGTTGTATGCGTTGATGGAGATCTGCGCGGGCCGCCGCACGGGGGCGTACAAGCCGGGCAGGCTCAGGCAGCCCTCTTCAGCTTCTTCCGATCCCTTGGGCCGGGAGAGCACGGGGTTGATGAACACATGCTCTTCTTCGGGCTTGGCGGGGTCGGCCGACAGGTTCATTACAAACAGCCGGTAGGGCAGGTTCACCTGATTGGCGGCCAGCCCCACGCCCTTGGCCTCGTACATCAGGGCGAACATCTGGCGCACGATCCCCCGCAGTTCTTCATCGATGCGTACCAGCGGCCTGGCGGGGCGCAACAGCGCTGGGTGGGGGTATGTTACAATGTGTAAGTCGGGCATGCGTGGAACTATTAAGGCGATTATAGTGGTACGGCGTGCGCCCGGTAAGCGTGCCTACGACGATGGCGGGCCGAAGCAAGATCGGCAACACGGCCCCTGCTGCAATTCTTTATGGGAACGACCTTTGTGGCAAAAGTCTTCGTGGCGGAGCCGCGCCCGGCATCCTTAGCAGCCGCGGAACAGACGCCTGCCTGGCAGAGCCGCTCGCCTGCCTGGCTGGTCTCTCTGCTCTTGCACATGCTCTTGGTGGTCGTGCTGGGATACCGCGTTGCCCCTCCGCACAAGGGCACCGCCACCCGGCAGCAGACGCAGCTTCTGGCAAGTCTGGAGACGGCCCAGCAAGACAGCCAGCCCTTCGCTGACGCAGCAGAAGATGCCACGGAGGTTGCATCGGCTCCCGCCATGGCATTGGCCTCTGGTGGTCCGGCATCCGTCCAGGACGCGTTCGACGAGGCCCCTCTCGACGCCAGTTCGGCCCTGCCTTCCAGCGAGCCCGTCTCCCTGCCGGCGGGAGAGGGGCTGGGGGCCGCCACCGGTACCGCGGGCATGACGCAGGGCGGCTCGGGCCGTCCCGGCAATGTAGGGGGCATGGCACGAACTTCGGTCTACGGCGTGGTAGGGGAGGGGCAGACGTTCGTGTATGTTTTCGATCGCTCCGGCAGCATGGGCGGAGGGGGAGACAGCCCGCTGGCCGCTGCCAAGGCCCAGCTCCTGGCGAGTCTGGAAGATCTGGGCCCCACGCACCGATTTCAGATCATCTTCTACAACCAGGATCCGACCATCATGAAGATTCCGCCGGGGGGGGCCAGCCTGGCATTCGCCAATGAGCAGAACAAGCTGATTGCGCGGCAGTTTGTCGCATCGATCACCGCCACCGGCGGCACGGAACACGAATCGGCCCTCACCCTGGCGCTCAAGCTGCGGCCGGATGTAGTGTTCTTTCTCACCGATGCGGACGAGCCGGCAATGACCCCCGTCCAACTGGCGCGCATCGCACGGCTGAACGGGGGCCGGACCAGCATCCACACCATCGAGTTTGGCGTGGGCCCGCCGGCGCGCCGCCACAACTTTCTTCGCCAGCTTGCACAAGACAACGCCGGCCAGTACGTGTACGTCGATGTGACCCGCGCCAATGCCGTTCGCTGAAGAGAACTACGGTACCAGCAGCAGGCCACGGTGCTGGAACAGAATCTCGCGGCGCGTTGAGGTCGGTCCGCCTCGAACCCCTCCGTGTAATGTGCCAACACGCTGCTCGAACAGCCTCTCACGGCGCCTTGAGGGTCTGCTCCAAGAGACGGACGTACCGGGCAAGCTGACGGGGCGTACGGGCCGTGGTGCCGTGGCGGGGGCCGTAGCGTGCAGGGCCGCGCGGCCCATCTGGCACAGGCAGCTTCGGCGATGGGTGTTGCTGTGCATCCTGGCGGGGACGGCTTGTGTTGCCCCGCCCTGCCTGGCGGACGTGGTGCTATTGCGGAGCGCCAGCTTGCCTTCGGGCCGGCAGCGTGTTGAGGGAACGATCGAGGACTACACCGGCCGCGAGCTGGTGATGGTCAATGCCAGCGGCAAGCGGTTGCGGTTCAAGGCGCAGCAGGTGCTACGCATCGAAGCCAACTGGACTACAGAACACCTCGCGGGCAACGAACACCTGGCCCGCCGCCAGTATGCCCAGGCTGTAAGCAGTTTTCAGGCGGCCGCACGGCGCGAGACCCGGCCATGGGTCCAAAGGTTGATAGTGGCACGCCTGGTAGAGGCTTATCGTGAACTGGGCCAGTATGCGCAGGCGGCCGAACTATTCCTCGAGCTGGTGGAAAGCGACCCGGACACGCCCTGGTTCGACGTGGCGCCGCTGGTCTGGCTGGGAGGAAGTGTGTCGCCACGGCTCGAGGAGCGTGCGCGGCGGTGGCTGCAAGACGAGTCGCGGCCAGCGGCTGTGCTGCTGGCGGCCAGCCATCTCTTGCACACGGTACGGCACGAGCAAGCGCTGGGCCGTCTGGAGCCGCTGGCCGATGCGGCCGATGCACGCTACCGCGCCCTGGCACGAGGCCAGCTTTGGCGTGCTGCCTTGCAGCAAGCTTCACCCGAACAGCTCGAGCGCTGGTCGCTCGAGGCGGAGGCATTTCCCGCCTGTGCCCTGCCGGGGGTAGCAATCGTGCTGGCGCGAGGCCACGCGGCGCGCAAGAACTACCTTGCCGCGGCGCTCTGGGGTTTGCGCGGAGCTGTGCTGTTTCCTGAACACGCGCTGCTGGCAGCAGAGGGCCTGTGGCAAGCCGGCACGGCCCTGGAGAAGGCCGGCCATGGTCCCCTGGCAGCTCGCGTGCTGGCCGAACTGGCTGCTCGCTACCCAGACAGCCGTCTCGCCCGGCTGGCCCTGGAGCGGCTGCAAGCCCTGGACCCGGCACTGGCAGCGGCCCCCGAGGCAGTGCTGGCCACCGTTGACGCGACGGGACGGAGCACCGCTCCCGGCACAGCCGACGACGACATGTCGGCCGTGCTTGATACCATGGCAGTGCCGCCCGGCTCCGAACCAGCCGTCCAGCACCTCGCTGCGCATGACGAGCCTCTGAGCCGATTCTTGGCGCTCTCCGAGGCGCTGCGCGCGCGTCGACTGCATCTCGTGACGGCCTGGTACGCAGAGTGGCTGGCCGCCCGCCTGCCCGAGGACGATCCCCGACACATCGAATTGGCGTGCGAACAATCCCGCTGCCTCATCGACCAGGCGATCGAACTGCCGCCGCCAGAAGCTGCTCCCTTGTGGCAACAGGCCGCGGCGGTGGTGCGCGACGTGGCTGCAAGATGTCCTGAGCATCCTCGGCTGGTGCTCGCCAAGGTGCAACAGGGACTGGTCGAGTTGATCCAGGGCGAACTAGGCCGCGAAGCACTCCTCGCCACCGGGGCAGACGAGGCCGGCGAGGACGTGCGTGCCCGCCTGCGCGAGGCCATTCTCCTGCTGCAAGCCGCCGATGACCATGTCCAGAAACTCTTGCGCAGCCAACCGCCTCGCCCACAGGAAACGGCCCTGTCTACCCGCGAACTGCTGGCCCTGAGCCACCACATCTCTTTTCAGCTTGCCCGGGCCTATCGCAATCAGGGCCTGGCCTATCCGCCGGATTCAGCAGATCGCATCAACGCCTTGCGCCAGGCGCAGGAACGTCTGGGGCCGCTGGCCCAGTTGCAACCCCAACACGCGCTCGCCTGGCCCGCCCGCCTGGAAGAGATCCACTGCCTCCGTCTGCTGGGAGAGCTGGACCAGGCCGCCGGCCGCCTGAGCCTGCTCAAGAAGGCAGACCCGCCTCCCCACGTGCAAGACGCCATGCAGGCGGAGGAACTGCGCCTGGCTCTGGCATCAGGCAACGTCCCCCGAGCCGTCTCGCTGGCCGACAACATGGCCCAAGCAGGCGGGCGCACCAGCGCGGATCTGGCCCTGGCACTGCTGGAGGTCTGGCTGGCCGCCTGGCGCGAGGCGGCCAGCTTGTCGGACCAGCCCGAGACGCCGCCGGCCGGAGACGCCAATCCCCCCGCTCCGCTGGGCTCCCAGGAGGAACTGCGCCAGCGAGCCGCCACGCTTGTTCAGGCCATGGCCCAGTACGGACCCTACTGGTTCCGGCGTGCCGAGGCCCTGCTGGCCACCAGTGCCGGCACCCTCGCCGCCAGCGGCGATGCCGAACTGGTGCGCCGCGCGGCGGCAGGCCTCTTCCGCAAGGGACAGCTCGAGCAGGCCCTCCAGGCCCTGGCCCAGGCCCAGCATGCCGCGGCCGCCGCCGGCAATCCACCAGCCGCCTTCGAGGCCGCCTTCCTCGCCGCTGCCATGCTCGAATCGTCCGGCCGCCGTGCAGAGGCCGCCACGCAATACCGCGCAGCCGCGCTGGCAGATCCGCAGCATCCCCGCGCCGCCGAAGCCCACTTGCAGGCCGTCTACCTCGCCGCACATCCCCCAGCCGACTCTCCCGATCCCGCTACCTGCCAGGCCTGGCTCGAGGAGCACCTCCGCACCTGGCCAGACGCCGCCACGGCCATGCAGGCCCGCCTCTGGCTCGGTCGACTGCTGGAACTCCAGGGCGACTACCAGCAGGCTGCCGCAGCCTACGAGCAAGTGCCGCTGGACGATCGGCTGGGGAGGGAAGCCCTGGCCGGCGCAGTGCGCGCATACGATCTGTTGCTCTCACAGGCTGCCCAGGCGGGGAAGGACGCCAAGAGCCTGGCCGCCGAGGCAGGCAGACGTTTTGCACGCCTGGTCGATCCGGCACACGGCAGCCTGCCGGCGGAATGGAGTCCAGCCCAGCGCGACGCCGTGCTGGCGGCCGCGCGGGTATGGTTGCTGTACACCACGGACCATTATGAGCAGGCGGAAAGGCTGCTAGCTGCCGGGCTGAGCGGCATGCCGCCGCCTTCTGCGGAGTGGCGGGCGGCGGCCCAGGGCTGGTTGGTATTCGCGCTGGCGGCCCAGGGACGCCGAGCCAAGGCACAAGAACTGGTGGGGGAGCTGGCCGGCGGTGCAGCCAGCGAGCTGGTTGCCCTGCTGCAAGCAGTGGATGGACTCTTGGCCGCGTCGGAGGGGGAGGTGCGGCGTGAGCTGGCGCTGTTGCAGTTGGCCCTGTTCGATGAAATGCATGGCCGCCTGGAACAGTTGGCCGATCAGGAGCAAGCGGCCCTGGCCCTCTGTCTGTTGCGTGCACGGCTGGCCGCGGAGGACATCCAGGGCGCACGGGCTCAGGCGGAGCGGATTGTTGCGGCGTATCCAGAGAGGGGCCGCGTACAGGAGGCCTGCGCGCAGCTTCTCACAGACAGCATGCAACCCGAACTTTTGCAGCTTGCCGCACGCCGCTGGCAGGAGATCGTCCGCCGGCTGCCCAACGGAGCGGCGCGCTGGCTGCACGCGAACTATTACCTGGCGCTCACCTGGGAGCGTTTGGGCCAGAAGAAAAAGGCCGCCGCCTTGGCCCGCTACGTACAACAGCTTTATCCCGAAGGCGGCACTGCCCAACTCCGCGCCCAATTCGCCGCGCTAATGAAGCGCTGCCAGTAGTGATGCCCTGCGCCGCATACCACCGGCGTGGTGCACTGCCGCCCTGGCAATGGCTGGCACGCATTGGAATAAGCGTGGGCAATTGTGCTTGGATCTCCCCATGCCTGGCGGCATGGCCGCCAGTGCAAGCGGGCTACGACCTTGACCTCTTCTTGTACCATCGCGGTGCGGAAAGGCCGATGGGGATTGCGCAGGCGGGTTGCCATCCACCTGAAGCTGGGGCGTATGCCGGCAGCCGACAAAGACCAAATGGAGTTCCATCTTCGCCGGCTCGATCAAGACGAAACACTAGCCAACGAACACTCGCCCCTGGGCCAGATCCCTGCGCCGGCAATTCGGCTGAGCACGTCGAACTGCTACGACCGGACGAAAGCGGTATTCGTCCTGCTGGCTCTATCCCCGAACCGGCGCCGCGAAAGTTGCTTGAGACGACGCTGCATGAAGCCATCTGTGCGGGCCGCGCCCGCCGCGACGCATGCCAACCGCACATACCTCATGGTATGGGTTTGTTTTCGCCCTCTTGCCTGTTCCCTGACACACCGCAAGACAACGGCGTTGGGTGAGGAATGGACGACGTTCCATCTTCGCCGCTGGTGGACCACAACGGTACACGACAAGCATTCTCTATGAGGTTGCTAGCTCTTGGCCTGGTTAAGAAGATTTCGAGCAAGCGAGCGTGTTGCAGGAGGGCAAAGCCGATCGATGGAGCGAAGTGGCGGTTGCGGGCAGAGAGGTTGCTGCGCATTGCGCAAAGCGGCCGTCTCTCGTTGCTCTCGTTTCCAGGCTCGCACCTGGGAACACAATTCCTGCGAGGCTCTGCCTCGGTCGTCGCCATTGCCGCCAAAGGCCTCCGTCTGCCGTTACGCTCTGAGCCCAGGCCGTCACGTTCGAAGTGACCGCTTCGTGCGGTCCTGGCGTCTTCAAATACGCTGGCACTTGAGGGCCGCAGCGTGCGTGGACCCGCTCAAACGGGTTACTACGAATCCAATGGATCGCCTCACCACGAGCGGCGCGACCGCATTCAGGGGATCGATGGAGCCAGCGCAGAAACTGATAAATGGGCCGACTGGCAATGGGCACGCAGTGTGCTGGGGCGCGCCACAACGGTGTGAGTCGGGCGACGAAGGCGATGAATCTTGGCACTACACCAGCACATGCGGCGAGGCGGGGGAGGGCGAACGATGCACGCGGCTGCGGGGCCGCCGGGCACGCTCCGCTGCTGTGCGGTCGGGTACGCTCGCCTGCGGGACCGCAGTAGCCTGACTGGTCAGTGGGAGAAAGATTGACGTTGGGCACGCTCGCCTACGGGGCCGCCGGGCACGCGGGGGCATGGAGAGGGAGCTGGCACAGCTTGACGCCGTGGGGGGAACTGGTCCAATGGAGGTAAGATCAACTTGACCAACTCCGCTTCCCCTACATGCTGCGTTGCTGCCTACGGGCGCCCTGTCGAGCCGCGGGGGCCGCAGCAGGCAACCATAGATCACTGCCCTTCGCGCCATGGACCTACCACCCATGGCCCCTCCTGTAATAGGGGGGGGAAGCACGTCCGCCCGCCGTACGCTACGGCTGCCTGCCGCAGGCGAGCAGCCCTGGGCTGCCCAACCTTTGCGACAGCCGGTGGGGCGGTGGTATCGAGGTAGCTGGCGCCGGCTCGCGCAGCAGGAAGGTCGGCTGGCATTGGATTCTCCGCGGGCAGGCAAACTCGCTACGCCTCAGGGGGCCGGCAATTCGAGCTGGCAGGTCGTGCCAGGCAGCAGCCCTCGGCTCGCGTCGCCCATCGTGCTCGAAAACGGCATGAGCATCCCACGGCTCACGCCTCGATTTCACCCTCACAGGCACGATCTGGCAGACCCACGCCGGCGTGCGGAGCGATCGCATCATGCGGCTTGCTATCAACAGTCAACTTGGGCCGTACCAGATCCTCGCGTTCGTCGGCAGCGGAGGCATGGGGGAGGTGTATCGTGCACGCGACTCGCGGCTGGAGCGGGAAGTGGCCATCAAGGTGCTGCCGGAGGCCTATGCGGAAGATGCCCAAGCAGTGGGGCGTTTCTTCCGTGAGATGCGGGCGGTGGCCGCACTTTCGCATCCGAACATTGTGACCATCTTTGACATTGGCACGGAGGGGGGGCTGGCCTATGCGGTGATGGAGCTGTTGCACGGCCAGACGTTGCGTCGGCGCACGCAGCAAGGGTTGTTGGAGTGGCCGCGTGCGGTGGAGATTGGGCAGGGCCTTGCCGAGGGGCTTTCGGCTGCGCACGCCAAGGGGATCGTGCATCGCGACATCAAGCCGGAGAACGTATTCCTGACCGAGGACGGGGGGGTGAAGATCCTGGACTTTGGGCTGGCGCGGTTACAGAGCCATGGGGGTTCGGCCGGTGTGGGCGCATCATTGCTGGCGACGCAGCCGGGCATGCTGTTGGGCACGGTGGCCTACATGTCGCCGGAGCAGGTGCGCGGCACGGTGGCGGATGCGCGGAGCGATATTTTTTCGTTGGGGTGCGTGTTGTACGAGATGGTGGCGGGGCAGCGGCCGTTTGTGGGCGGATCGGCGGGCGAGACGATGGCGTCCATCCTGCACGCGTCTCCGGCGGAGCTGAGTCAATCGGGGCAGCATCGGCCGGCGGAACTGGACCGGCTGATCATGCGGTGCCTGCACAAGGAGCCGGCACGCCGCTGGCAGACGATGCGAGAGGTGGCCCAAGCCTTGCGGCAGCTTGGGCAAGGCGCGCTGGGTGGCAGAGGGGACAGCCATCGGTTGCTGGAAACGGCCAGTTTCTTGAACACGCCTCATCCTGCCGCCGACGTGCCGCGCGGTCCTTCGTTGGCGGTGCTGCCCTTTCGCAACATGAGTTCGGATCCCGAGAATGAGTTCTTCAGCGACGGGCTGGCGGAAGAGCTGATCAGCGTGCTCAGCAAGTTGCAGGGCTTGCGTGTGGCATCGAGGACTTCCTCCTTCGTGTTTCGAGGCAGGGACGAGGACGTACGCAAGATCGGCGAGCAGCTCAACGTACGGCACGTGCTGGAGGGGAGCGTCCGCAAGGCCGGCAGCCGGTTGCGGATCAGCGTGCAGCTCGTGAACACCGCGGACGGCTACCAGCTCTGGTCCGAGACGTACAACCGAGAGCTGCAAGATGTGTTTGCCATCCAGGACGAGATTGCTCAGAGCATTGCCAGTTCGCTCCAGGTGATCTTGACGGAAAGCGAGAAGCGGAAGATCGAGCGTGCGCCTACCTGCAATGCGGAGGCCTACGAGCACTACCTGCGCGGCCGTTACTACGTGCGGCAGTTTCGCCGCGAGACGTTCGAGCTAGCCCTGCAAATGTTCTCACGCGCCATTGCCATCGATCCCAACTATGCCCTGGCATACGCCGGCACTGCCGACTGCCATTCGCTGCTGTACGTCTCGTTCAATCATCCCACCAGCGTGGAAGCGGCCGACCAGGCCAGCCGCAAGGCCCTGGAGCTGGCACCCGAACTGGCCGAGGCGCATGTGGCCCGTTGCCTGGCAGTCTCTCTGAAAAAGGACTACGCCGAGGCCGAACGTGAATTCCAGCGAGCCGTCGGCCTCGATCCCAACCTCTTCGAGGCCTATTACTACTACGGACGCACCTGCCACGCCCAAGGCAAGTATCTGGAGGCGGCGCGTCTCTTCGAGCATGCCTGCCGCCTCTGCCCCGATGACTACCAGGCCTCCTCCTATCTGGCCATGGTGTATGGCGAATTGGGCCGTACCGCCGACGCACAGGCAGCCAACCGCCGCGCGGCCGAGCTGGTCACCAAGCACCTCCACGCGCACCCCAACGATCTGCGGGCTTTGAACACGGGGGCGGTGATCTTGTGCCGCGTGGGCGACTCGCAGCGGGCCCTGGCGTGGGCAGAACGCGCCCTGGCCATCGGGCCGGACGAGCCCATTACCCTTTACAACGTGGCCTGTGCCTATGCCCTGTTGGGTGAAGTGGAAAAGGCCATGTGCTGCCTCGAAAACGCCGTCACCCACGGCTATGCCCACAAGGCATGGCTGGCGCACGACTCGGACCTAGCCTCCCTTCGAAGCCTACCGCGGTTTCAGGCGTTGCTGGCCGACGCCGCCAAGCAATGAGCCGGCCCGCCGCCGCGCGGCCTCACTCCTGGCGGCAGGTATATTGCAGATCGTCAAAATAGATGCGCTGGGCGTTGCCGTCGATCCAGGTGGTGATGATGCCGAAGCGGTCGAATGCCGTGGGCGCATCGGCTCGCCCCGGCGCCAGGTCGAGCTGCACGCGTTGCCCATCGAAGTCCACGGTGATGCGCCCCTGCCCGCCGGAAGCCCCAGGATCATACTCCAGACTCCAGTCGTGCGCCGTGCCGTCGGGCAGAATGTGCGGCAGGCCGGGACCTGCTGCGTAGGCCTCTGCTCCGTTGGACAATCGGCAGGCTGGATAGAAGAAGAATCCGTCTCGGCTGGGCCCTTCGACCACGATCCCCAGGAAGTTGTGGGGCAAGGCGGAATCTTGCGAGTCGCTGCGGGCGGTGCTGCGCTGCGAGTGGAAGAAGCCCAGCAGCGACGTGCTATCGCTCACGCCGCGGCAGAGGCTCGCGCGCCCAGAGGCCCGCAAGGGCTTGTCTGTGGAGAGCAGGTCCAGTCGATCTGCATAATATGCCGTGCGTTCGGGGTAACGGATATCGCCCCGGAATACCAGACCGCCCAGCTCTCCGCGGCCTTGGCCGCCGGCGAATGAGGTGTCGCTAAAACCGAAGTCAAAGCGGGGCCGCACGTCGTAGCTGACATAGTGGCGGCGGTTGCTCCGGCCTTCCCAGCCGGGATCGTCGTCGAAAGTCTCTGGGTCGCCGTTCACAACCAGGTCGTCCAGCCAGACCTCGCCTCCTTGATCGAAGTGCTTGGGTATGGCCAGCAGGCCGAAGCGGTTGAACGTTGCGCCGTCTTGCTTGTGGCCGGCATCGAGATGGCACACGGCTGTCTGGCCGTCGATGGAGACCTTGATGCTGCCGCCGCCGTGGTTGCCGTGCGGGTCGTATTGCATCGACCATTGGTGCGGCATGTTCGCCGCAAATCCAAGCGGTTCCCGCCGGCCGGTTTGTTGATCGATCCTGGTGGCAAAGCCGCCCGGGTTGTCTCCTCCGGCACGCCAACGGCTGGTGGCGTACTCGACATAGGCATAGAACACGTCTCCCCGCCCGTACAATCGCAGCACGATGCTGTTGGGCGTGCGCCACTCGTTGAGCGTGTCCGCGTTGAAAAAGCCCACCAGCACATGGAAGTGGGGGCTGGTGCAGGCGAACATCCCGGAGGCACTCAGGCGGTCGTCCAGCGTGGCCGGGCGGATGGGCCGCGCGTAGTATGCCGCCTCGCCCGCCGGCGTGATATGGCCGCCGATCTCGCCAGCCGCAGCCCCCCCGGCATGGCGTGTATTGCTGTAGCCGAAGTCCTGCCTCACCTCGGCCGGCGGCAGGGACGAGCGGTTGTTGTGCCCCTCCCAGCCGGGATCCCGGTCGAACGTCTCCACGCGTTCCTCGGCGTGCGCCGGCGTAACCGCCGCCAAGAGCGGAAACACGGCCGCCGGCACCGAGAACAGGGCGCCACGACTGAACAAGCAATGTCGCATGGGAAGGCGTCTGTATCGAGCACGTGCTGGCGGAGAGGACGGCTACCCGCAACCATTGTTGCAGCGCGATGGCCGCCCTTGCCAGGGGAAACGTCTGGGTGGGGAATCATGGAGGGCGGGCGGCAGAGGCTTCTGTCTTTTCAAACTGCCCTGGCCTCGGCAGGCACGGCTGGCCTCCACGCGTCACTGTGCCAAGCCAGGTAGAACATGCCGGCCGGCGCAGGCGGCGACGTGCGGGTCGGCGGTGCCCGCGGCGCTGTGCGGCCGCCTGAGAGCCGTAAAGCAGCGGCGACGGATGGAGCACGGCTGCCACCCTGGCAAACAGTGCAGCTACGTGCGCTGCCACAGGTGTTGGCTGACCGCCGTCCGCACTTCGCGGTCTTGCTGCTGGCGTCTCGGGTCATCAACTCCGCGGGCAACACGCAGAAGCTCGGCAAGCCAGAGTGCAACGAGCACGGCCTGCCCAAGGCGTCGGGATGAGCCGAGATGAGAATTCTGGATAACTCTGATCTGAATCGACGCGGGGAGCTGTTGCCTAGAGGGTTCGTGCTGCATATGCCCTGCTGTTTTCGGCTTTCAGGCAGTGCCGTGCCAACTGAGTTGCTCCGTGCGATGGATGTGGGTTATAGTGACAGTGTGCGGCCCTGAGGTGGTTGGTGCAGGCCGCACTCGTCCGGCAGTTCGAGCAGGGCTGCCTGATAGAGGCCACCCCCGGGTGCAAGGTGCGTGAGTGAGGCCAATGGATGCCCGGCTGGTAGTTGTGGAAGGCAAGGCCACGCGAAAGGTGGTGCAGCTCAAGCTGCCTACCACCATCGGCCGTTCGCGCGAGGCGGACCTCAAGGTCGGCCATGCCTCGGTAAGCCGCATTCATTGTGAGATTTATGAGCTAGACGGTGCCTTGGTCGTGCGAGACGCTGGCTCCCTCAATGGCACCTTCATAGACAACGTGCGGATTACGGAGTCCATCCTCAAGCCGGGAGATCGGCTCACCGTGGGGCCGCTGACCTTTGTCGCTGAGTATGAGCATCAGGGCGACTTCCCAGTATTGCCCGTCCGGGCGGCCCCCAGTGCCACGACCACCGTGCCTGACGACGCACTCAAGCGCATCGCCAGCGCTTCGGCCAGCTCCACCTCGCCTGGCTTCAGTCCTCCGCCGGTGCCTATACCGTTGGGCACTGCTGTGCCTGCCCCGCTCCCCCACAATCTGCCCCTAGCCGCTGAAGAGACGGCAGAGAGCGCGTCGCCTGCTCCGCCTGTCGAGGCAGCCGGGGGAGATGCGTCCCCCCAAGCCCCGTCTCCACACCAGGGCGGCAACGCCTCCGCAGCGAACGTGCCGGCAACGATTGATCTCCCCCCCACGTTGGACATGCCGGCGGAGCCGGGTGCCGTGGCCCCGCCTACGCCCGATGTGCCGCCCGCTAGCGCTCAGCTACCCTTTCTGCCGCCCGGCACGGATCAGGGCGTCCAGCAAGTAGACGAAGACGACGACGACCTGCAGAACTTCTTTCAGGAACTCGGCCTGAAATGACCGTTGCGGTAGGCCCGTGTTGCTGGGCGGCAGCCGTGCTGTTGTGTGCGGTGTTGTCGGCCGTGGGCTGTGGCGCGGCGGCAGAACCGGCGGCGGGCGAAAAGCCATCCGGCAAGGTGGAGGATGGGGCCGAGAGTCTTGGCAAAGGTGTGGCCGCAAGTGCGGCTGAGAGCGGCGGGGCGAGTGGGGGCGGGCGTCGAGCAGCAAGTGCGGCCAAACGTGGAGCCGCGGGTCGGCACAGTGCAGGTCGCGTTGCGGATGCGGACTCGGCCGCCGCGGCTGGAACGGGTGCACAGGAGCATGCTGCCGAGCCGGCGGCGGCCGATGCAACACCAAAGCACGGCGCAGCCGCGGCACAGGCGGGGCGCCATGCCAACCGTCTGGCGAGGGAAACCAGCCCCTACCTGCTGTTGCACGCGCACAACCCTGTGGACTGGTATCCGTGGGGAGAAGAGGCGTTGGAGCGTGCGCGGGCGGAGGGCAAGCTGATTTTTCTCTCCATTGGCTACTCGAGCTGCTACTGGTGCCACGTGATGGAGCGGGAGAGCTTCATGGATGAGGAGGTAGCGGCCTATCTGAACGAACACTTTGTGTGTATCAAGGTCGATCGGGAGGAGCGGCCAGATATCGACGAACTCTACATGACGGCTCTGAGCCTGCTTGGTCGGCGTGGGGGCTGGCCTCTGACGATGATCCTCACGCCCGAAGCGCTGCCCATCTATGGCGGCACGTATTTTCCTCCGCGAGACAGGCTGGTGGTGCCGCCTGGCGGCGAGGCGGAACAGCCTCAGAGGCTGCCCGGTCTGCTCAGTTTGCTGCGCGTGGTGCGGGAGGCATGGGAGGAGAAGCCGGCGGAACTGCGGCAGGGGGCCGAGCAGCTTGCCGCGGCTGTCCGCCGTGTCCTGTCCGGTCCGCCGGGGCTGGCGGCCCGTCCCCCGCATGAGAACATTGCGGAACTGGTAGTTGCTGAACTGGCGGCCCGCTACGACGAGCGCCATGGCGGGTTCTCTGGGGGCAGCTTCGATCAGCCCAAGTTTCCCGAGCCTTCCAACCTGACGTTCTTGCTGGATCTGGCGGAACACGAGGGCCACGTCCAGGCCCGGCGCATGCTGGAAGGCACGCTGAATGCCCTGGCTGCCGGAGGAATTCGGGACCATCTGGGGGGTGGGTTCCATCGCTACAGCACGGAACGCACCTGGAGCGTGCCTCACTTCGAGAAGATGCTCTATGACAATGCTCAACTGGCCTCGCTGTTTGCCCGCGCCTACGCGCTGTGGCAAGATGAGGAACATCGGCGGGTCGTGGAGGAGCTGGTTGCGTTCATGCTGCGAGAAATGCAGTCTCCGCAAGGAGGGTTCTACTCAGCGATTGACGCGGAGACGAACGGCGAAGAGGGGGCCTATTACGTCTGGTCGGCCGAAGAGCTGCGCAGCCTGATCCCGCCCGAAGAGTGGGCGGCCTTCGCCGCGGCCTACAGCCTCGATGGCGAACCGACCTTTGAGGGCCGCTACGTGCTCCGCCGGCCGCAGGGTGTTCCGGCCCAAGAGGCAGCAGCGGGCGACGACGTTACGCAGCACCAGAAGTTCGCAGACCTGCGGCGCCGCCTGCTGGCCGCGCGAGAAGAGCGGGAACGCCCGCTGGTGGACGTCAAGGTGCTGTGCGGCTGGAATGGTTTGGCCATTCGCGGTTTGGCAGATGCGGGCAGATGCCTGCGCCAGAGCGAGTATGTGGATGCGGCGGCACGTGCTGCCGAATTCGTACTCTCTCAGATGCGAACGGCAGAAGGCCGCTTGCTGCGGGTGCACGCGGGGGGACAGGCTCATGGTACGGCATTTCTGGATGACTATGCCTTGTTGATCGACGGCCTGCTTGCCCTGCACGAGGCGACGGGGGATGCTCGCTGGCTGGCCGAGGCCCGTTCGTTGCAACAGCAGCAGATTGAGCTGTTCTGGGACCATGCCGGGGGGGGATTCTTCTACACGCCCAGCGATCACGAGGCCCTGTTTGCACGCAGCAAGGACCCGGTGGACTCTGCCTTGCCATCGGGCAACGCCGTTTCGGCAAGCAACCTGGTCTACCTGGGCCGCGTGCTGGGAGAAGCCGCATGGCAAGAACAGGCGCGCCAAACCGTGCTGGCGTTCTCCTCGCTCATCGAGAACTCTCCGGCTGCCGTGCCGAGATTGGTTCAGGCGTGGCTCGCCCTGAAGCGGGGCTAAGGGCACGGCAGCTACGCGCGGAGAGGGGGGCGGGCCCGTTGCCTGCGGCGGGGCAAAGGTGCGCGCCGCCTTGTGCGCGCTTCGTGGTGCGACCTGGTCATGCGCCTGGTGCAGTGGGCCGCGTGGGACGGCGCCCTGGGGATAACGCCCCTGGGATAACGCCCTGAAGATGAACCTCGTGGGGTGTATGTTCGAGCGGGCGGCTCACAGCAAGAACTCGCCGGCAATGCCTGGAGCGCCATACTCAGCGCCTCCGGTGAGGACGCGCAGGTTCGGCAGGGGCCGACACTCGCCCGGGCTGTGCGTGTGGCCGCAGAGCACCGTACACTGCCGGCCGGGGAACTGCTGGGCCACTTCCAGCAGCACCTCCCCAGCGGCGGCACACGTGAAGTGGGGCAGCCATTCATCGTTGGAGATGGCGCCCTGGTACCAGCAGGCTTCTCGCAAGGGGGGCACATGTGTGAGGACGTATACGTGCTGGTGGCGTGTGAGCGCTGCGGGCAGGACCCGTCGCAGGTGTGCGGCTGCCTCGTCGCCGAGGGCGCGCAGCACCGGCCATCGGTCCGCCTTGGTGAGGCCCTTCAGTTCGGCAATCAGATAGTGGTCGAGCATCGTGACCAGGGAGCGCACATAATCTCCCAGCCTGGCATCCGCCCAGCCGTCGTGCCCGACCAGTCCCACGCCGGGGGCCAGCTCTTCAACTTCCCGGTCGCACAACCAGGCCATGCGAGGGTGGCGGCGGCAGAACTCCGCCACTTGCTGGCGCACTTCGCGCAGCGAACCGAAGTAATAGTCGTGGTTGCCCAGCACAAAGTAGATGGGGCAGGGCAGGGCGCGGCGGAGCCGATCGAGGTGAGCGAGGAGCGAGGGAGCCTCGGAAATGTCTCCGCTGATCAACAGAGCCTTCGGTGCGCCGCGGGCAAGATGCTCCAGGAACTGCTGGAGTTCATGTTCCTCCAGCAGATTCAGGTGCGGATCCGTCAGCCAAACCACTCGCGTCATGGTGACCATGCCCCGGGCGGCCGCGCGCCAGCGGCCCTACCCGGAGCTAACAGGGGCCAAGCCGTCTCCTGCAAGTATGGTCGGCACGCGGGCTGCGGTCGAGCGCACCAACAAGCTTTAATCGACACGCGCTGCCAGCGTGGTACTGCTGCCACAGCCGCACACCCGCGCAATCAGCACCGGCGCAAGACGGGCACTGCCCCTAGAGGGGCGCTATTGAGGCGCGCCACGCTGTGCTGCGAAAATCCCGCCCCACGATGCCAGCACGCGCAGCAGGCCCTCCTCGGCCTCCAGCCGGTAACGCACGCCGCGGCCGTAAGGTGCAATCGTCAGGTGCAAGTGGTCCTGTCCCGCGTTGCCAAGTTGCAGGGCCATCATGGCCAGCATGGGATTGCTATTGGGCTGCTGAGAGAGCAGCCCCGCCAGTTGGCCCAGGGAGATGCTGGCCTTGAAGGGGGGTAGTTCCGCCACAGCCTCCGTCTTGCTGGAGCGGTCGAGGGCCTGTTTGACCAGCTCCACCCCCTTGGGACCGATGGCCAGGTACGCCGTTTGAGGGCCGAACGCCAGGGTGGCATCGAAGGTGGGGCCGAGCAGCTTCTTGGCTGATTCGTCGTTGGGGAACACCTCGGCCGTGGGCAGCGAGAGCGTGTGGAAGCGTGCGCCGTTGTACTCGGCGGCATCCAACTTCACGGCAGGGAAACCTGGAATCTGCTTACCACCCTCCATGAACCGCTTGATGGCCGCCTCGAAGCGCGCCCCATCGGCAACCTGGACACCCACCACCACCCCCAGCGGCGTCTGACCGCTCACCGAGGCGGCCAGCGCGAACTGCCCCCTGGCTGCCGTTGCTTGCATCTCGTCTGTCAGATCGATGACAAGCTGCTTCAGCAGCGCCTTGAGCCGTGGATCGTGGATCGTCGTATCCTGCTCAATGTTTTCCAGCCACTCGGTGCGCAGCGTCTGTAGGGGGGCGGCCAGGCCTGCCGCCTGCTCTGCTGGCCCCGCCACGTTCAAATGCAGCGCGCCCAGCGCACCCGGCAGCATGGCCCCCGCCACCAACGAAGCAGGAGCTGTTGCCAGAGGCGCGCCGCCAGCCTGTTGCACGGCGGCTTCGGTAAATTCCAGGCCCACGTCGATGGCCAGCTTACGTGCCTTACCGTCCACCAAGAGCCCCAGCGTCACGTGATCGACCTGCTCGAGCACCAGCGAGAGGGCGGCAAGCTGCATCTCTACATTCTGCTGCTGCTGGCGGAACTCCTGTTCGGTCTGCCCCGACTGCCGCACCGTGGCCAACCGCGCCACGTTCCGAAGCTGGTCGATGGCCTGGTCGCGCAAGTTCTGTGGGATGTTCTGCACGCTCAAGCGCACCGCCAGGTCGTAGTCTTGGTGCAAGCCGGCCAAGAGCGGCGAGGGGTCCTCGGGCAGGCCCTCCAGGGCCTCCATGGCTTGGGCGATATACGCCCAACTGCCCTGCTGCTTGACGAACAAGGCGATGTTCGGCGTTTCGATTCGCTGGATGCCATTGCCCAGGTCTTCCGGAGTGCCTACCACGCCCTCCAGCGCATCCAGCAGGTGCGAAACGTCTGTGACCGGAACAAAGGCCACGGCCTGGGCCTGTGTCCCGGTGAAGGCACCCAGCAGCCCCCAGGGCCGACCGCTGTCCAGCCCCGCCAGGCCCTGCTGGTGCGTGAGCATGGCGATCGTGCCCTCAAAGCTCCTCAGCAAGTTTGGATTATTGGTCAGCTCGCCCAGCATGGCGACGTCTGACTTCAGGGCATCGTAGCCCGAAAACGCCACCACCAATGCCGGCCTCGCCAGCACCGAATCCTCGGCCTGATTCTGGGCCGGTGCCACCGCCGCAGACCAGACCAACCCCGCACACACCAGCCCCGCAACAAGCCTGTTCACGTTAACTCTCCAAAACTACATTCGCCAAGTGCTGAGGCACACTACCTTCCTTACCCCGCGATGCGTAGCACAGTTTTAAGCAAAAACCTTCGCCGGCTCCAGCGGTCGGCGCAAAAAGGGCAGCCCGTGCGGGCAGCGTGCTGTCAGGGCGCCGGCTGCGGTCTTTGCCGGGGCGGTGGCGGTGCCCGAGCCCCCGCCCCAGGCGAACGGGCCAGCAAGGGGCATACGAGGGTCGCCGAGCGGGTACGCGATGTGCGTGCCACGACTTCGGGTCCAGAGTACGCCGGGGCAAGATGTGCGGCCCGACCATCCGCCTCGCCCCTGACCGCGACTGGCTCGTTCCCTGGCCTGGGAGGGCGCGCACGCTCGGCCCGGGATGCTTCTTCCGTGTGTTCATCGGAGCGGCGAGGACTCACCGCCTCGGCGCGACCCAATGCGAGTGCGATCTAGCGCTCGCGGTAGGTGATGCGGCCGCGGGTGAGATCGTAGGGCGAGAGTTCCACCTTAACGCGGTCGCCCGGCACGATGCGGATGAAGTTCTTGCGCATTCGCCCCGCCACGTGAGCAATAACCTGATGGCCGGTATCGAGTGTGACTCGAAACCGAGTGTTGGCAAGTGCCTGCGTTACGACGCCATCGACTTCTAACCCTTTTTCTTTCTCTTTTGCCTCCATAAACCTCTCCAGGATCCTCAGATACCACACATCCCCCCTGACAGGGGGTATTACAAATACTTATCCTACCATTTGCAATTGCAGCGTCCAGAGCGAAAGTTACGCGCTTCCCGTGCGGGGGCTGCATGCAGCCGCCCGGTCCGTCGCGACGATCGCGTGCCCGGTTCCAGCTAATGACGTTTACAGGCATCCAACGCCTCGGCCACTGCTGCCAGCACGTACGCACGCGACTCGATGCCGAGCGAAAGTCGGATGGTGCCTCCGCTGATCCCCAGTGCCTCCTGCTCCGCCGGTCCCAGCAAGCGATGGCTGGTGCTTGCGGGGTGGCTCAAGGTGGTGCTCAGGTCGCCCAGCGAGGGTGAGAAGGGGATGTGACGCGCCGCGGCAATGAACGCCTCGGCCGCCGGGGCGCCTCCCTTCAAGGTGAACGTGACCACCGTGCCATAGCGTGCCTGGAACTGCCTGGTTGCCAGCGGGTGATAGGGGCTGGTCGGCAGGCCGGGGAAGTACACGCGCTCTACCTCGGCACGTTCCTGCAAGAACCGCGCAACGGTCAGCGCGTTATCGCAGGCACGTTCGACACGCAAGGCCAGCGTACCCAGCCCTCGCAGGGCCAGCCAGCAATCGTAGGGGCTTGCCGCCATCCCCCAGGTGGTGTGCACCGCGGCCACGCGCTGCCAGGCCTCGCTGCGGCCTGCCAGCACCCCCAGCAGCACGTCGCTGTGGCCGTTCATGATCTTCGTCAAGCTCTCCACCACCAGGTCCGCTCCATGCTCCAGCGGGCGGCAGAGCACCGGGCTGGCAAAGGTATTATCGACCAAGAGCCATGCGCCGCACGCATGCGCGGCGGAGGCCAGGGCCTGCAAATCCGCCACCTCGAGTAACGGGTTGGCAATCGTCTCCACCACCACCAGGCGCGTGCCTGGGGTCAAAGCGTCGAGGAGGGATTGCGTATCGGCGCCATCGGCGGTCACGATGAGCACGCCCAGCCTGGCCAGCTCGGGACCGAAAAGCTGCTGCGTCCGGCCGTAGAGCCGATTGCTGGCCACCACGCGGTCTCCCGGCTGGAGCGTCGCCAGGGCAGCCAACCCCAGTGCGGCCATGCCTGAGCTGCACACAATGGCCTCCGGGGCACCGTGCAGCCGTTGGATTTGCCGTGCCAGCATATCTGCGTTGGGATGGCCGTCCCGACTGTAAACATAGCCCTGTTCCTCGTGCGCAAGCAGGGCCTGCGCCTGCCGCGGGTCTCGGCAGGCATAGACGGCGGCATGGTACAGGGGGGGCGAGAGCGGCTCGGTGCTGAGCCGTGGCGGACGCTCGGGACGTGGGCAGAGGTCTTCGGGGGAAGGAGGCATGGGGCGGGTTGCGTGTGGGGCGCAGGCGAGCGGGGGCCGGCCGCAGTCATCTGGCGGTGCAGGCCCCCGATGGGTTCAGCGATGGATGCAGTTTAGTCGTGTGGCAGTCATTGGGGCAAATGCCACCAGGGCAGGGTCGATGTGCCGGCGCTTGCAGGTCCGCCTGCCGGCCAGGCACCGGTGCCGCGTGCCGGACGGGCACGGGGGCGCTTTGCGGGCGGGGGCGCGGGGGGAGCCTGGCGCGTCCTGCATGCGGAGGGCGCAGTGCCTCCTGGCGGGCGGGGGCGCGGGGCGGCATGGCAGGCGGCGTCGTGGTGGGCGCGAGGGGGTGGTGAACGAATGCGTGCAAGGTTCTGAGATGGCCGTGAGCAGCAGGCGGCGTCGCGCGTAGGGATTCTGACGCTGGTAGCGGCAGGCCAGGGCGAGCTTCGCAATGTACGATTGCATAATCGGGCGGACATCCTAGACCCGCTTCCCATCAGGCGATAGGCTGAAGAGTTGAGCCGTCAGCGCCAATCCGGTTCGATGACAGCCAGGCAGGCGGTGAGCCAATGGGCCCCATGAGCAGCGACCAGGTATACGAATCTGTGATGGTCGAGCGGACGCGGCAGCAGATCCGCGCCCTGGTGGCTGAGATTGCCCATCTGGCCCAGCAAGACATCCAGACGCGAGACTTCTATCGCGAACTGCTCCAACGCCTGCTGCAAGCGCTCGGCGCTCCCTGCGGAGCCGTTTGGCAGCCGGGAGAGGGAGGTTCGATCGAGCTGGTCTACCAGATCAATCTCCACGAGACGCGGCTGGTGGAGAATCCCGAAGCCATGCAGCGGCACGGCCGGCTGTTGCAGCGGGCCCTCGTAACGGGCGAAGCCGCCATCGTCCCACCCCATATGGGAGACGGCCAAGAGGGCCAGCCGGGCAACCCCACCGACTTCTTGTTGCTGTTGGGGCCAGTCCGCGTGAAGGACGAGACGCGCGGCCTGGTCGAGGTGTTCCAGCGGCCGGATACGGCGCCTACCTCCCACCCCGGCTATCTGCGCTTCGTGCGGCAAATGTGCGAGCTGGCCGCGGAGTACCACAAGAACCGGCAACTCCAGCATTATTCGCTGCGCCAAGCCCTCTGGAATCAGCTCGAGCACTTCGCGCGGGTGGCGCACTACTCCCTGGACGTGCGCGACACGGCCTACACAATTGCCAATGAGGGCCGGCGGCTGATTGAGTGCGACCGCGTCAGCGTGGCGGTGCGCCGGGGCCGCAGATACGTCATCGAGGCGATCAGCGGGCAGGACACGTTCGACAAACGCTCCAACACGGTCAGACTGCTCACGCGTCTGGCACAGGCCGTGGCCGTGGCGGGAGAGCCGCTCTGGTTCACCGGAGATGCTGCCAATCTGGCGCCGCAGGTGGAAGAGGCCGCGCAGGCGTTCGTCGACGAAACGCATACCAAGTGCGTGGCCGTGCTGCCGCTGCGCCGCCCGCCGCAGCCTCCCAAGGATAAGGAGCAGGATCATCTGGACGAGCAGCCCGGAGAGGTGATCGGCGCCCTGGTGGTCGAGCAGATCGAAGACGCTCGCCCGCGCGAAGGCATGGCCCAGCGCGTGGCCGTCGTGTGCGACCACGGCAGCACCGCGCTGGCCAACGCACTGGATCATCAGGGCCTGTTTCTCATGCCCGTCTGGCGCGCGCTGAGCAAGAGCCGCGTGCTCGTCACGGCGCGGAATCTGCCCAAGACGTTGGCGGCTGCCGCCGCGCTCGTGGTACTGGTGTTGGTGCTGGTGCTGGTGCCGTACGATTTTCAACTGCGCGGCAAGGGGGTGCTGCTGCCCGTGGAGCGGCGGGACGTGTTCGCGGCCGTGGACGGTACGGTGGAACAGGTGCTGGTTCGTCATGGGGAGCGTGTGCGCCGCGGCCAGAAGCTGCTGGTGCTGCGCAACTCGGACGTGGAGGGGCAGATCGAGCATACGCTGGGAGAGATCCGCAAGACGGAATCGGACCTGGCGGGCATCCAGCGGCAACTGTTCGGAGTGGGAGGCGTGCCGCTGAGGCGGGAAGATGAGGTCAAGCTTGCCTCGGACGAGGCATCGTTGAAGAAAAAGCTGGAGAGTCTGCAGCAGCAGCTCAGGATTTATCAAGAAAAGCAGCAGCGGTTGACGATTCGCAGTCCGATCGACGGCGTGGTGGCCACTTGGGATGTGGACCGGCTGTTGCAGTATCGGGCGGTCAAGGCAGGCGCCATTCTGCTGCATCTTGCCAATCCTGATGGAGAGTGGGAGGTGGAGCTGCACATGCCCGAGGACCGGATGGGGCACATTGCGCAGGCCCAGCGCGCTCTGGGCAAGGATCTGCCCGTGACGTATTACCTGGCCATGGACCCGGCCACGCGCCATCAGGGGAGGATCGCGGAGGTGCACCAGAGCGCTGAAGTGCGCGGAGAAGAGGGGAACACGGTGTTGGTGCGGGTGAAGATCGACCAATCGCGGTTAAGGAACATCCGTCCGGGGGCAGGGGTAACGGGCAAGGTGTATTGCGGTCGGCGTGCCCTGGGGTACGTGCTGTTCCACGACTTGGTGGCCTGGTTGCAGCGTGAGGTGGCTTTCAGGCTTTGGTAGGAGGTGCGCTGGATGAAGATTGCCTGTTTGCTGTTGGCGACGGCTGCGTTGAGCGGTCCACAGGAGGGGGGTGGGGCGGCCAAGGCCCCTCGTGGGACGTTGGTGGTGGAGAAGTGCATGCTCCAGGCGATTGACGATGTGCAGGTGCCAGCACAAGAGGCGGGCGTGATCGTGATGCTGCGTGCCAAGGAGGGCATGCAGGTGGAGGCGAACGACCCGGAGCCGCTCGCCCAGATCGATGACAGCAAGGCGCGGATGGCCAAGTTGATCGCTGAGGCGGAGAAGAAGGTGGCCGACAAGAAGGCCAAGAGCGAGGTGAACGTCGAGTATGCCAAGGCGGCGGAACGCGTGGCGGGGAAAGTGGTGGAGGCCTTTGTGAAGGCCAACGAGAAGTCCCCGGGTTCCAAGCCGCTGGTGGAGATCGAGCGTGTGCGGCTGGACCATGAGCGGACGCAGTGGCAGATCCGGCAGGCGGAACTTGACCGTGAGGTGGAAGAGCTGACGGCCGAAGCGAAACAGACGCAGGTGGACGCGGCGGAAGAGGACATCCGCCGGCGGAGGATCACGTCTCCTATTGATGGCGAGGTGGTCGAGGTTCGACCGCAACTGGGAGAGTGGGTCAATGCCGGCGATCCCGTGCTGCGCGTGATCCGGCTCAACCAGTTGCGCGTGATCGGCTTTGTAAATGCAGCGGACGTGGCTCCCTACGAACTGCACAACCGCTCCGTGCGGTTGATCGTGGAGCTGGAGCGCGGCCGCCGGGAGGAGTTCGAGGGCCGCGTGGTATGGATCGACCCACAGCTTGCCCCCAACGGACAGTACCGTTTCTGGGCCGAGGTGGACAACCGCCTGGAGGCCAGTGGAGATTTCTGGATCCTGCGGCCCGGTCAAGAGGGGACGCTCGTGGTGGATACCAAGCTGGCTGACCGCCCCACACGCCGCAAACGCTAAGCCGCCCAGCAGGGCGGCCCTGGAAAGCTGCCCGCCAACGTAAATCGACCGTGGTCACCCTTGCTGACAGTTTGCTCTCCAGCACGGCACGCAAGCTGGCCCTGCGCAAACGGCCCGACCTGACCGCGCGCCAGCATCGCTATCAGGGGCGAGCGTACTGGGTGGTCAAGGAGCCGGTAGGGCTGAACTACTTCCGCTTCCAGGAAGAAGAGTTCTTCATCTTGCAGCTCCTCGACGGGAACGTGAGCCTGGACGACCTCAAACAGGCCTTCGAGGCCGCGTTCCCCCCGCAAAAAATCAGCGTGGAAGAGCTGCAACAGTTCCTCGGCCTGCTCCACAAGAGCGGCCTGGTGATTGCCGACGTGCCCGGCCAGGGCCGCCAGCTCAAGCTCCGGCGAGACGAACGCGTCCGCAAGGAATGGACGGCACGCTTCACCAATCTGCTCGCCATCCGTTTCAAGGGCATCGATCCGGAAGCGATCCTCAACTGGCTGCACCCCAAGCTGGCCTGGATGTACACGCCGCCGGCCGTGGCCTGCTGCCTGCTGCTGATGCTCTCGGCCATCCTGCTGGTGCTGGTGCAATTCGACGAGTTCCGCTCCCGCCTGCCGACCTTTCACCAGTTCTTCACGCTTCAGAATGCCATCTGGCTCTCCATCGCCCTGGCGGCCACCAAAGTGCTGCACGAGTTCGGCCACGGCCTCACCTGCAAACACTTCGGCGGCGAATGTCACGAAATGGGCGTGATGATCCTGGTGCTTACCCCCTGCCTGTACTGCAATGTCTCCGACTCCTGGATGCTGCCCAACAAGTGGCATCGCGCGTACATCGGAGCCGCCGGCATGTACGTCGAGCTGATCATCGCTTCCATCTGCACCTGGATCTGGTGGTACAGCGACCCCCATACCCTGCTCAACCAACTCTGCCTGAGCACCATGTTCGTCTGCTCCGTCAGCACCGTGATCTTCAACAGCAACCCGCTGCTGCGCTATGACGGCTACTACATCCTCTCCGACCTCATCGAAATCCCCAACCTGCGGCAAAAAGCCACCGACATCCTGGCACGCAAGCTCAGCGACTGGTGCCTGGGGCTCGAACTGCCCGACGACCCCTTCCTCCCGCAACGCAACCAGTTCTTCTTCGCCCTCTACAGCGTGGCCGCCGCCATTTACCGCTGGGTGGTCGTGTTCTCCATCATCTGGTTCCTCTACCGCATCTGGCAGCCCTATCGCCTGGAAGTGATCGGACAAGCTATGGCCCTGGTGGCCCTGTATGGGCTGTTTCTGCACCCCCTGTACAAGATGTACAAGTTCCTCAGCGTGCCTGGGAGGTTGGATCGCGTGAAGAAGGCCCGACTGTTCGGTACGATCGGCGTGGTGGCGGTCCTGGCGGCAGCCGTGTGCCTGGTCCCGCTCCCCAACCGAGTGTTCTGCCCGCTGGAGGTGGAAGCACGCGACGCGCAAAGCGTGTACGTAGGCATGCCCGGCGGTACGCTCGAAAAGGTATATGTCCAGCCGGGACAGCGCGTGCGGCCCGGCAAGGTGCTGGCACAACTTGTCAACCTCGATCTCGACTTGCAAATTGCCACGCTGGAGGGAGAGCTGGCCCATTACGAGGCGGAGCGAGCCAGCCTGCTGAACGCACGGTACGATAGTCCCTCGGCGGGCCTCCGCTTGCAGACGGTGGAAAGAGCCATCGAGAGCACGCGCAAGCTGTTGCAGCAGCGGCAAGAGGACAAAAAGCGCCTGCGGCTGGTAGCCCAGCAGGCCGGCGCCGTGCTGCCCCCGCCCGAGGTGCCACAAAAACCCGCGGCCGAAGGGGAGCTGCCCCATTGGTACGGCACACCCCTCGATCCACGCAACCTCGGCTGCTACCTGGAAGAGGGCCAGCTCTTCTGCCTGGTGGGAGATCCCACACGTCTGCAAGCCATCCTGATCATCCCGCAAGAGGAGGTGGAGTTCGTCTCCGTCGGCCAACGCGTCTCGCTGCGATTGGACGATCTGCCCGGGCAGGAGTTTCCCGGAGTCATCGAAGAGATTTCTCAGATCGACCTGAAGGTGACGCCGCGCCACTCCTCGAACAAGGCGCAGGGAGAGGTGCCGTCAAAGACGGACGAGTCGGGCGTGGAGCGGCCGCTGAATATCTCGTTTCAGGCCAAGGTGTACCTAGACAACCCGGACGGATTGGTGCGTCTGGGTTTCCGCGGCAAGGCCAAGATCTACGCGCGCTGGCAAACGCTGGCCCAGCGCGCCTGGCGGTTTGTCAACCGCACCTTCCACTTCCTGCTCTAGCACCGCCCGCGGCCCGCGCTGGCGGCGTCTCAGAACGCGGACTCTTCAAACGCAAAACCGCAAAGACGCGAAGACGCAAGCGGTGCGTGCACTTACTTTGCGCCCTTGCGTCTTGGCGTTCTCTGCTCATTTCCACGTCAGGCGTCAACAACTCGCCAGACCTCAGGCGCAACAGCGCGTCGCGGAGGCTCCTCGATTGACCCATCGCCTCCAGCGTCTTGTACCGCCGCCAGCACCAGGGGCGACCTCGCGGCAGCCGCAGCCTGCCTGCCATCAAAGCTTATGCCAGCGGCTTCTCTTATCTATTCTCACGCCTCCAGCCATACCTCTCACCTTATGCACCTTGCCAGGTAAGCACGTCGCCCGTGCCATCTGTGAGCTGTGGCTGCAACAAGGCCGCCCGTATGGACGATATCGACTGCAAGGCTTGCCCGAAGTGCGATCTTACCGCACCTTCACGGGTGCAGGCCGCTGCTCGTGGGGAAGACGACGTGCCTGCCATGAAAGACGGTCCCCGCCCGCTCGGGCGGGTGCGCCAGCGTACTCCGCGGCCATTTTACAGCCGCATGGCCTTCCGCATCCTGCTGCTGGTGGCCTTTGCGTGGCCGTTCTGTTTCTCCGGAGCCTTTCGCGCGCTGATCAACAAGCGTGACGATGTGGCGAGCTGGCTGCCGGCACGCTATCCCGAAACGCGCCTGCTGCAATGGTTTCAGCAGCATTTTGCTGACGAGCAGTTCATCCTGGTTTCCTGGGAGGGCTGTACGCTGGGCGAGTCGGCCGCGGAGGACGATCAACGCTTGCGGCTGCTGGTGAAGAAGCTGTTTCCCACGGTGAGTAACGAGGAGTTGGCCGCTCGACGTGCGCCGCCCCAGTACTTCAAGAAGGCGATCACCGGTCGTGATGCCATCCAGCGATTGACCAGCCCTCCCATCAAGCTGGCGGAACTGGAGGCGCGGCAGCGGCTGCGCGGCTCGCTGGTGGGACGGGATCTCAAGCAGACCTGCCTGCTCTTGGTGCTGTCCAGCGAAGGGATGCAAGACGTGCGCAAGACCGTGGCGCACGTTCGCCGGGTTGCCTGTGGAGAGTGCGGCATCCCCGAGGCGGATCTGCACATGGGTGGGCCTCCGGTGGATAACGCCGCCATCGATGAGGCGGGGCAGACCAGTCTGTATCGCGTGGCGGGACTGGCCGTGCTGATCGGCTCGATCATCTCGTGGTGGTGCCTGCGGAGCGCGCGGCTGATCTTGATGGTGTTCGCAGGCGGATTGATGGCGGGCGCCGCCAGCATGGCCATTGTGTGGTTTTCCGGCGGCACGCTGAACGCCATTTTGCTGACCATGCCGTCGCTGGTGTACGTAGCCACAATCTCCGGCGCCATCCATTTGGCCAATTACTACCGAGACGAACTGCGTCGCGGGGTGAGTCCCGAGGAGGCGCCGGGGCGTGCCATGCAGCATGCCTGGCTGCCGCTGTGCCTGGCTACGCTCACCACGGCCACCGGCCTGCTCACGCTCTGTTACAGCGAGCTGGTGCCCATCCAGAACTTCGGCCTGTATTCGGCGATCGGGGTGGTGGTCAGTGCCGTGATCCTGTTCTTGTATCTGCCCGCCGCGTTCCAGCTCTGGCCCTTGCAGCCGCAGCAAGAAGAGCAAGAGGCTCTCTTCGATCCCTTTCTCTCCAAGCGTTGGCGGCTGGTGGGCTGGGGCGTGATCCACAGGCACTGGCTGGCTGCTTTCGCCACACTTGCCATCCTGGCTGCCTGCGGCTACGGCATGACCCGCATCAAGACCTCGATCCATCTGATGCGGCTGTTTCCGCCCGATGCCCGCATTCTGGCGGACTACCGCTGGCTAGAGGAACGCCTGGGCGAGCTGGTGCCGCTGGAAGTGGTCGTGAAGATCAACCAGGATCCCGCCGTCTGCCCTCTGAACTTCCTGGAACGGATGGAGCTGGTGGGGCGCATTCAGCAGCAGATGCAGAACGTGCCGGAAGTCGGCAGCAGCCTGTCGGCCGTGACCTTTGCACCGCGGCTGCCCCGTCCCGAAGACTACCGCCGCAAGGGCGGCATTCTGGGCACGCTGCGCCGCATGGCCGTGCGCGATGAGTACCAGACCGCACGCCGGATGTACAACCAGAAACTATCGGAGCACCGCCATGAGTATCTCGAAGAGGACTATCTGGCGGAGGAGGCCGGCCACGACCTGTGGCGGATCAGTGCACGCGTCGGCGCCTTGCAAGATGTGGATTACGGGCAGGTCATGGCTGACATCCGGCAGGCCGTGGAACCGGTGTTTGCCGAGTTGCGCCAGCAGGGCGTGCAGGGGATCGAGCCTATTTATACGGGCCTGGTGCCGCTGGTGTACAAGGCGCAGCGCTCGCTGATGGACGGTTTGGTGTTCGGATTCGTCACGGACTTCATCCTGATCACGCTGGTGATGATGCTGGCCGTCAGGGACTGGTCGGCTGGGCTGATTCTGGCGCTGCCCAGCATCTTCCCGGCGGTGGTGGTGTTCGGGCTGATGGGCTGGCTGGGAATCGTCGTCGATATTGGCACGGTGATGGCTCCCAGCGTGGCACTGGGGGTCACCGTGGACGACGTGGTGCACTTCATGCTCAAGTGCCGCCGCGGTTTAAAGGAGGGTCGGTCTCGCCGGTCGTCGGTGATGCTGGCGTACAAGGGGTGTGCCCGGGCCATGTACCAGAGCTGGGGAGTGATTGGGCTGGGCCTGTCAGTATTTGCCCTCAGCCCCTTTACACCCACGCAGCGCTTCGGCTACCTGATGGTCTCGCTGCTCACGGCGGCGCTGGTGGGCAATCTGGTGCTGCTGCCGGCGCTGCTCTCCGGCCCGCTGGGTGCCCTCTTCGGCCGCCGTTATCGCAGGCTACGCTGGCAACGCTTGCAGCTTTGGCGAGAAGAGGCGCGGGCACACTGCGACACGCCGGGGCCCCAGCTCATTCACCTGGAAATGCTGCGCCGGAGCAAGACGGCGTGAGCCGCGGCGCCCTTCAACCGCCGGCCGGCCGTGTGATACAACAGTCGCTGCCACGGCCTTCCTGGCAACGGCCGTAAAGTTCGCCATGGCTCGCAGGCCTCGACCGCAAGAAATCGCTCCGCCCCTCTCATCCAGCACAACTTCTGCTGGCGGCGCCGCCGATGCCGGCCTCTCTCTGGACGCGCTCAGCGAGGCCTTCGCCGGCATGCTGCAAGCCGCCGAACCATATGCCCCTCCGCCCCTGCGCACGACGGCCGGCACGGACGATGCCGAGCCGCCCCCCTCTGCGGATGACGATGGCGAGGTCTCTCCCCGCTCGATCGTTGAGGCAATGCTGTTCGTCGGCCTGCCCGATGGCCGGCCCCTCACTGCCCGGCAGATGGCGGCACTGATGCGCGGCGTGCGCCCCGCTGAGGTCGATGAACTGGTGCGCGAGCTGCGCGAGCAGTACGTTGCCAACAACTGCCCCTACGAAATCGCCAGCGTGGCGGAGGGATATCGGATGCAACTGCGCAGCGAATACTCCCGCATCCGAGACAAGCTGCAAGGCCGCACACGGCAGGCACGCCTCTCTGCCGCTGCCATCGAGGTGCTTTCCCTGGCAGCGTACAAGGGCCCCCTGACCGCTGACGAGGTTTCGAACCTGCGGGGCAGCGCCAGCGGACATTTGCTGGCACAACTGGTGCGCCGGCGTCTGCTGGCCATTGACCGCAGAGGCAACAAGCCCCGCTATACGGTCACGCAACGCTTCCTCGACCTTTTCGGCCTGGATAGCCTCCAGGACCTGCCTCAGCCCGACGGCCCTTCTGCCGCCGCACCCTAGGCACGCCCCGCCGCGTCGCCCACGTGGCCAGCGTCCCTCCTGCTCTGTCCGGCTGGCGCGGGAACGTTGTCACCGCACATCAGCCTATGCCGGCCCAAGAATTGCCTGCCCGGCTCGCGCGGGAACAGCGAACCGGCCGCGCACGGGCGGCTGAGACCCACCTCTGCCAGATTCTCGCCACGCTTTCCGGCTCTCTCTCCCCGCTGGGTCCCTCTATGCCAAAGCCTGGGTCGCCACCGCCGATGGGGCGGGCCGAGCTGCCGGCGCCATCATCACCGTGGTAAAGTAGCTCTGCACCGCACGATCGAAATACTCCGGCCGCATCTCCAGCGGCAGATCGTTGTACACGCAGTAATTGCGAATCTGGCCCAACAGGTCGCGCGGATGGCAGCGCCGCAACCGCCTGCCAACTGCAAAGTAGTGCCGAGCTAGCAGATCATCGACCACCTCCGGAGCATAGGCAAAGCCCATGGCGGCACACCAGCGGGCAAAAAGCTGGTGGAACTCCTCCGGCGGCGGGTCGGTCACGTGAATCTTGTAAGGAATGCGGCGCAAGAACGCTTCGTCTACCAGGTCGGCCGGATCTAGATTGGTGGAAAACAGGATCAGCTGATCGAACGGCACCTGAATCTTCTTGCCCGAGGCCAGCGTCAGAAAGTCATACCGCTTCTCCAGCGGCACGATCCAGCGGTTGAGCAGCTCGCACGGCTGCACGCGCTGCCGGCCAAAGTCGTCGATCAAAAGCGAGCCGCAATTGCTCTTGAGCTGCAAGGGCGCCTCGCTCACGTTGCTCTTGGGGTCGTGGCGGATCTCGAGGCTGTCGAGAGTCAGCTCGCCCCCGGCGATGACCGTGGGGCGGCGGATCTTCACCCAGCGGCGGTCATGGTCCGCACGCTTCAACACGCTGTCCCCGCCTTCAGCGACCGCCTCGTGATACGCCGGATCGTACAGCTTGATGAGCTGCCCGTCTTCCACCAGCGTCCGCGGGATCCAGACGTGTTGGCCAAAACAGCGGGTGATCCGCTCCGCCAAGGTCGTCTTCCCGTTGCCGGGAGCCCCGTACAGGAACAGCCCAGCACCCGAATTGATCGCCGGCCCCAGAGCATCAAACAACACAGGATCGATGGTGATGTCGCTAAACGCCTGCTCGAGCTGCGCCCGACGCGGCGCCTCCGCCCGGATCGACTGAGCCTCCACCGACAGCACATACTCCTCCAGCGGAACCGGCGCGGGACCCACATAAGCGCAGGCCTCCGTAAACAACTGCGCCCGCTGGCGGCCCTGGTCGGTCAGGGCATAGTAATAGTCATTCAGCGGGGCCGCCCCCGTATGGGTCACGAATTGCCGTTGGCGCAGTCGCTGCAACTCCCCCTCCAGCACTCCGTAAGGCAGGCAGAGCCGCTCGGCCAGCGTGCGCCCGCTGGCCTGCCCGCCCGCCAGCAAATGCTTGCATATCAAACTCTCCACCAACGGCTCGCTCAGCCCCGTTTCGGCCAACGTGCTCGGCTCAGCCGGCTTGAACGTCTCCTCGGCCAGGATCGCGGCCAGTAGATTTCCCTGCTCAAGAGTGGCAACCATGGCAAGAATGCGGGGGTATATACTTGCGGACGCTGCGCCTGCCCAGTCACGGTGTTGGACGAGAGGGCCGCATTCCAAGTGTAGTTTGTACTAGGGTACGCGGCGGCAAACATCTGTAGGAACGCCTACCGCCCCGTTCCACCCAAATCTGCAATCGTAACCCATTGGCCCCCAACGAGATGAGCCGTAACTTTCCATCCAGGCCCGCGCTGGCACCCTGCTGGCCATGCAAGCTGCGGCTCGCCGTGGCGAAGGATAGGGGCAGAGCAGTCCTGGCGTGGTTTCTCCAAAAACACAGGCTCTTCCGGTTTTAGGTGCAGAACGCGAGAAAGACGGCCTTTAGGC
>JAIMBC010000078.1 GCA_023511675.1 Pirellulales bacterium
GATGTGAAGGAAGTGCCGGTGGTGGGGCACATTCGCCTGGGGCAGTTCAAGGAACCGCTGGGGCTGGAACACAACAATAGCAGCCGCTTCCTGGACTTCCTGGAGCGTTCCTTCAACCAGGACGCATTTACCGGGCCGTTCAACAACGGGTTTACACCGGGCATCATGGTCTGGAACATGCGCCAGGACAAGCGCTTCACGTATGCTGTGGGGATCTTCAAGAACAACAACAACGTGTTTGGTTTTGGCGTGGGAGACGGCGAGTATGCCGTCACGGCGCGACTGACGGGCTTGCCAATCTATGACGAGCCCTCCAACGGCCGCTTCCTGCTACACGTAGGCGTGGCGGTGAGCTACCGAGCGCTGGACGATCACCGCATTCGTATCCGCAGCCGGGCCTCGCTGCGGAATGGCCCTGGCATTCTCAATCCGGTGCTGGTCGACACGGGCTTCTTCACGGGCGACTCGCAGACCCTGCTGGTACCGGAGCTGGCCGTGGTCTGGGGGCCTTTACACCTGCAAGCCGAGTATGCGGCTTCGCTGGTTGATAGTGCCCGCAATGGTGCCGGCGCGCCTCTGGGCACGGCCTTCGCGCATGGCTACTACGTGCAGGCAATGTGGTTTCTTACGGGGGAGCATCGAGCGTACGATTATGAGCGTGCCGCGTTCACACGCGTCGTCCCGTTCGAGAATGCCTATGTGGTCCGCCGCAAGACGGGGCCCGCGTTCGGCCGCGGGGCCTGGCAGCTTGGTGTGCGCTATGCGCAGCTCGATCTGCGCGATCCCGGTCTGGACGGGGGTGTGGTGGAGGACGTGACAATTGGCGTCAACTGGTTCTGGAACCCCAACTTGAAGATCCAGGCTAACTATGTATTTGCCAGCCGTGTAGCGCCGGGTGGTGGTGGTGGGGACATCAACGGCTTTGGCATGCGTTTAGCGCACGACTTCTAGTGCGGGTCGTGGCGAGGCGACCCGCATCGAGGCAGAGGCCCGGCGTCCTTTCTGATGGGGGCGTGGGACAAGCCGCCGGCGGGGCATCGGCGGCGAAGAGCCGATGTTGGGACGCAGGTCGGTTCGGCCTGTGAGGCTGGAGCAGGTTGTGCCGGCGGCGGCAGAGCGTGGGGCGGAGAAGGCTGCCTGCGCACTGGCGGCGTGCTTGCACGCAGCGCGACCCTGACCTATGGTTCTGATGGCGAATTGCCGACGCCGCTCGTCCTATCGGCCGTTCGGGCCGTGTGTTCCGGCAGGGGTTGTCTCCAGCGCAGGCCAATAGCGTGTCTGTTGATTTGCTTGATCCACGGGCCGAATGGCAGCTTCTTCGAGAGGCGGTGGCGCAACTGCAGACGGCCAGTCAGCAGGTGGTGCAATTCTGCTGTCAGGAACTGGACGTGCTGGGCACATTGCACGGCGATCTGGCCACACGCGCCCGCGCGCTGGAAAGCCGGACGCGGTCCCTGGCAGAGACACAGCAGGTCCTGGCAGCCGAGCGGGCGACTCTCGAGGTGGAGCGAGATGCCCTGCGGCAGCAGCAGCAGCTTGTGGCCGCCAGCCAGCAGCGGCTGGGAGAGTTGGAGCAGGCGCTGCGGCAGGCCAGGGCAGCCCTGGAAGAGCAGCAGCAGGTGCAAGGAGCCGCCGAACGTGCCTGGCAGGCGGTGCGTGCGGGATTGGAGGCGCAGCTTGCCTCGGAGCGGGCGCGGGCCGAATCGGCCACGGCAGCGGCTGAGGCAGCCGCCGCTCGACTGGCCGCCGCTGAGCAGGAATATCGCAGCCGGCTGGAAGAACAGGCTGCCTGCCAGACGCAATGGCAAGCACAACGAGCAGGCTTGCAAGCCGAGCTGGAGCGTGCTCGGGCCGAATTGCAGAAGGCTCAGTCGCTACACGCTCGGGACGTGCAGACGCTGGAAGAACTGCAAGCAGCGCGGCAACGCCTGGAGCAGGAACTGGCGGCGGCTCGGGAGAGCCTGGCGCGGCTGATCGACGAGCAGGCAGCCGCGGAAAACCGCAGCCAATCAGGCGAGGCCGAAGCCCGCAAACTGGCTGAACAACTACGCCATGCCGAACAACTCCTGGCCCAGGAGCAATCACGGGCCGCGGCTGTCGGCCAGCGCGTGGGCGAGTTGGAAGAGCGGCTGGCCGAGCGGGAACAGGCCCTGGCCGCCGGCGCAGCGCAACTCGCGTCGCTCCAGTAGGAACTCCGCTCGCACCAGGCCGCCCAGCTTGCGCTGCAGCAGGAATGCCGCGCCCTGCAAGCCGCGGCGCAGGCCCATCAGCAGCAGCTTGCCGAGCAGGCGGCCCGCTTACGGAGCGAATTCGACCAGGCCTTCCAGGCACAGCTCCAGCAAGAGCTGGACCGGGTGCGCGAGGCGTTGGTGCAGGAATGGGAGGCGCGGCTGCAAGCGCAGCAGGCCGAGGCCCAAGGCCAGCTCCAGCAGTTGGAGACGCGAAGGCAAAGCCTGGAGGCCGAACTGGCTGCCGCGCGGGCCTCCACCCGGGATGCCAGCGCTGCGCAGCTTGAAGGCGAACTGCTGGATGCACGCCGGGAGAACGCCCTGTTAGTGAAGGAATTGGAGGCGGCGCGCAGGCAGGCCTCTCGCCTCGTGCAGATGACGGTCGAGTTGAGCGAGGCCCGCAACGAGGCGGCGGAACTGCGCCTCGAACTAGAACGCATCCTGTCCGAGCGCGGGGGCGCTGCTGCCGATCCCCACCTTCAAGCCGAGGTGGCAGCGCTTCGCGCGGAGCGGGATGAACTGGAAGCCGAGCTGGAAACCGTGCGCAACCGCCTGATGCAGCTTTCGGAGCAGGCGGCGGAGGAGAAGCGCCGGATGGCCGAAGAAAGGGCAGAGTGGTCCGGGGAGCTGAGGCAGTTGCGCCGCGCGCTGGAGCGTCAGAGCCATCTGCTGTCCGAGCGCCAAGCAGAACCAGCGCGGGCCCCCGTCGCACCGCAGGCCTCTCCGGCGTCGTCCCAGACGGCCAATGATCCAGTGCTCGAATCCGTGATGGCCCAATTCGAGTTGTTGCAAAAAGACTTGAGCAAGCGGCGCAGCGCGTCCCCCAAGGCGTCGCGCCCGAACGTGGCCTGACTTCCTGGATTGGAACATGTCCCCCAAGCTTGTCTGGATCCTACGTCGACGTAATGCCATCGTGCTCGGCTACGCCTGCTTCGCGGCCGCCTGCGTTTTGCTGGTGGCCGGGGCGGCCGACAGTTGGGCGGTCATCGCCGGCTCTTGGCCGTGGCTGACGGTGTGGCTGGCAGCGGCCGGCGTGGTGGCGCTGGCAGCGGCGGCGCGGCGGGCCGCACGCCGCCGCGCGGCCTCGCCTCCCACCGTTGTCCCCATCACCCCAGCTCCCCGCCCAGCCGATCCAACCGACACGGCCGCTCTGGTCGAGGAGATGCTCGCACAGGGCCGCTACGCCCTGCTGCTGCGTCGGCAGGTGGTGGGAAATCTGGCACCCGAACAGGCACAGCGCGCCTGGGAGATGCTCCAGCAGCAGATGTCGCTCGTTCCAGAAGGAGAAGTCTCGCTGGTAAGCTCCGCCCTGGAAGAGGACGACGCAGACCCGGTGGGCACACGTCCTGACGCCGAGCCGGTTCGCGTCGCTGCCCTGTTCCTCGACCGCTTTGCCGTGACCAACGCCCAGTACCAGCATTTTGTCGATGCGGGCGGCTACCAGCAAATGGCCATCTGGGACCCCCAGATCTGGCCCGCCGTGTTCGACTTCGTGGATTCTACCGGCCATCCGGGACCACGCTTCTGGGTCCGCGGCCGCCACCTCCCCGGCGAAGAAAACCTCCCCGTGGTCGGCGTGAGCTGGTACGAAGCAGCCGCCTACGCCCGCTGGGTTGGCAAGCGGCTTCCTTCCGAAGCCGAATGGGTCAAGGCCGGCGCCTGGCCTGTACCCGTGGCAGACGGCCGCTGCGTGCAGCGCCGTTACCCTTGGGGCGATGCCATGGACCGCGATCGCTGCAATCTTTGGGGCTCGGGGCCGGGACGGGTCGTCCCCGTGGACCGTTATCCCGAAGGCGCAAGCGTGGGGGGGGCATACCAGCTCATCGGCAATGTCTGGGAATGGACCACGGGCAACTTCGGCTACCTGGTGGGCACGCAGGAGCTGGCCCTGCCCACACCCATGAAGAGCATTCGCGGCGGCGCCTTCGATACGTATTTCGAAAACCAGGCCACCTGCCAGTTCCAGAGCGGCGAGAACCCTCTGGCGCGCAAGCACAACATCGGCTTCCGCTGCGCCATCAGCCTCTGCGACGTCTGCCTGAGTGTGCCCGTCTCAGAGCAAGAGGCGTCCCCAGCCGCAGTTTCCGATCGTCAGCAGGCAGACAGCGCCGTCCCCCTCGCCCCGCATCACAGCAGCCATCCCGTTGAGGTCGAAGCATGATCGAACAGGGTACGGTCCCTCTCGACTCGTATCGCTTGGCAAGGCATGCCGTGCCGCTGCCCTGCCACATTTGCGGCGAAGGCAACACGCACGACGCCGAACTGTGCCGCCGCTGCTGCGCTCCCATGGCCCTGGCCCACCAGGCCGCTACCCAGAGAACGCCCCCTTTGATGGCGGCGACCATCGGCCCCAGCGGCGTGGGCAAAACCGTCTACCTCGGCATGCTGATCGATATGCTCTCGCGCCAGCCCGAGCGGATGCAACTGCTGACCCGCGGCGCCTTCTCCATCAACCTCCAGCAGGCCTGCGCCTCGGTCCTGGCCCGGGGCGAGTTTCCCACCAAGACCCCGACCGAGCCCGACCGCTGGAACTGGGTGCACTGCCAGCTCCGCTCCCCGCGCCATCGCCGCACGCTGGAGCTGATCATGCCCGACATGGCCGGCGAAGCACTGCTGCAAGAAGTCGATCACCCCCATACCTACGAAGTGATCCGCTCCCTGCTGGCCAAGTGCGCCGGCGTGCTGCTGTTGATCGATGCACCACGCTTGCAGCAAAGTACGCTCGATCAGGACTACTTCACCATGAAGCTGCTCAACTACCTGCTGGAGCTGGATCCTCACCCGCGCCACGGCTGGTCGCGACGGCCCGTGGCGTTGGTGTTCACCAAGGCGGACGAGTGCGAGAACTGTTTCGAGAACCCGCGTGCGTATGCTCAGGCGCACGCGGGCGGGTTATGGCAATTGTGCAGGGAGCGGTTCAAGCAGACGGAATTTTTTGCGGCGGGAGTGGCGGGGGGCTGTGCCTGGAAACTCACACGTCGGGGAAGGATGCGTGTGCCGTTGCGTATCGAGCCGCGCGGGATCGTCGAGCCTTTTGAGTGGTTGGTGGAACAGTTGAGCAAGCGCTGAGAGGAAGGTGCCGTGGCCATCGAGCAGGCGATTTTTACCTCGACGCTTTCTGACCAGGCGGCTGGTTATCACCTGGCGGCGCGCAGTGCGGGCATCGCCGAGGCGGACGTGCAGGCGCTGGCGGCGTGGGGACCTTCTCACGACTCGTTGCTGGACGCTGGCGCAGATGCGGTGAGCATCAACTTCCATGCGCTGCCTAGCGGCACGTATTGCGTCTCGCGCACGACTCCAGGGGGACAGGAATACAGCGGGCGCGCCGGCCAGCGGATCTACACGCAGTGCCTGGTGGTGCCCGCCGAGGAGTTTGTGCGGTTCAGCAACAATCCGTTCGCGCTGCTGGCTGCGGCGTTTGCCCAGGGTGCGCTGCGGGTCTGCGAGCGCATTCCCGAGACGCTGGAGCCGATTCGTCTGTTGGGACGTGCCACGGCCCTGGACCCCGCTGCCCTGCGAGCCTTGGCATGCGAGCCGGGGCCGATCTGGCTGGGCGCCCTGGTTCAGGCAGCCGTAGCGGGCAAGCAGTTGGGGATTGTGGGGGGGACCCAGCGGCAGCGCCTGCTGGCGGCGCTTGTCAACTGCCTGCCCGTGGAGTGCCGTCCCGCCTTGTCGTTTTCGACCGGCTTGCGCTACTCGCCGCGGCGTCCCTTCCGCGTGGTCGGCGTGTCGGATGATCCTTGCGAGCAGCGGCGCCTGGCAAGGCAGTTCGATCTGCTGGTTCTGGACGCCTCGACACGGCCGCCGCGGGAACTCACCTTCTCCTCAGGATGGGGCGGGTTCATTTCCAGCATCGTGGCCAGCGGGCGATATCGTTTTCTGGCCGCGGAACTTTCCCAGCCTCGCCCTGGCCTGACCCTCGACCAACTCGATGGCCTGGCCCAGATGCTGCACCCGCGGCTGCAGGCCCTTGCCCCCGACGATGGGGATGCCGGCCTTGAATTGCGCAGCGAACGCCGCGACGATCCGCCCCGCGTCACCCTTCCATTTGCGAGGGAACGCGCCGATGCAGCACATACCCGCCGCGCGGGCTCCGGGCCGGCTGCCTCGCACACCGCGGCAGCGCTTCCCGCCACGCCTGCAGACGTGCTGGCCGCGCTGGCACCCCCACATGCTGCGCGCTGGGAAGAACTCGAAGACCTGGTGTTCGAAACCATCGCCGGCAAGCCACGCTGCCTGGAACGCCTGCGTTCGGAGTGGACCTCGTTCAAGACGCGCTGCGAGGCGGCGCTGCTGGAGAATGCCAGGCAACACCTCGTGCGCCATGCCCTGAACCTGTGGCGCGATTGCGTTGATAGCGAGGAGCTGCGCAATCCTCGATTTGCGGTCGCAGCACTCGACGTGATCGATGTGCTGTTCGGTTGAGCAGGACACGGCAGCCGCAGCAGCGCTCGGTGGGAAAGCACGATGCTCCCACCGGCCATGCCGCCCGTAGCGGCAACTCCGTACCTACATCTCCTGGGCAGGCTCAGCGGCGATCGAACCGCCACAGCCCGGCGCGACGTGCCGCCTCGTGCGCCGCGACGAGTTCTTCCAGCGTCGGGCGTCGGTTGATTTCCGCATACCGCACGGCGCCATCGTCAGCCAGCTTGCCCACCTCGTACTCGGGACGGTATTGCCCCATGATATTGACGTATGTGTCAGGCGAAACCTCCGACGCCAGCCATGCGAAGATGGCCGCTGCCTCGTCCGTCTGCCCAGGCATCACCAGATGCCGCACCAACACGCCCCGGAGTGCCAGCCCGTCCGGCCCAAACCGCAGCGGCCCCACCTGTCTGTGCATCTCGCGAATCGCCTCTCGGGCACGCTCAGGGTAGTCCTTGGCCTTGCACAGCCGCTTGGCAGTCTCGGGCTTCCAGAATTTGAAATCGGGCATGTAGATGTCCACGATGCCCTCCAGCAGCTTCAGTGAGCTGAGCGCATCGTACGCACTGGTGTTGTAAACGAGCGGCAACCGCAGGCCCTGGCGCACGGCCAACGCTACGGCCTCCAGTACTTGCGGCACCACGTGCTCGGGAGTCACCAAGTTGATGTTGTGGCAGCCCTGCGCTTGTAGCCGCAGCATCAGCCGGGCAAGCTCCTCCGGGGGGCACTCGCCCCCCGCACGCTGCTGGCTGATGTCCCAGTTCTGGCAGAACACGCAGCGCAGATTGCACAGGCTGAAAAAGATGGTTCCCGAACCATTCCAGCCGCGCAGGCAGTTCTCCTCTCCAAAGTGCGCAAACGCACTGGCCACGCGTGCATAGCGGCCCGTGTGGCAGACCCGCGTCTCGTTGGCCAGACGATTCACGTGGCAGTTGCGCGGACAGGCACAGCAATCTGCCAGCTCTTGCAGCCCTGCCGCCACGCGGCGATCCAGCTCGCCGCTGCGGTACAGGGCCAGGTAACCTGGCTCGAAGGGATCAAGCAGGAAACGCTCGTCAACTTCTGTGAGCGACGGTGCGCGCATCACCCCACTCCAACCGGTTGGAACAGCACCGCCCTTATTATACGCGACGGCAGGCCAGCGAAGGCAGCACGCAACCGGCCCGTTGTGCAGCCACGCAGCCAGCAGCCACACAGCCACGGCCGTGGCCGGCGCTGGGCCTTACCAGATGGGGCTTCAGCCACAACGGGGCTCGGGTCGGCCTACCCAGGTGGCCCGCATCCAGGCAGCACGCAGCGACGCTCGGAAGCCCCCGTCTCCGCCTTGACAGCTCGGGCACCAGACAGTTGCCCGCCTGTCGGCCAGTGCAGCGGCTTGACCAGATCTTCCCCAGCTCTTAGGCTGAACGCCCTCGTGCGGCCTGCCCGTGGCCTCCTCTCAATTCGAACCAACTCGCGTCCGATTGCCATGACCACAAGCCAGGCATCTACCAGCACCGAGAAGTTCCGCTGCTTGCTGGTCACGCGGGGCGAGGGCGGCGAGCTGAGTACGGCGGTCACTACGCGCTCGCTCGCCGACTTGCCGCCGGGCGATGTGTTGGTACGCGTGGCGTACTCTTCGCTCAATTACAAGGACGCCCTCAGTGTCACGGGCCATCCGGGCGTGACGCGCAAGTTCCCGCACATCCCCGGCATCGATGCTTGCGGCACCGTCGTCCGCAGCACCGACGGGCGGTTTCAGCCGGGGGACCAGGTGCTGATCACGGGCCGCGATCTGGGCCAAAACACCTGGGGAGGCTTCGCAGAGTATGTGCAAGTTCCCGCCGACTGGGTGCTGACGCTGCCGGCCGGGCTTTCGCTGCGCGAGAGCATGGTCCTGGGAACGGCAGGGCTAACCGCCGGTTTGGCACTACGGGCCCTGGCGCATCGCGGCGTGCAGCCCGCCAGTGGAGAGGTGCTGGTCACCGGGGCCACGGGCGGCGTGGGTTCGCTGGCAGTGGCCATCCTGGCCCACCTCGGCTATGCCGTCGTGGCCAGCACGGGCAAGCACAGCGAGCAGGCATTTCTGAAACAACTCGGGGCCGCACGCGTGATCTCGCGGGAGGAAGTGCATGACACAACGGGCAAGCCGTTGCTGGCAGCCCGCTGGGCCGGAGCGATCGATACGGTGGGCGGCCCAACGCTGAGCACGGTGGTGCGTTCTTTGCAGCGTGGCGGGGCCGTGGCGGCTTGCGGCCTGGTGGGCGGGGCCGAGCTATCGCTGACCGTTTATCCGTTCCTGTTGCGGGGCGTGGACCTGGTGGGGATCGACTCGGCCGAGTGCCCGCAAAGAGTGCGCGAAGAAGTTTGGGGCAATCTGGCAGGTCCCTGGAAGCCCGCTTGCCTGGAGCTTCTGGCGTGCGAGGCGGGCCTGGAGCAGTTGCCGGCGCTGGTGGACTCCATATTGCATGGAGGAATCCGGGGCCGGGTGCTGGTGGACCCGCATCGCTAAGCAAAGACCAATCGTACCGTTCGTGTGCAGCCCAGGGGGCTGCGGAGAAATCTGGTAAGATGGAGGTCTGTAGAGGCGAGGGCGGTTGCCGTCTGCTGCCGGTCGGGGATGGGAGAGGAGGGAAGATGTTCGAAGTGTTCGAGCACACGGCCGACCTGGGGCTGCGCGTGCTGGCAGAGGATGAGCCCACTCTCTTTGCCGATGCGGCACGAGGCTTGTTTTCGATCATGGTGGCGAACCTCGATGCCGTGCGGCCTGTCTGCAAGAAGGCATTCGCACTCCAGGGATCGCGGCGCGACGAACTGTTGTTCGACTGGCTCAGCGAGCTGCTGTATGTGTTTGAAACCGAGCGGCTGGTGCTGTCGCAGTTCCGTGTGGCCCTGGGTGCGGAGGATTTGCAGGCGGAGGCGTGGGGCGAGCCGCTCGACGCAACCCGCCACCAACTGGAGCACGAGGTGAAGGCCATCACGTATCACGGACTGGTGGTCGAGCAGACGGCCCAGGGCTGGCGAGCGGAGGTGATCGTAGATATCTGAGGCTGCCGGCCGCCGTGTGGCGTAACAGACCAAGGCGGCTGCCGTGTTGGCACCGGCGGTTGGCCAGGGGCCTCACGCCATGCGGGTCCTAACGGAGCACCGAGATGTTCGCTGCTGGCCATGCTGGCTGACAACACTGGAGAAAGTTGGCGGGTGACACATCGACGGGCTGGGGGCTGGCCCCGCATGCGTCTGGGAGCTACGTCGGTGTGGGCCTTGGGGCCTGGTAAGATAGCGAGCATACGATCCAGCGGGAGTTGAGAGTACCAATCGCGAGAGGAAGGCACGGTACCATGGGGATGGAGCGATTTACAGGGCCATTGGAGCCGGCAGGCGAATGCTGCTGGCGAATTCCCAAGAGCTACAAACCAGGCATGCGCGTGGACGGGCTGATCTACGCCAATGAGGCCCTGCTGGAGCAGATTCGGGATGACCAGGCCCCCGAGCAGGTTGCCAATGTGGCCTTCTTGCCTGGCATCCAGTACGCCAGCCTGGCCATGCCCGACATTCACTGGGGATACGGTTTCTGCATCGGTGGCGTGGCCGCCACAGACCCAGAGGAGGGTGGCGTCATCTCGCCGGGGGGCGTGGGATACGATATCAACTGCGGCGTGCGGCTCGTCCGCTCCAATCTGCAAGAAAGCGATGTCAAGCCCCACATCACACGGCTGGTAGAAGAGCTGTTCCGCCGCATTCCCACAGGGGCCGGGCAAGGCGGCAAGTACACCTTCAACGACCGCGAACTGAAGCAGTTGATGGCAGAAGGGCCGCGCTGGCTGATCGCACGCGGCCTGGCCACGCCAGGAGACATCGACCACACCGAAGCTCAGGGCTGCCTAGAAGGGGCCGAGCCCGATTATGTCAGCCCCCGCGCCCTGGAACGGGGCCGTGACCAGTGCGGCACGCTGGGATCGGGCAACCACTTCCTGGAGGTACAAGTCGTCGATGAGATCTTTGACGAGGCCGCTGCCCGCGCCATGCACCTCGCTCGCGGCATGGTGTGCGTGATGATCCACTCCGGCTCGCGCGGCCTGGGCTACCAGGTTTGCGATGACGCTCTGCGCGCCCTGCGCGGCGTGCCGGAGAAATACGGCATCGTGCTGCCTGATCGGCAGCTTGCCTGTGCGCCGGTGAACAGCCCCGAGGGACAACGCTACCTGGGCGCCATGCGCGCCGCCGCCAACTACGCATGGTGCAACCGCCAGTTGCTCATGTGGCAGGCACGCGAGGCCTTCGAAGCCGTGCTGGGCACCCCCTGGCAGCAGCTACAAATGAACCTCGTCTATGACGTGGCGCATAACATCGCCAAGTTCGAGGAACACGAGGTGGAAGGCCGCCGCCGCCGTGTGTGGGTGCACCGCAAGGGCGCCACGCGAGCCTTCCCTCCCGGACACCCGGAGGTACCCAGCATGTATCGCGACATCGGGCAGCCGGTCATCATCCCGGGAGACATGGGCCGTGCTAGTTGGGTCCTGGTGGGCCAGTCGGGCAGCATGGCCCAGACCTTCGGTACTGCCTGCCATGGTGCAGGCCGCGTACTCAGCCGTACAGCCGCGGTGAAGCAGGCCCAGGGCCGCAGAATTGACCAGGAACTGCTTAACCGCGGGGTCGTCGCGCGGGCACGAAGCTGGAAAGGCCTCGCCGAAGAGCAGCCGGATGCTTATAAGGATGTGGACCTCGTGGTTGAAGTGGTGCATACCGCGGGACTGGCCGCCAAGGTAGCACGCATGCGGCCCATCGGCGTGATCAAGGGCTAGGCCGCCCGCAACCGCTCTGCCTCCGCCGCGTTCAGCTTGACGCTCGCCCATGAAAGTATCTGCCGGTACGCTGCTGTACCGCCTCGCGAACGGCCAGTTGGAGGTGCTGCTGGTACATCCCTCTGGCAACTACAACCGCAAAGCGCCTTGGGGCATTCCCAAGGGCGAGCCCGAAGAGGGCGAGGATCTGGAAGCGGCAGCCCGCCGCGAGACAAGAGAAGAAACCGGCATCGAGCCGCAACAGCTCTTCTCCCTGGGTTCGATCCGCTACCAGAAGAGCCGCAAGCACGTGCATTGCTTTGCCGGCCCCGCTCCCCAGGATGCCTGCCCACGCTGCGCCTCCTGGGAAGTCGACCGCGCCGAGTTCGTGCCGCTTGAGCAAGCCCGCACGTTGATCCACCCCGACCAACGCGCTTTCCTCGAGCGCCTCCTGCAAAGACTATCGGCCGCCGGCTAGCCGTGACGGCAACGCCAACCGCGCTGCTCAGCCGCCCAATACCGCGCCCCTACGCCCCGGCTCAACACGCCGGCCCAAAGCCGCAACGCATGCTCCTTGGTTCACACGCCTCGCTGCTGGCCAGCCTGACACGCTGCAACGGTATGGCTCTCCGCGGCGCGAAGGAGGCGCCTGCTCGCAACCCGAATCACCGCCTCGCTCGACTCCTGCTGCGTTCAAGCCGCTTGCACAGGGCTGGCAGCACGCCCAGCAGACGCCTAAGCCGCGCTGGTGCGCCAAGCGGCTCGATCACAAAACTTCGTGCAGCACCCGCCCCCGGCTGATCACCAAGGGCCGGCCGAGCGCGTCGCGAATCTCCGTCTCGGGATGATGGCCCAGCAGGTGGAAGATGGTCGCAGAAAGATCCTGCGGCTGGACCATGCCGCTGACAGGCTCTCCGCCCAAGCGATCCGAAGAACCGTACACCACACCGCCCCGCACGCCTCCACCCGCCAAGGCCACGCTGAACACATGGCCCCAGTGGTCGCGTCCGCCCGCTGGATTGATCCGCGGCGTGCGCCCAAACTCGCCCATCCACACCACCAGCGTCTCTTCCAACAGCCCGCGCTGGCTCAAATCCTCAAGCAACGCAGAGTAGGCCAGATCCATGGGAGGCATCAACGCCGTCTTCAACCGCTCTGCGTTCTTCTGGTGCGTATCCCAGGCTGGAGCCGCCGACGAATCATACTCCCACCGCGTCCAGTTCACCTGCACCAGCGACACGCCGGCCTCGATCAACCGCCGCGCCAACAGCACGCTCTGCCCAAAGCGATTACGGCCATAGCGCTGACGCACCGCGTCTGGCTCTTCTTCCAGCCGGAACGCACGCCGGGCCTGGGCCGAGCTGAGCAACTCGAACGCCTGCCGATTGAGCATCTGCCACCGTGCCGCCGCCCCGCTCTCTTCCGCTGTCCTCAGTCCCGCGTTCACCTGCTCAAACAACGTTTGCCGCGTCTGTAACCTCTCGTCGGTCAGGTCGTCCGGCAGCTTCAGCTCAGGCACCTGAAAGTCGGGAGCGTTGGGATCGCATGTCAACAGCCAGGGGTCGGCCCTGCGGCCGAGAAAGCCCCCGTCCTGCCCCGGCCAGACGATGCGGCCGGTGTTCCAGATCTCTTCCGGCAATCGTATGGCCGCGGGCAGCGGGCCCTCATCCGGCCGGAGGTAGCGGACCACGGCGCCCACACACGGCCAATCGTTGGGGAACCCTGGGGTGGCGTTCTCGGCATTGGTGGGCTGATGGGGATAGCCCGTCAGCATCCAGTAACCGCTGGAAGAATGGGCATTGTCGCGGGTAGACATGGCCCGCAGCACGGCAATGCGGTCAGTCAGCCGCGCGGTAAGGGGCATCAGCTCGCACACCCGCAGCCCAGGCGTGGCCGTCTCGATGGTGCCAAACTCTCCGCGTACCTCTGCTGGAGCCTCTGGCTTGGGATCCCACGTTTCGTGCTGAGGGGGACCCCCGAGAAGGAACAAAATTATGCAATTCTTGGCACGGCCGAATCCGCTAGGCTGTGGAAGCATGGCGGCGCTCGTGCGTCGGCCCGCCGCCAGCGCCGAGAGCGACAGCCCCAAACTGCCCAGGCCGCCCACGCGTAGCCACTCGCGGCGTGTGAGGCCGTCGCACAACCGCTGTCCGGGTCCCAGAAATCTCAGCATGGGGAAGGCCGTGCTTCGCTACCTGTTGAACAAGACCGTAGAAACGGCACGCCACAACGCATCAGTTTGCTTTGATGATAAGGCAGCCGCGCATGCGATGCAAGGTTAGCAGAGCGCCAGCGGCTTCACCCAACGCGGGCCAATCGCGGCTCAGGCAGGAGGAGAGTGTGCCGCATCCGCGGCCGAGACGGCCGACGCCCCATCCCTGGGCATGCCACGTGGACGGGGCAGAGAAGAGCCTGCTCATGCGGCAGGATGCGGCGGGGGAGTCTGTCGGTCTCGAGCGTTGGGCCCGGCGCCAGGTGGATGGCCTGCCGCGGACGCCACTGCCCCGATTGCCGCCCACCGTGCCGTAAGGCGCGGGCACCACTGCCTCGACCATTTGTGGCTTGACGCCGTCGAGCCGCGGCCGCAGACGTGTTGCCTGCCGCTTGCACACTCGCGGGAATGCACTCCTCCGGTAGTCGGTTGGCACGTGGGGATTCGTGCGGGTCGAATGGCGGGCAGATAGTTGAACCGCAGAAGAAAACCGTTACAATCGCGGCCAGCGCGAAGCCAGTCCCGCTCCATCAACACTGAGGAGTCTTTCGTTATGAAGGACCAGCCACATCTCACCCTGCCAAGGGGTGGCGTCAGTCGTCGGGCCTTTCTCAAGGGCTCCGGCGCTACGGCGGCGGCCGCTGCCGCGATCTCGGGCACGACGGCTGTGGAGGCAGCCGAGTCACGGGCCACGTTCGTCGCCGCAGAAACTGTCTCCATCGAACTACGTGTCAACGGCGCGATGCACAAGGTGACGGTTGAGCCCCGCACCACGCTGCTCGACGTGCTGCGGTATCGGCTCGACCTGACCGGAGCCAAGCCCGTCAGCATCGATGCCTCCAGCGGTGCCAGTACGGTGCTGATCGATGGCAAGCCCGCCAGCGCCAACGTCGTGTTAGCCCTCGACTGCCGGGGCAAGCACATCCAAACGGCAGAAAGTCTGGGCGGCAAGGATCCCGATCCCGTCGTCAAGGCCTTCATCAAGCATGATGCCATGCAGTGCGGATTCTGCACGCCTGGCTTTGTGGTAGCCGTACGAGCGTTTCTGGATCAGCATCCCAACGCCACCAAGGAGCAGATCCTCAACGGTCTGAATGGCAATCTCTGCCGTTGCGGCACCTACGCGAACGTCATCATGGCCGCCCTGGATGCGGCGAAAGGAGGCAAGTAATGCCCGTCGAATACCGCTGGCCCGAACAGGGCAAAACGGCCGTCGTGGGCCACGAGCAGGATCGCATCGACGGTCTGGCCAAGGCGTCCGGCACTGCCAAGTACTCCTACGACATCAACACGAAGCAGATGCTGATAGCGCGCATGCTGGGCTGTCCACACGCGCATTGCCGGATCAAGTCGATCGACGTCAGCCCGGCCCTGCAAGTTGCCGGCGTGGTTACCGCCAAGCCGATGAAGGAGGCCGGAGCCGAGATCCAGTGGCCCGGCGAACCGCTTGCCGTGGTTGCTGCCGAGACGGAGGCAGCCGCCTCGGAAGGTGCCGCCGCCGTGCAGGTGGAGTACGAACTGCTCGACGTGTACGTCGATGACACGGACCGCCAAGCGGCTGAGGCCGCCGGCCGCACGGCCAAGGGCGGCCAGAGCATTGAGCTGGAGCGAGAACCCGGCGAGGACGAGGATGAAGCCGAGTTCGAAGAGCGCGAGATCCAACGCTTGCTGGATGAGGCCGCCAAGGAGGGCGTGGTCGTGGAGGCGGACTACGGCATCCACGCCATCACCCACATGTGTCTGGAACCGCACGGCTCCACCTGCGAGTGGCTGGGAGACAAGCTGACCGCCCACCTCTCCACGCAGAACGTGTCGGGAACTGCCGGCCAGTTCGCCGGCCCTCTCGGCATCACCGCGGATGATGTCACCGTGCATTGCGACTTCATCGGCGGCGGCTTCGGCAGCAAGTTCTCGCCCGACGCCTGGGGCGTGGTGTGCGCCCAGCTCGCACGCGAAACCGGCCGCGGCGTGAAGCTCATGCTCACCCGCGAACAAGAACTCAAAATCGCCGGCGCCCGGCCCTCGGGGTTCATCCACGTGCGCGTGGGCGCCAACAAGGACGGCGTGGTGACCGTGTGGGATTCGCATCACTGGGGCACCGGCGGGCCCGATAGCGGCAGCATTCGGCCCGCTGTGGTTCCCTATGTGTTCGCCCCGCCGAACCGCCGTGCCGTGCACACGGTGATCAAGACCAACACCGGTCCCTTCCGCGCCTGGCGCGCGCCGGACCACCCCCAGGCCTGTGCGCTCTCTCAAACGGCGTATGACGACATCGCCTGGAAGCTGAAGATGGACAGCTACGAGGTGTTCCGCCGCAACCTGCACACCACCAGGCTGCCGGACGTGTACGCCGCCGAGATGGAGATTGCGGCACGCCTGATCGGCTGGAAGGAGAAGTACCACCTGCATGGCCAAGGGCCCGCCGAAGGCTCGGTCGTCACCGGCCTGGGTATGGCCCTGCACACCTGGGGCGGCGCAGCCCACGATTCCACCTGCCTGCTGCGGATCCATCCCGACGGCGGCGTCGAAACGTCGCTGGGCAGCCAGGACATCGGCACCGGCACCCGCACGGTGATCGCCATGGTCGTTGCCGAGACGCTGGGCCTGCCTGTGAACGCCGTGAAGGTGAATATCGGCAATTCCAAGTACCCGCCCAGCGGCCCCTCCGGCGGCAGCACCACCGTGGGCGGCGTGGCCGAGTCGAATCGCCGCGCAGCCCAAGACGCCCTGGTCCAGATCTTCGACCTGGTGGCCAAAAAGCTGAATGTCTCGGCGGAGAAGCTGGTTGCCGCCAAGGGTCGCATTCACGTCTCCGGTAAGCCCGACCAGGGCCTCTCCTGGAAAGAGGCTTGCAGCCTGTTGGGCATGAAGCCCCTGGAAGTTCGCGGCAGCTACTCGCGCCGCGAGAACCAGCCCAGCAAGCTGTCCAGCGAGACCGTGGGCGGCGTGCAAATGGCCGAGGTGGCCGTGGACAAGCGCACGGGCGTAGTCCAGATGCGCAAGTTCGTGGCCGTGCAGGATATGGGCCTGATCATCAATCCCAAGACAGCCCGCAGCCAGGTGTATGGCGCCGTGATCATGGGCATTGCCTACGCCCTGTTCGAGGAACGGATTATCGACCGCACCACGGGCGAGTTCCTGAACTGCGAGATCGCCGATTACCGCCTGCCGCGGCTGGGGGATATCGGCGAGATTGTCGTGGAGCTGTATCAGCCGGAAAGCGAATACAACCGCGGCGTGGTGGGCTTGGGCGAGCCGCCGGTGATCAGCCCCGGCGCCGCCATTTCTAATGCGGTGGCCAATGCCCTGGGAGTCCGCGTGCCCGTGCTTCCGCTCACACCGCAGCGGGTGCTCGAGGCCATCAAGAGGAGCAACGTCTGATGAAACCCTTCGAATACGCTGCCCCCCGCGACGAGGCGGGAGTGCTCGAGTGTTTGTCTCCTGAACCGGGCCACGTGGAGATCTTGGCGGGCGGCACAGATTTGCTGCCGCTGTTGCAGAAGATGATTCTCACGCCCCGGCGCGTGGTGAACATCAAAGAAGTGGCCAGCTTGCGTCGACTCAGTGCCGACTCGCAAGGAGTGGTGATCGGGGCAGCGGTCACCCTCAGCGACTTGCTCGAAGCGCCGGAACTGGCCCCTTGTACGGCGCTCCGGCAAGCCATTGAAGGCATCGACGCCTTGCAACTCGTCTCGCAAATGACGTTGGGAGGCGAACTTTGCCGGCGGCCTCAGTGCTGGTATTTCCGCAATGGGCATGGCTTGCTGGCAGACGCGGGCCGCAGGGTGGTGCAGGGAGACAACCGCTACCACGCCATCCTCGGCAACAGCGGCCCGGCGAAGTTCGTGCATGCCTCGCGGCTGGCTCCCGCGCTGATCGCGCTCGATGCCAGCGTGCGCGTGATCGGCCCGGAACGGGAGGATGAGCACTACCTCCCGCTTGCCGATTTGTTCCGTACGCCGCGGCACGAACGCGAACGCGAGACGGTACTGCTGCCCAATCAGTTCCTCACGCACGTGTATGTGCCCCATCCCGAGGGTTGGCTCAACGCCACCTACGAGGTGAAGCACGGCCGCGGCCCGGCCGCGCCGTTGGCCGCGGCCTCTGCCGCGCTGCTGCTGGAGGGCGGTCGTGTGGCCGATGCACGCGTGGTCCTTGGCCACGTGGCACCGGTGCCTTGGCTGTCGCACGAGGCGGCACAAGAGCTGATCGGCCATGCCGTGTCGGCGGAAACAGCCGCTCGCGCCGGCCAGGCCGCCGTGGCAGCCGCCACTCCCCTCTCTCAGAACGCCTACAAGGTGGACCTGGCAGCCGTGGCCGTCGAACGCGCCATTTTGAAGGCAGCCGGTCTGCCCACAGGAGGGCTCTAACCATGCCATACCAGCGTCACGAATTGCCCGAAGGCCTTCAGGTGCTTCAGTCCCCCTGTCGCCACCTGCTCTCCAAGGGTATGTACATTACCGGCCAGCGCGACCCCAGCCAGGACGGCCGCGCAGGAGACGGCAACTGCTGGTGCGGCAAAACGCAGCATGCCGTGGGCCCCGACCAGCAGATGGTCGCTCGCGCCCGCTGCGTGCCCGGCCGTACCTGCTACGAACCGCTGGTCTAAGCCCGGCCTGCCGCGCTCGCCCTGCCACAAAGGGGAACGTCCCCGCTGCAATACCCCACGCCGTCCCGCGTTTGCAGCAGGCGCCCGCCGGGAGGTACTGGCGTGACAGCCCGACGTCGGTTGCCCTGGGCAAAGGCCTCTGGCCTTCCCATGCACAAGCTGCTTTGTCAGCAACTCGCAAGGAATATCACCAACATGAACCGGCGAGGTTTCCTCCAGCAGGGTCTGAGCGCGGCGGCCGCTGCGGCTGCCGCCCAATGGACAACGATGCCGTCCAAGGCAGCTCTTTCTCCCAACGAGCGGGTGACGCTCTGCGTGGCTGGCGTGCGTGGTCAGGGAGGGCACTTGCTGGCTACCTTCGCCGGCCTCTCCAGCGCGGTCGTCAAGTATGTGTGCGACGTCGATGAGAGCGTCCTCCGCCAACGCATCGACGAGACCGAGAGCCGCACCGGCCGGCGCCCCGAAGGAATTTCCGATTTCCGCCGCGCACTGGACGATCCGGAGGTAGACGCCCTGGTGCTGGGCACGCCCGATCACTGGCATGCCATCCCCACCATCATGGCCTGCCAGGCTGGCAAGGATGTATACGTGGAGAAGCCCGACGGCCACAACCTGCTGGAGGGCCGCAGCATGCTGGCGGCCATGCGTAAGTACAGCCGCGTCGTGCAGCTTGGGACGCAGGGCCGTAGCAGCCCGCACCTGCTCTCCGCTATGGAGTACCTCCGCAGCGGCCACCTGGGACGCCCTGTGTGTGCCAAGGCCTGGGAGAGTTCTCGCCAGGGGGCCCTGACCAAGCGGCCCGACGGCGATCCTCCCCCGGGCGTCGATTACGACATGTGGCTGGGGCCTGCCCCCAAGCGGCCCTTCAACCCCAATCGATTCCACGGCAACTGGCGCTGGTTCTTCGATTACGGCACGGGCGACCTCGGTAACGACGGCGTCCACCGCCTCGACATGGCCCGCTGGGCGCTGGAAAGCGCCATGACAGGCGCCGGTGAAGGCCCGCTCGGCCTGCCCCAGAGCGTCTCCGCACACGGCGGCAAGTTCTACTTCGAAGACGAACAGGAGTGGCCAGACACCCTGCAAGTCACCTACGCCTTCGCCTCCAAGCTGCTCACCTACGAAATGCGCATCTGGGCCCCCTACTCCTACCACGGAGAAAGCGAGGGAGCAGCCGTCTTCGGCGACGAGGGCTACATGGTAATCGGCAACAGCCGCTGGCGCCATTACAGCCCGAAAGGGGAGGTCGTGGCCGAAGACTCAGGGGGCTACAACCTCGCGGGCCATGCACAGAACTTCATCGACTGCATGCACAGCCGCAGCCGGCCCGCCGCCGATCTGGAAACCGTGGGCAGCGTCTCCAGCATGCTCTGCCATCTTGGGAACGCCGCCTGGCGTGCCGGCCGCACGCTCCGCTTCGATGCGGAGAATTATCGCTTCATCGGCGACGACGACGCGAACCGCTACCTCACGCGGCCAGAGTACCGCGCCCCCTGGAAACTCCCTTCGCCCGACCAGGTGTGATCCCTGCCCCTTCGTTCCCAGGCTCCTGCCCGGCAGCGCACTGTCTGCCAGGCTCGGCCTCGGTCGTGCCCGCCATCTCCTCTGGAGGTCCGGCGTGTCCCCCCTTGGCCCTCGTGCACACGCTCCTGCCCGCGTAGGCAGTACGTGAAGGCTTTGCCTCGGTTGTGATGAGGACCCGCAGATGCCGCGATGCCTTCGCGCCCGCCCCAGCGCGACACATGCCCTGCCGCCCCTCTGGAGGGACGTGCTCCGCCGCGTCCGGGCCCAGCGCACACCGTCTGCCGCCAAAATGGCCACGACCGAGCGTGGCCCTCCATCGTGAACCGTGCGCCTCCAAACGCCCCTCTGGAGGGACGCGCTCCGCCGCGTCCGGACCTTCGTACCGACACGAGGCCCCAGCCAAGACCGCACTTGTATCGCGCTACCGCCTTTCGCCGCGCCCCGCGTCTCTCTCGCCCGTATTTTTCCAAGACTCCCGCCTGGGGCCGAGAGAAACAGGGAGCATCGAGGAGGAGTCCCTCCGGCTCGGCGGCATCGTCCTCACAGGGCCGCACCCGCTTACCCAGCGTGGTGCGTCTGGCCAGCCTGCTCGCGCAGCTCTTCTACACGATATACGTAGATCGACCAGCCGCAGCGTGCTACCGGTTGAAGCTGCTGGAAGTACACGTACCCTCCGGGCGGCACGTGCGTCCAGCCGCCTTGCCCATCGGCCATGAAGTGTGCGTATCCGTAGATAAAGTTCACGCTTACGGCGTACCACCCCGGCGGCGGCCGATAGCCCGGTTCCAGCCCCGTGGCAAACGGCGGGTTGGTAAACTCGATCCCCACGACTCGCGGATCAAAGTTGCCGAAGTAAGCCAGCCGCAGCGGCCGTGCCTCCGGATGGTCCCGCAGCCAGCGGCGCAACAACAGCAGGTCCTGTCCCCAGTCGATATTGCTGTCTAGCAGATGCCGGGCACCGTGTGCTGGCCCGCCCACCAGCTCGTTGAAGTACGACATGCTGTGCGGATAGTGCCACAGGCTGCTCGCGGCCGCCCAGGCTGCGAGCAGACACGCAAGAGTGCCTCGTACGTACCGCGTCCAGCGCGGGCCTCCCGGAAACCCGACAGGCAGCTCCTGTGCGATGCGTGCCGCCCATACGAACCCGAATCCCAGCACGGGCATGGCGTAGCGCACGTGATGATTGTAGCCCGTCTGGCTGCTCACCAGGATTAGCAGCGCCGCCGGAGGCAACAGCAGCACCGAGGCTTCCAGCCAGCCGGCCTGCGGCGTCCCCGGACGGGCGGCGGCCGATGGTTGCAACGCCCAGGCTGCACCCTGCTGACGACCGCGCCGCAGGGCGAGCAGCCAGGCTACACTACCTGTCACGCCCAGCAGCCAGGTTCCCAGTGGCACCTTGATTGCCAAGCCATAGAGGTAATAGTACCACCAGCCCCGCTGCTTCCACACGCCGCGCAGGTATGAACGCATGCCAAACTCGAGGTAGGCGCGAGAGCGGTCGAGGCCCAGCACATACTCTGCCGGCAGGGGTACCGGCACGTGTTCCCACACGGTGCCGCGAAAGCGATTTCCGCTGCCGCGGTCGTCCTGCCCTGCCAGCACGCGGCTGCCAAAGGCGAAGTCGCCCAATTGTGTGCCCGTCCCCTCGAACCCGTACCCCAGGTTGAGCACGACCACCGCCACGAACACCATCGTGGCAAGTTGCGCGGCGGAGCGCCACGTGCTCGCCGCGTGAGATGTCGAACCGATCCGGGTCCGGGTAGGCGCGGT
>JAIMBC010000079.1 GCA_023511675.1 Pirellulales bacterium
GTCCATGCTGCCGTGGCCCTCGATTACCACCCCATCGGCTGGGCATACCTCGTGGGGCAAGACCACCAACACGTCGCCGACCGCCACATCGGCCAGGCCAATGTCCTCCATGCCCGTGGGCGTCTTGCGGTGCGCCGTGGAAGGCATGCGCCGAGCGAGTGCGTCCAGAACGGACGAAGCCCTGCGCACGGCCATCGATTCCAGCGCCAAGCCGCCAGAAAGCATCAGCACTACCAGGCTGCCCGCCAGGTATTCTTCCAGCAGCACGGCCGTAATGATCGAAATCGCCGCCAACAGATCCGAACCGAACTGCCTCCGCAGCAACCGGAACCCCAGCTCGAGGACCAGGGGCGCGCCCCCAAGGCCCAGGGCCGCCCACAGCGGCCAGTTCACGGCAGTGCCGGCCGCCGCAGCCACCCAGCGCAAGGAGAGATGCCACACGATGCACACGATGGTCACGAGCGCCATCGCCACGTGCCGGCGCTCCCACAATCCGTGGCAGCACCGGCTTGCCAGAGGCACGAAGCTGGCCAGTCGGGGAGTGCTACTGCTTGCGGTCGGCGCGCTCATGCTCGCTGGGAGTGGGGTACCCCTTGCTGGCCCGCTTCGCCACGATGCAGCGGAGCAAGAAGAGAGCAGAGTCGTGGAAAAAAGTAGAGCAGGAGCCAGGCCCTTGGAGCCCGAGCTGTGGCGGCCAGCGCGTCCCTTTTCGCCAAACCGCGCCCCCCGCGCACCTCTACTGCTCTACTGCTGCGCATCGATTCTCTATTCGCGGCTTCGCCGCGAGTCGGGGCGACAGGATTTGAACCTGCGACCTTCTGGTCCCAAACCAGACGCGCTAGCCAGACTGCGCCACGCCCCGTGCGTGGTGCCCGCGTTGGGCGGGTAGACCTGCAGTATGGTACCGCACGCCACGCCAGCCGGCAAACCCAGACGGGCCGTTTGGCCCTCGGCACCACGTGCGGAGGGGCCGTACCCCGTGGGCGTTGGCTTGGAGCTTGTGGCGTACGCGCGAAGCCCCGCCCTCCTTCACCCAGCTACGGCGTACTGCACAGCAGCGACCGCAGGCCGGCCAGCGAGGCTCGTTCCTCTGAGTCGAGCTGGTCGAACAGCCTGTGCTGGGTGAGGTCGAAACTGCGGCGAGGCTGCCCGTCTTGGCTGCCTCTGCGGCTACCGTTGTGCAGGCACCAGCCGGCGGCGCCGCCGGCCAGGGCACCGCGCAGGTCGGCCAGAAAGTCCTCCGCGGTTGGCTGCCAGCGATCATAGTCGCGGCGGAACGGCTCCTGGTAATGCACCGGCACCACCCGGCCAGCCCCCTGCATCCACTCCAGGTACGTGCGCGTCTGCGCCTCCGTTTCGGCGGGCGAACGCTCGTGACGGCCCCGATGCGGGGCGATGAAGTCGACGCCCACCGTATGCAGGTACTCGCCAAGTTCCTGCTGCGAGAGATCGCCTCCGTGCGACGCCGTGACCAGACGCTGGGGGTCTCCCTCCCGTACGGCTTGCCTCAGGGCGCGCAGTTCATCGAAGCCGACGAATCGCCCATCCTGAATGTTGCGCTCGTTGGCAAGGTCCAGATACCAGTTGTCGAGGTCTCCCAGGGTATCGAGCAGCGTCTGCACGGCCCGGCGATGGGCTTCCGGCCCAACTAAACCCCCGCCTGTGTCGGCGCGGGTACGCGACAGCGTGACATCGACGATCATCCTGCGGCGGCTGCATTCCAGCACCAGTGCCCGCAGCCGGCCGAGATATGGCTCACGCGGCATGCCAGTACCGTCCAGGGCAGAAACGTCTTGATCGTAGGCCGCCCACGTAGCCCAGACGCGCAGCCAGTTGATGCCGCAGCTTTGCATGTCGTCCAGATCGGCACGAAGTTGCTGCTCATTGGCACCTAAACCGCCGTAGTAGCTGATGCCACAGAGGAAGGCGGGCCGGCCATTGATGGTGAACCGCGTGCCGTCGATGCCCAGCCGCGTGGCGGCAGCCTGCTCTTCCTCCGGCACCGCCATGCCGCCCAGGGACGTCAACCACCACGCCGCCAGCAACAGCCAGCAAAGCCGGTGGCACCTTCGGAACCTTGAAGCCAGGCGGTGCGTAGCGTGCCACATGTCTCGTTCTCCCAAATCGGCCATTCCGGTGCCTCGCAGGTTTGCCGGGTCCACCTCGCCGCAGCCGGTGCCCGCCAGGCAAGCAGGTCAGAAAGCTCATAGGTCCTGGTCCTCTGCCGCGGAACGCTTGCATTTAACCGCCTGCTAGCGCCAACTAGAAGTAGCTGTCCGCGTATGTGCCGGCAGAACTCCCTTCTGGTCCTCGACACGAGTCGGCCACCCATGTCGCAGCCCTCCGTCGCCGCCCTGGCCCGCAAGCTGGTGGGCAACATCGAGCGCGTGATCATCGGCAAGCGGCAGGAGATCGTGTTGACAATTGTGGCCGCCCTGTGCGAGGGGCACGTGCTGCTGGAAGATGTTCCGGGCGTAGCCAAGACCATGCTGGCACGGGCCCTGGCGCGGAGCCTACGGTGTACGTTCAAGCGGGTGCAATGCACGCCGGACCTGTTGCCTACGGACGTGACGGGCGCGAGCGTCTTCAATCAGAAGACGGCCGAGTTCGAGTTTCGCCCCGGGCCGGTGTTCACGCACGTGTTGCTGGCAGACGAGATCAACCGGGCCACCCCTCGCACACAGGCGGCCCTGTTGGAGGCCATGGCCGAGTCTCGGGTAACAGTGGACGGCCAGACGTACGACCTTGCACCACCGTTCCTGGTGATCGCCACGCAGAACCCCGTGGATCACGAGGGGACCTTTCCCTTGCCCGAGGCACAACTGGACCGGTTCCTGATTCGGCTCAGCCTGGGATACCCCTCGCGCGAGGAAGAGGCCCGCCTGCTCGATCGGCTGCACGCCGGCCATCCCATCGACGAGCTAGAACCGGTGGCCACGGCCGCGGAACTGGTGGCCTGCCAGCGTGCCGTGCGTGAAGTGTACGTGGATCCCAAGGTGCGGGACTACATTCTGGAGGTGGTGCGCGGCACGCGGGAGCACGACGACGTGCAGCTTGGCGGCAGTCCGCGGGCATCGTTGGCGCTCTATCGCACCGCGCAGGCGCTGGCCGCCGTCAGGGGCAATGCCTTTGTGCTGCCGGACGACGTGAAGCGCATGGCTCCTGCGGTGCTGACCCACAGGCTGGTACTCCGCCCAGAGAGCCGGCTGCGGCGCGTGTTGCCGGAGGCAGTGGTGCAGGAGATCATCGACGACATCCCCGTACCGGCGGGACTGCGCGAAACGGGTACGGCATGAGGCGGGTGGACGAGCCATGAGCAGTGGTGGGGTGGCTTGCGAACTGCCAGGCAGCGGCATGAAGTGGCTGGCCGTGGCGGTGCTGGTTGTGGCCGCGGCGCTGCTGCTGCGGATGGGCATCACGGCTTACGCATTGTACGTGCTGGTAGGGGTGATGGCTGCCAGCCGCGTGCTGTCGCGGCGCTGGATCACAGCTCTGCACGCGCGCCGCACCTGCGATCGTGTGACCGCGGAGGTGGGAGACACCTTCTCCGTGGCCGTGGTCCTGGAGAATCGCGGTCTGTGGCCGGTACCCTGGGTGCTGTTGGAGGACGTGCTGCCGCGGCAGGCGATTACGTCGCGGCCGCCCCGGTTGGAGGTGAAGGGGCCGCGGATCATGGCAGCCATGCTGCGGCCGAAGGCCCGCCGCCACGCCGCATATCGCGTTACCTGCCTCATGCGCGGCTACTACCAGATCGGCCCCAGCGTGTTGGAGACGGGAGACCTGTTTGGACTGCACCGCCGCTGGCGGATCGCGGCGGAGCCCCAGTTCGTGCTGGTGTATCCACGGCTGATACCCATCAGGGGGTATAACCTGGCCAGCCGCCGACCGATCGGAGAAGTGCGGCTCACCCATCGGCTGTACGAAGATCCCACGCGCATCGTGGGCTGCCGGCTGTATGAGCCGGGAGACCCGCTGCGGCGCGTGCACTGGCGTGCCACGGCACGCACCGGCACGCTGCACAGCAAGGTGTACGAGCCATCGTGCGTGGCGGGTACGACGCTGCTGCTCGATTTTCATGCCAGCTCTTACCCTCGCCGCCACGAACCGCTGTGCTCGGAGCTAGCCGTCACGGCTGCGGCTTCCCTTGCCAATGCCGTGTTTTTGCAGGGCCAGCAAGTGGGGCTGATCAGCAACGGCCGGGACGCCGCCGACCGCATCCGCCTGCAAGGCTGGCAGGCCGAGTACCGCACACGCTCCAGTGCACAGCAGGCAGCCCACATGCTCGATGAGAGCGACCGCCTCCGCCCCCTGATCGTTCCTACCCGCCGCGGCCCCGAACAGTTGAGGCGGATTCTGGAAACCCTGGCACGCATCGAGTTCACCGACGGGCTCACGTTCGCCAAACTCATTCACGAAACCTCCAGCCGCATGCCGCGAGATGCCACGGTGACCGCCATCCTGCCGGACGTCACCGACGAAGCGGCCTGGGCCCTGGGCGGCTTGCGCGAGCAGGGCTTTGCGGTCACGGCCGTGGTGATCGCCTTTGACGAGGATCATGCTCTCGATTGCCTGGGACGGCTGACGCGTCAGGGGGTCGATGCCCGCCGCGTCCAAAACGAAGAGTCCCTGGCAGCCCTGTGCCAGCAACAACTGATATGAAACACGCCGCACGCCGCCCCACGCAGCTCGACTTTGTGGTCATGGCGCTGGCCCCCGCGCTGATCATGGCCCTGGTGGGCAGCCTGGCCTTCTTTCTGATCGATGTCTTCTACGCAGGCCCCCACCTGCTGCGGCTGAAGTGGGTGATGTTCTGGTTTGTGATGGGGATCGTGCTGATCGCTCGCATCGCCATCGAGATCGATGCCGATCGGGCGGCGGTTTACGGGCTGGCGCTCGCCATGGCCGTGGCTCTGGTGATGGTGCGATTCGCTGGCAGCCCGCTATTGGCCTGGCTGCTGCTGGCCATCGTGTGGTGGTGTGCGCATCAATTAACCTTCGACTGCACGCTGATCGACGATAACGACGATGCCTCGGGCGAGGGCCTGATGCAGATTGTGGGCTTGGATCGGCCGCCTGCTGAGTTGCAGCGGCCCGCTCCGACCGCACCGCGTTCGCCCTGGTGGCGGCGCCTGCTGCTGCTGCGCCGCCGCGCCGGAGAGCCTCATGCGCCCGGTCTGTGGGTCGTGTACTTCTCTCTGGCGGCGCTGCCGCTCTTCGGTATTGGTCAGTTGTTTCTTCCCGCCTCCGATGCCCAGCGGCGCCAGTACGCCTTCTGGTGCATTTGCGTCTACGTGGCCAGCGCCCTCGGCCTGCTGGCCGTTACCAGCCTGCTCGGCCTGCGGCGTTACCTGCGGCAGCGGGGCCTGGGCATGCCCGAGCAGATGACCGCCATGTGGCTGGGAATTGCCGCGGCGGTCGCAATGGCCGTCCTCGTCCTGGGCAGCTTCCTGCCCAGACCTGGCTCCTCGTGGCTGTCGTCGAGACGCCCTGTGGCCCAGGGGCCGCGGCCGCCTGCTTCTTCCCATGCCATCGTGCGTGAAGGAACAGGCCGTGGCGCGGGAACACCGGGACAAGATCCATCGTCCCCAACACGCCAAGAAGAACCGCGGGACGCTACCCAAGGCAGCCCTGCCCAACGGGGCACAGCCAGCGGCCAGCAGCCGGCCACACGGGGGCAGCAGTCTGACCAGATGTCCAGGCAGCAGCCCACGGACCAACCTCGCCGGCGGCAACCCTACACGCAAGAGCAGGCTGAAGATGGCACGGCCGCCGGCCAGCCGGCCCCTGAACAGTCCGAGACAAGTCAGCAAGACTCGGGCGGGTCGAGTGCCGGCTCGCGGTCTGGAGCGCAGTCCGGCCAGCAGCGCCCGGGGTCTCAAGCCGGGGGCCAGTCCTCGGGCCGTGAGGAGGACGCGCCCAGCAGGAGCGGCGCAAGGGGCGAACGGCAGGGTTCGCCCTCGGCGGGCTCGGATGCTGCGCGGAAATCGCCGACCGACGGGGCGGCTGCCCGCTCCGAGCAGCCAGCGCAGCCCGGCGAGCACGAGCCGCCGTCACACCAGGGGGCGGAAAAGTCAAGCGGGGGCGAAACGGCGGCTTCACCCGAACCGGATCCAGCCCAGGAGAGAAGCAGCCAGCAATCCTCGCCGGGTTCGCAAGAGGAGCGCTCAGCGGAGGCCGGATCGCGGTCGGCATCGGACGGAAGGCCTACGGGGCCGCCCTCTTCCCAGACAGTTGGGCAGCCTTCCCAGGGCACATGGCGGCCATCCTTAGGTCTGGCCGCGCTGGGGAACCTCCTGAAGTGGCTCGTGTACGCACTGCTGGCGGCAACGGCCGCCGTGCTCCTGGTGCGCAACTGGCGCCGGCTGCTCCGGGCGCTGGCCCAGCTCGTTGCGGATCTGGCCGCTTTCTTGCAAGGATGGTTGGGTCGCCGGCCGCGGCAGGCAGCTCCGCCCCCTGCCGCGCCAGCTCCGCCGCCACGGCCCTTCGCAGCCTTTGCGAATCCCTTTCTCACCGGCGAGGCGGCACAAGCTCAGCCGCTCGCCCTGACGCTCTATACCTACGCCGCCCTCCAGGCCTGGGCACGGGAGCAAGGCACGCCGCCGCAACCGGAACAAACACCGATGGAGTTCGCCAAGCGAGTGGGAGAACATCATCCGTACGTGGCGCATGAGGCCGCCCAACTGGCGCTTGTATACTCCCAAACCGTTTACGGCCGCCGTGACCCCGATGCGAGCTGCCTGCCCCTGCTGCGCCGCATGTGGGAACGCCTCAGCCAGCCCCAAGCACAAGTCGCTTCCATAGGAGAAGGTTGAAGCCGGCGGCGCGGACCTGCGTGCCGCGGTTCCAACCCCTCACGCACACCGGGCACGCCCCACGCTGCCTGCCATGCGCCACACGTGCGAATCGCGTCCGCCACGCGCTTTCTCCCTGCAAACTCCCGCGGCCCCTATCAAGAATAAGCACGTTTCGTGCCATGCACTTCGTAAAGCAGGCGCCTCACTGCAACCTTCGTGTATGCCTGGGATCGGCTCCAAACGCTGTACCACCCAACGTGCTTCTGCCGCGGCAACCGGTTAGCCACGCACGTTGGTGCGATGCCCGCTCCTCGCCGGCGAGTGCTTGCCGCCGCCTGAGCCGCTTAACTCAGATGTACATGTAGTTGGCTGGATGCCCGCACCAACCCTGCCTGGAGAGGACTCATGGCAATCGCCAAGGGCGAACCACGCAAGAGCCCCCACCACCGGGACTTACGGGCGACGACTATATGTTTGTTCAGGTTCCGGTTGCCGCCCTGCCCGAGAACCCGGAGAACGCCAGGCTGTAGAATTCCTTGTACTGTCGGACTCGCCAATCTACACTAGGGGTCGCGTAACCGTGTAGCAGGTTCGCACCACGGCACATGCATGACGACGCGCTCACGTGTGGCGCTGGGCACCAATTACGTGTAACAGATAGGTCGAGGTCCCCGCTAGACCACCGGGATAGCATCCCTGGCTGAGGCCGTACACGCGTAACAGTCCACCTGGAGAGTCGCGGGCCGTGCCGGTACAACCACTGCATCATTGTCATTGCAGGCGCGCGATCGCGCGAGACGACATTGGAACCTCAGTGAAGTAGCTGCCATGAGAATGAAGACTAGCCCTGCCCTGTGGCTTTGGAGCACCAGTTTCTTGGCAATGGGTGTTGCGCATCCGTCGGCCCATGCCGATCTGCTCTTCTCCAACCTGCCCCTGAACAATGCGGCCAGCATTATTTCCGATTTTGGTACGAACCCTCAGCGCGAGGCACTTGATGACTTTGTTCTTGCTGGGCCGAATACAACGGTTGGTCACATCCGCTGGTGGGGCAGTTACGGAGACCCGCCGGATCCACCTACCACAGACTCGTTCACAGTCCGGTTCTTCAACGATCTGAGCGGCACGCCCGCTTAAACACATTTTGCGCAGTTCGTCCTCAGCGGGGTGACGCGGACCACCACGTCGTTGAACTCTAGCGCTTTGGGCATTCACGACGGCGGGACGGTATTCCAGTACGATGCCGATTTGCCGGTTCCCCTCACCCTTGTCGCCGGCACGGTCTACTATCTCTCCTTGGTCAACAACACGTTGTCTCAGTGGGGCTGGTTGGAAAACGACAATGTGGGCGGTGGAGGGTCGCAATGGTTCCGCTTACCGTCTCAGTCTCAGGCCTGGATCCTGAGCAGCCGGGACACCGACTTGGCATTTGAGCTGCAAAGCCCCGCAGCGGTCGTACCAGAGCCAGGCATGTTCCTGCTCGCGACCATGGGGATGATCTGTGCCGTGGGGGCACGCCGCCTCGGCTGGCTGGGTGATGGGAGTCCGCCCGCAGGTTGCTGAGCGTGCCACAGGCGCGCAACCCACACCCATTCTCGGCACGCGAACTCACAGGCGCTGTCCTGGGGCACGCCGTGTGGGCCGTTGTGGCGAAGGACGCCGCCTGCTCCAGAGCGGCACGAGAATTGCCACGATCGCAGGGTTCGTGCCACATGGCCTGACAGGCAGCCAAGTGCCGCAGACCACGGACGGCGGCAGAAGCGGCGGTTCGTGCTAGCGCTTGCCTGCGAGCCGCGGCTGCACCTGGAACTCCAGCAGCCGCTCACCGCGGACGACCGACACGGTCAGCGGCTGTTCCAGTGGCAGCGTCACCAGCAGGCGGTGCAGGTCGTCGATGCCGGTCACGCAGCGGCCATTGACGCTCACAATCACGTCTTCAGCGAGCAAACCGGCCGCGTGCGCGGCTCCGCCCGGCAGCACTTCCTGGATCTCAACCGCCTGCTCCGCTAGCAGGTCGAGGCGGCGCACCAGCCGCCGCGGCACAATGGCCGTGGCGGCGGTAATTCCCAGAGACGGCCGTCGCACCACACCATGAGTCAGCAATTCCTGCATCACCCAGCGGGCCGTGTTCGCCGGCACCGCAAAGCCCAGCCCCTGCGCTAGCGCGATGATGGCGGTGTTGATGCCCACCACGCGACCGCGCGAGTCCACCAGCGGCCCGCCCGAATTGCCTGGATTCAGCGGCGCCGTATGTTGGACGATGTTTTCGATCAGCCGCCCTTGCTGGCTGCGCAGCGCGCGTCCCACCGCGCTGACCACACCTGTCGAAACGGTGGACTGAAAGCCTAGCGGGTTACCGATGGCGATCACAAGTTGTCCCGGTTGCAGCCGATCGGAGTCTCCCAGTTCTGCATAGGGCAGATCGCGGGCTGCCAGACGGATGAGTGCCAGGTCCGTGGCGGGGTCGTCGCCGATCAGGTCGGCCTGAATGGCGTCGCCCTCGTTGGTGGTTGCCCGTACCTTGGAGCGGCCTTGGATCACGTGGCTGTTGCTGAGCGCAAAGCCGTCTGGGGTGAGCAGAAACCCCGAGCCTAGAGCGCCTGGCCTTTCGCCCTGCCGGCTCGAACCGATGGAGACCACGGCGGGTCCGACGGCGCGTACCACATCGATCACCGCCTGGGAATAGGCATCGAGCAATTCGTGGTCGGCTGGCAGGCGCTGCGGCGGGTCCGCCTCGCCTGGGCGGCTCGGGCCCGGCCCGCTAGCTGGCGTCGGCTGGCCGTCGCCGATGCGGCGCAGGAGGCTGTCTCGATCGAAACGGTTGAGCATGGTCCACAAGGGAGTGTGCTAGCCACAGGCCGCTGCGGAGACAATGTGCATCCACCGCGGCTGTGCATGTAGAATGGTATGCGGCCCGGCCAACGGCGACAAACGCACGCCTGCTACCTGATCGTGCCATGCGCCACGACCATGCTTGTGGCGCGAGGGAACACGTCATGCCGCAGGATCGCGAAGCGTCTGCCGGCGTGCGCGGCACGCGCCGCAATGCAGCTTCTGCCCGCAGCGCCTTCACCCTGCCAGCCGTGCGGATCGGATCAGCGTGACAAACGGGCTGAGTGGCAGTGGGCGGACATCGTGCCCGGCTGCGGAGGGGCAAGGGACGGCTGTCGTGGCGGGCGGTGCTTAGCGCGACATCTGCCCCGTTGGCGGCAAGCGGAGTATGCAAACAGCACGGCCGGCGCGAGCGCCCCGCCTGCTGCCAGCGGAGGGCATGTTCAAGCGGCTTGCCTGCGGCGGCGGTGGAGGGGGCGACGATCCTTCCAGCGCCGGTGGATCCACCAGTACTGCTCCGGTGCTCGGCGGATAGCTTGCTCGAGGACGCTGGTGTACCACTGGGTGAGTGCACGGACGCTCTGCCACTCGGGTCCGCCTTGCAGGGGGTCGTTGAGGGCTTCGAGGGCGAACTCATAGCGAAGCGGGCTGCCCAGGCGTCTCGTCGTAACCACGGCCACGGGAGCCTGGTGTTCCATGGCCAGTAGTGCGATGGCCTTGTGTGCCGAGGCGGGCCTGCCAAAGAAATCGACCCAGCAGCCCTTGGAGCCGGCATATTGGTCAGCCAGGAATGCTATCACGCCCCCCTCTTGAAGAACGGCACGGATCTGGTCGTAGCCCCCTTTCTTGGGAATCAGCCGCTGGCCGGTGGCGCCCCGCACGCGGCGGACATAGGCGTCGATCTGGGGGTTGTCCAGCGGCCGTGCCACCGACCAGGTGGGAATTCCCAACAGCCCCAGCACGTATCCACCTAGCTCGAAGTTGCCGTAGTGTGCGGAGACGAGGATCAGCGGTCTGCCCGAGAGCAGCAAGCGCAGCGGCTGCGCGGCGCCGCGCAGCACCACGTAGCGGCGCCAGTTGGCCTGATGGATGAGCCGTCGGGCGTGGGCAACTTCCACGACGAGCAACAGCAGGTGTTCCCACATCTCCAGGGCAAGCCGCTGGCGGGCCGCGTCCGAGAGGTGCGGAAAGGCCAGCCGGAGGTTTTCATCCACCACACCTGCACGCAGTTTGATCACACGCGCCAGCACCCAGGCCAGGGCGCGGCAGCCGGCGCAGCATGTTTCCAGCCTTAATGCCTGCACGAAGCAGACCAGGAGCCGGAAAGCCAAGTACGCCAGGTAACGGCCAATGCGGCGAAGCACCAAGCTGGAATCCTTTCCTGGCTGGGAGGGTTACGCCAGCGGGGGCAGAGGCTCTTAGGCTAGCAACTCGGGGATCACCTCCCCGGCGACCAGCGGCAGCGGCCTGCCCAGATGGTCGTAGATGATCGTGTGGGGATCGATGCCCAGCAAGTGGTACATGGTAGCCAGCAGATCTTTGGGGCTGACAGGCCGCTCGGCCACGTCGCTGGCGTGCTTGTCAGACTTGCCCAGCACGAAGCCGCGCCGCAGTCCCGCGCCCGCCAACCAGGAGGAATAAACCCGCGACCAATGATCGCGGCCCCCCCCCTCAGCACGGTTGAGCTGCGGCGTGCGGCCATGCTCGCTGGTGCAAACCACCAGCACCTCGTCCAACAAGCCGCGCTGATCGAGATCCGTGATCAGCCCATACCAGGCCTGGTCCAGACCGGGACAGAGTTCCACCTTCATGCGCGGGTAATGGTTCCAATGCGTATCCCAGGCACTACCCGCCAGGCCAAACTCGTCCCAGAACACGGTGACCACGCGGCTGCCCGCCTCCACCAAGCGCCGCGCAGCCAGGCACGCCTGGCCAAACAACGTATCTCCGTACAACCGCCGGACGGCCGGGTGTTCCTGCCGCAGGTCCAACGCCGTCCTCAGCCGCGGCGAGGTGAGCAGGTCAAAGGTCATCTCCCGATAGCGATCGAGCTGACGGCCGCTCTCCGTGGCCGACAAGTGCGCACGCGCCTGATCGAACTGAGCCAGCAGCGAGCGGCGTCCGTCCAGCCGATCCAGCGTCATCTCCGGTTGCAGCTCCGTGGCGGAAGGCACCACAAAGTAGCTTTCTTCAGCCAGGCCGATGTAGGGGTCGTTCCCCTCGTAGCGCATCGACTGCAAGGTCTTGGTAAGCGAGCGGGTGGCCTCTCCCACCAGATCGGTCCACACCGGGTTGTACTCGCTGCCCAGGAATGCCGCGTACGGACCTGCCCGCAGTACCTCGCCCACCCGGCGGCTGCTAAATGGCCACGGCAGCGCGATGTTCGGCGGCACATCGGCCGGCAGCGCACGACGCGCTATCTGCCGATCTACATACTCCACCACGCTGCCGAAAAACGGCCAGTGGCGAGAATCTCGCGGCGCCAGCTCCATCGCCACATCGATCTCGGGCACGCCTGTCAGCGCAAAGGCCACGCCATGAATCGGATAAGGATGCGTCAGCGATCGAATGATCGTCGAGCGGTCCATCACCTTGGCGAAGTTGGGCAACAGTTCGCCGACCTTCAGCCCCGGCAAACTGCTATCGATGCAGCCCAGCTCGCCGCGAATCTCCACCGGCGCGTCCGGCTTGGGATCCACAGTTTCAAGCTGGCTGGGAGAACCGTACAGGTGCAACAGGATCAGGCTCTTGGCCCGACCGAAGCCTCGCTCCGAGTGCCCCGCTTTTGCCGCGCTTTGCTGCAAGCGCAAGATCTCGGGCAGACCGAGGCCGCACAGCCCTATCCCCCCCACCCTAAGCAGCTCGCGCCTTGTGACGCCGCCGCAAAGCTTCCGGCTAGATCCCAGAATGTTCAGCATGGGGCACCTCTTCGGCCGCTCATCGCATCCATCGGCACTTATAAGTTACCAGTTCAGCCGCGAGAATGCTAGCGGGAAACATTCCTGCCAACCGGCGGGTCGGTGACGTACGGTCGGTCAGGTCGGGCCGGTGGGCCAGCGGGCTGATGGGGCGGCGAGACCAGGCGCTGGCGGCACGAGCGGCTGGCCCGATGACGGAGATAGATCCTTCCCAACCTCGGCCTGCGGCGGCTGCCTGTCCGGCCCCCCTCGAGGCGATGTGGGGACACATGCCACGCGAAGGGCCCTGCCTGCCATCACGAGTGGACGGCTGCAAAGCGGCTCGATAGGCTGAATAAGTGGTAGGACGAACAGGCCATCTTGTACCGGCCCATGCCTGGCCGTGCCCAGGCGGTTCGTGCGGCCGCGCAGAGCAGGAAAAGCAGAATGATGAGCGAAGGGCATCATCGCCGCGGCTTGCGCCTGGCAGACGTGATCGTTCTGGCCGTGCTGGGCGCGTTGGTGCTGCTGCTGGCCAAACCCGTGCTGAATCTGACGCGGCACGAAGCACAACAAATCCGGCTGCGCAGCAATGCCGGGCGTCAAGGGGAAGCGGCGTTGCGATATCATCAAATCCATCGCAGATTTCCCATGCAGCGCGCACCCTAGTCCCAGGGCGGCGATGGGTCATGATGCCCACCTGGCCTGAAGCTGGGCGCGCGACACGTTACGTGTGCAACGCTAGGCAGGTGCGCCATGCTTACGGGGTCGATCCAGGCGACGGCGCCCCAGCAGTGGCCGCCGCCCCGCTGAGCGTGCCAACGTTGGGCCTCTCCGCGGCGATGCCTTTGCAACACAACTCCCCAGAAGGGCGCGGGCGAGGTAGCGCCGCGCATGGCTGGCCGGGCGGAGCTGCAGCCGTGCCAAAACACGGCGTGACGACGCCCTTGTGCGGGGTTGCTGACTGTTCCTGCCCTCACCCATAGCGCCGGCACGTCTGGGTGAAGACTTCCCCGGCGCGAGGGGAGGCAGCCGGGTTGGCGTGGAAGCAAGCGCAATCCCTGGGCCTACGTGTGGAAAGCTTGCCCGCTTCTCTTGGGCCGGCAGACGGCCCTACATCAGCTCGTACAAGGGCGTACCGCCAGGCAGCACTGGAATGGGCCTGCCCGCAGCATTCACATACTGATGCTCCACATCGATGCCCAGGTGTGCGTAGATGGTTGCCAGCACATCCTGGGGCGTCTTGGGCTGGCTCTTGGGGAAGGCGCCGTGCGCATCGCTTTCGCCCAGCGCCCTGCCCCCTTGGATGGGACCTCCGGCGAGCGCGGCGCTGAACACATTGGGATAGTGGTCTCGCCCTGCGTCGGCATTGACGCGCGGCGTGCGGCCAAACTCGCCCCAGGCCACCACCAACGTGCTGGAAAGCAGGCCCCGCGCGTCCAGATCTTCGATCAGCGCAGAATACGCCTGGTCGAACCGCGGCAAGAACCCCAGCCGTAGCGACTCGAATCCCTTGACATGCGTATCCCACCAGCGCAGATCCACGGTGACCAGCCTCACCCCAGCCTCCACCAGCCTGCGCGCCAGCAATACGCGCTGGCTCCACGCCGGCGCACCGCAACGATTCGATGCCTTGGGGTCGAACGCCGGCATGAAACCATAACGCTGGCGTACCTCGGCTGGCTCGCTGTCCAGATCGAAGGCAGCTCGCGCCGCAGGCGAGCTGAGAATCTCCCAAGCCTGCTGCTGGAAGCGGTCCATGGCCTCCATCTGGCCGGACTGATCCACCGCCGCCCGCAGCCGGTCCAGACTGGCCACCAGCTCGCGGCGGCTTCCCAGACGCTCCAGGGTGAGTCCCGCGGCCAGGCCAAAATTGGGCATCTCAAAGGGACCGCTTTGCGCCGGATCCGCCACCGTTTCGAACGGCTTGCACGCCACGCCCAGGTATGCCGGCCCCGTGCCGGGAACCATGCGCGGAATCATCACGTAGGCCGGCAGATCCGACCTCAAGCCTCCAAGCTGCCGCGCCACGATCGAGCCGCAGCTCGGGTGCGTGTTCTCATCCGGGTTCGGGCCCGCTGGATATCCCGTAAAGCAGAGCTGGTCCGCACTGGAGTGGCCAGCGTCCTGATGGTGCAGGCTCCGCACCAGGGACCACTTGTGCATGATGGCGGCACAGCGCGGCAACAGTTCCCCCAGAAAGATGCCCGGAACACTCGTGCCAATGGCACCGAACTCGCCCCGGTACTCCAGCGGCGCCAGCGGCTTGGGATCCCACATGTCGATGTGGCTCGGGCCGCCACGCATCCACAAGATGATGACCGACGCCCCGCGCTGCGCGCCTGAGCCGCCCCGTGCTTCGTGCCGCAGCACCTCCGCCAGCGATAACCCTCCCCAGCCCAGCATGCCCGCGCGGACGAACTCGCGCCGTCCCCACAGCAGCCGCCGTAGTTCTGAACATGCCCCATGCGCTCTCAGAGCCGCCATGTGCGTCCCGTCCCTTCTGCTACCCCTGGTTGCGGGTTGGCCGGCGGAACACGTATCGCTCCGCACCCCATCGCCAAAACCTATTTAAACTCGTTTATACGTCTTCGCTATGGCAGCGTCAAGCAAGGAGCGTCCCCCCGAACACAACGCTGCGGCCCAGGCCTCGCCTTGAACTGGCCGGCAAGGCTGGAAGTCTTCGCAGCGGTAACGTCGCAGCGGGCACAGCCGCGGAAACTGAACCGGCTTGCACCGTCTGTTCTCCTGGCTGCACAAGAAAGTGGTTGGGGAATCGAAACACCCTGGGAGCCTCGCCTTTGACATTCACTGACTGCTGCCACACAATTCAGTCCTGAGTGTGGGGTACGGCGGCCTGTCCAAGGATCTCCGCGGAACCTTTGTAATTGGAATGCATCCATGAGTTTCTCCTTCGATGACGGCGGAAACGTGCTTGCTGCCGAGCCGCTGCCGCAGCCCAATCCGGGCGTGCCGCGTACCTTCGGCACCTTGAACATCATCTTCGGCAGTATGCTGCTGTTGGGCGGCCTGTGCTGCGGGGGGACAATCCTCTCGCTGAGTGCTGCCGGAGCCATGGCGAACCAGGCACAGGTTCAGGCCTCGGTGGAGAACGCGTGGAAGCAGCAGCAACAGCAACAGCTTGACCGCTTGCAACAACAACTCGACGCGGCCGCCGACCCTCAGGCCCGCCAGCGCATCCAGCGCGACATGGAAGCGATCAAGCAGGCCCCCGCTCCGAAGGTAGACGTGGCGGCCATGTACGGCGTCAAAGACCCTGGCGTGGTCGTGTTCTGGAGCGTGGAGGTATTCAGCGGGCTGCTGCTGAACCTGCTGTTGATCGTATCCGGGATTGGTCTGCTCGCCGTGGCTGAGTGGGGGCGCATGTTGAGTATTGGACTGGCTGCGCTCAAGTTGTTGCGGCTGGCGGCCCTGTACGGCTATGCCCTGGTGCAGGTAATTCCGGTGATGGCTCGCGATAGCGGCAAGGGCTTTCACGATCTGGCCAGTCAGGCGCCGCAACAGGGCGGCAATGTGCCTCCCGCGGCCGAAATCGCTGCTTCCATCGGCCAATCCGCCTCCGTGGCGGCTGCCATCTTCGTCGTGCTGGCTGCCATTTATCCGGTCCTGATGCTGCTCTTTCTGACGCGGGCCCCCGTCAAGGCAGCCACCCAAGGGAAGCATACGGCCCCGTTCAGGGCGGATGTGCTGTAGCGACTGGCACCCCCTATGCACTGGCTCGCCGCGCCGTTCGGCCCGCTGGCCGGGCCAGAAATTCGCCGGGCCTTGCGTGCGGGGTGGCTGCTGTGGGCTCGTCTGCTGCTGGCTCTGCCGGCATGGGTGTGGTTGCTGGCAGCTTGCTGGGCGTGGTGGTTCGCCAGTGAGCTGGATCGAGCCTATCGGCCTGGCAGGCTGTTGACTCGGGGGTTGGGGGTCACAGCAACCCTGGAGCTGTTGCTGATCCTGGTGTTGGCGCCGTCTCTAAGCTGCGGCGCGATGGCCGGCCGCCAGTGCCGTGCCGCCGGCGAGGTATTGCTGGCATCGCCGGTCTCTGCTGCCCAGATTGTCGCGGCTCGCCTGGCGGGCAGGCTGTGCCAGGTGGCGGCTCTTTCGGCAGCGGGCCTTCCGGCGCTCGTGTTTTTTGCGGGGGCCTGCGGCGTCGCATGGTGGCGGTGCGTGGCGTACTTTCTGCTGCTGGCAATCGTTGCGTGGGGTAGCGGGGGGCTTGCTCTGGGCCTGGGTGCGAGCACGCTGCGGGCACGCGACGCACTGCTGGGCAGCGCGCTGGCACTGGCCATCATGGTGCTGGGGCACCGGCTGTTGGCGGGCCGATTGCCATCTTCGATTGAAACGTGGCTTGTGGCATTGGATCCATTTGCGGCGAGTCGCACATTGCTGTTTGGAGAAGTGTGGCCGCAGGTCGCTCGCTTGATGGCCGCCTGGACGCTACTGGGAACGGCCGGCACGGCCTGGGCAGCGTGGCGATTGCGCCCTGCCGTGCTGGGCACGGCGTATCATCACTCTGGTCATTCGCACCACAGCCATCCCGCATTGGGGAACCAGAACCCCGTTCAGTGGAAAGACCTGTACGTGGACCGGCTCGGCTCGCTGCATCGGCTGGCGGCGCGGCTCGGCACATTGCTCAGCCTCCTGCTGGGACTGGCCGGTGCGGCCGTTGCCACGGCCGCCGTGTATGCACGCTGGCTGGCGCGGGACCCGGCGCTGCACGACCGGCTGATCGTCCTGGCGGATTCATGGCAGGTGCTGTTGGGGACTCCCCTGAGTCTCGTGGTGCAGTGGGCACTCGGCGCGCGTGCGGCGCTCTCCGTGGCCGCGGAACGCGAACGCCGCACCTGGGAGAGCCTGCTGGCATCTCCGCTGGAAGGACAGCAGATCGTGTGGGGAAAGATCGTGGCTAGCGCCCATGCGTTGCGCTGGCTGATGGCTGCTGCCGTGATCTGGTGGACGGCTTGCTTATGTTGCGGCGCGCTGAGCCTGTACGACTATCTCGGTACCGTGGTCAGCACAGGGAGCGGCTGCCTGTTGATGCTGGCCTTGGGGGTGTGGGCAGCCATCAGCGTGGCAGAGGCAAACCGTGCGTTCGTGCTGATTGCCGCCGCGTGGCTGGCAAGTGTGGCCATCTTCAAGATCCTCGCCTGGCTGGCAGGAGGAGTCGCCTCGGCCACGTATGTGCTGGCCGTCGCCTTGAAGCACAATGCCCTGACGGACGCCACCGGCAACCCGGTGTTTTCGCCTGTAACCGCGGAACTCGTCTTTTCCCTAACCGTCTTGGTGTCCGAGACCGTGTTGTGGCTCGGCACCGCCTGGCTGACGTTGTACTTGTGCTGCCGTTTCTTCGATCGCACCGTGGGCAGGGCACCGGTGGCTAGCCATGCTCAGAGCGGCGACGGCAAGCGCCGGTACGCATAGGCATGGCCCCCCTAAGCCGCGCGGCTCGGGATATCAAGCCAGGCATGTCTTGCCAAGCGTGCCGGCGGCGATGCTTGCCGGGCCGTCAATGGCAGCATCCGTGGCACGCTCGGCAGCGGCGGTTGTCGTGATGTGCGGCGGCAGCGTGAACGATACCTGCTGCCAGCAGGCAACATGCCGACTGCGTGGCATGACCAGATTGATGCCACGGCGCCGAGCGCTTCGCGGTGCGGCAAGCCGTGCGAAGCAGCCTGGGCCGCCGCACCTCCGCGGGCCGGATTGCCCTCGCGGCTTGCCCGCCAGAAACGGACGGCTGGCTGCACGAGGGCCGCAGCGGCCGCTGGCGCCTCGCCAGCCTCGCACCCACCATCGAAGCGTCGCGGCGGCAGGACGGAACTCCGCAAGGGCTGTTCGTGCCAGCGCCACCCTGCGCCGGGGAGCGGGCTGCCGCGGCGGTTGTTCATTGCGAGAGGCGGGAGTTGAACCCGCACGGGTTTCCCCACAGGATCCTAAGTCCTGCGCGTCTGCCAGTTCCGCCACTCTCGCTCAGCCATCATTGTAGTCTGCCGCGTCCGGTCGGAAATGGCAATCTACCTCTCTGGGCCGGCAAGAATGTGCGCGGCGGCAACGAATGCAGTGCCGCTACCACAGCGGCGCCCTCCGACTTGGTGGAGTACCTGTCTTGCGTGCGAAACGCGGCAAGCTCTTGCCTTTCAACGGGGATCTCTGCCACACACCTCGTCGTGAACAGCGGTGCTACGAGTTGTAACGAGCTTTGGATGGTACGGGTGCCAAACGGGGGACATTGCTGCGTCGCTGGCCGAAAGCCGGACCTGCCGCGCATTTGCAAACGACGCCTGCTCAGCCTGCTGTGAGGGTGGTGCGGGCATCCCCAACTGCCGCATGCGGCGGCAGGCTAGAGCGCCTGATTGCAAAGCCGCTTTTGCCAGCGACGGGCCGCAGCACGTTGAGTTGCCAGGCGGGCGCCGGGCTGCTTGCCATTGTGTGGCCTTTCCGCTGCCTGTTGGCCGGGTTTGGATTCACGCGGCAAGGTCCCAGGCTCGTGCCACACGCTTTTTGCTTGACAACGGCTGAGTGCAACCAGTAAGAACCTTGGCACACGCACCTTCACCTGTCCCGGCAGATGAGCAACGCATGGCAACAAGCACATTTTCTTACGCCATGAAATGGCGGTCTTGCCGTACCCGCATGTGGATGCTGGGCGTGCTGGGAATCTGTGCCTTGGTTGGTCGGCACGCGGCTGCGCAGCAGGCGGCCTCAGACGCGCAACCGCAGGTGCTTCTCTTTCACGTCCCGGAGGAGGTACCAAAGGGGCGCGTGGTGGGCACGATATCGCTGCCTCCCGAGCTGCTCCGCAAGGAGGTCGTCTTCGTGCTGCTCTCCGGCGATGAGGAGCAGCAGTTCGACTTGCACGAACGGACAGGCGTGCTCTCCGCCGCCCGCGACGCGGGCCTGGATTACGAAACGCGGCGAGAATACGAGCTGCACGTTGCGATCAGGGATCGCCAGTCGGCGAAGGAGTTGCTGGCAGTCGTGGTGCGAGTGGTGGTAGAGAATCGGCCCGAGTGGATGCTCGACGTGGACCGCTTTTTCGGCCGCTGGTTGGTGCAGCCGTTGGCGGCGGTGCTGTTCTACGACTTTGGCACGAGCCGCTGGCTGAGGATCCACGGCGAGGGCGTGAGCGTGCCGTTTGTGGTCGCCTGGCTGTTTTGCGGTGCCGTGTTCTTCACGCTGCGGATGGGTTTCATCAACCTGCGTGGTTTTTGGCATGCGGTACGGCTGACCAAGGGAGACTATGACGATCCGGAGCATGCAGGGGAGGTGTCTCACTTTCAGGCGTTGGCATCGGCACTTTCGGCGACGGTAGGGCTCGGGAACATCGCGGGTGTGGCGATTGCCGTGGGCATGGGAGGGCCGGGAGCCATCTTTTGGCTGATTGTGGCGGGCTTCCTCGGCATGAGCAGCAAGTTCTCGGAATGCAGTCTTGGCATGCTGTACCGCAAGATCGATCCCGACGGCACGGTTTCCGGCGGCCCGATGCATTATCTGAGCGACGGTCTGCGGGAGCTGAAGCTCGCGCCGCTGGGCAGGGTACTGGCAGTGATGTTTGCCGTGATGTGCATTGGCGGGTCGCTGGGGGGCGGCTGCGCCTTTCAGGTAGGGCAATCGCTGGGCGCTGTCGAGCAGCAGCTTCCCTGGCTCGCCGACCACCGCTGGGCCTATGGCCTGTTCATGGCCGTGATGGTTGGCATCGTCATCATTGGCGGGATCAGGCGCATCGCCGCCACGGCGGACAAAATCGTGCCCCTGATGTGCGGCTTGTATGTGCTCTCCTGCCTCTACATCCTGGCGACCAACTATAACCATATTCTGCCAGCCTTTCAGACCATCCTCGATGGCGCGTGGAGCGGCCGTGGCGTGGCAGGAGGCGTGGTAGGCGTGGCGATCATTGGCATCCGCAGGGCGGCGTTTTCCAACGAGGCCGGCGTGGGCAGTGCTTCCATCGCCCACTCCGCCGCCAAGACGGAGCAGCCCATCAGCGAGGGCATTGTTGCCCTGTTGGAGCCTTTCATCGATACGGTGGTCATTTGCACCATGACGGGGCTGGTGATCGTGGTGACGGGATGCTACGACAAATCGGTACCTGCCTATGCCGCACTGATGGCGGCGAACAAAGGCGCCCAGCTCACTTCGCTGGCCTTCAACACAGCGGGCACGATCTTCCCCTGGATCCTCTCGGCCGTGGTTGTGCTCTTTGCGTACTCGACGGCCATCTCCTGGTCGTATTACGGAGAGCGATGCTGGAGCTGGCTGCTGGGCCGAAGATACTCGCTGGCATATCGGCTTTTGTTTCTGGTGTTTGTGATGCTCGGTTCCATCGTGACCGAGGGGAATATCTTGGAGTTCAGCGACCTGATGATTTTGGCCATGGCATTTCCCAACGTCCTGGGCGTGGCCCTGCTCAGCGGCCGCCTGCGGCAGGCGCTGGACGTCTACTGGCAACTTTACAAGTCGGGCGCCCTCGAGCCGCGCCGCGGCGTGAGGCCCGAGGCCGCGGCAGGTTAGCCGCATAGCCGCTGCTCGACTTGCTCGGCCAACCGGAGCAACATGGCGTCCTCCAAGCTCTGCCGACGCGACACGGTGCTGGGCCGTGTTCTGGGCGAAACGCGCTCATCTCGCTGCCCCCACCTGCTCACGGTGATGGCTCTGATCGCTTCCACTTCGCGCGTCCCCGGTTCGGATTAGCCCCCGCCCGGCACGCTGGCAAACGCCTCAGGCACAAGGAGCCAGCCCTGATACGCTGCCTGAAATCTCGCCACGCTGGGATGTGCCTGGCCCTCCGCGGTTCGGCGCCCGAACCCGAAGCGGGTTCGAAGCAACTCATTGCGGCCGCTCATTGTACAGAAAAACATAGAGCTGCCAGCCCAGCACGCCCCCCAGCAGCGGCGCGGCGACGAAGAT
>JAIMBC010000080.1 GCA_023511675.1 Pirellulales bacterium
GCTTGGTAGTGATTCCGCAACCGCGGCAGGTGGTGTGGCTGGTGTACCAGCAGTTGTACGTGCGTCAGCCGGCACCCGCCGGTGAACGCTCGGCCCAGCGTAAACAACGCCAGCGCGAATCGGAATGGTGGCTGAAGGGAATCGCCGCCTCGGGCCCGGCACCGGAAGGAAGCCTGGGAGCGGTGGTGGGCTGAGGAAAAGCAAAGGCGGGACATCGACCCGGATTTGAGCAGCATTGGTCGTCCGCAGCCCGCCGCCGTTTTTCCACCCCACCAGACTCCTCGGCCCAAGTTGCGCGCCCGTAGTACCAGGGGCAGGACTCCTCCCCGGCCCCGTTCTGCAACACGGCCAGCTCTGAGAAGACGTGGCGTGCCAGCGGTCCCCCAGGAGCAGCCATGAAGTTGACTCCGGGGTTTTTGCAAACAAGTTCCCGATCCGCAAATTCCTCAAGGCCGTCCGGCTCAGGCTCGCCAGCGCACTTCATAGATCGTATGCCTCGACAGGTTCGACTCGCTGGCGATGTCCGCTACCTTCTTCCGCTCACGCCTTATCTGCAAGATCATGCTCGCCACGGTGGATGTGACCTTGTTGGGCATGCCCTCGGGCCTGCCACCCCTGCTGACAACCCGCCGCGTGCCGGCCGCCCAGATGACCGCCTTGATCCTGGCCTGCTCCGCTGCCTTGCCTGCGACAATCTGCTCGGCCCGCACCTCCGTCTTGCAGCTTGCCAGTGATGCCTGAGGCTAAGAAACATCTGGGGCAGGAGGCAAATAAGCAGGCATACATTAGAGTGGGGGGGCCGGGTTGTGAGACAATTGCCGTGGGGAGCAGGGCGAGGCAAGTTAAGGGGCGCTTGCCAGTTCGCGGGACGCGTGGCGCGATGCCTTGTTGCGCGCGTCCTATCCAGAGAGTTCTACCCATGTACCGCTACGGGCCGAAGCCAGTACTGCGGCGGTCCAGTCGTGCATGGGCAGAGCCACCTCAGCCGGCGATAGGTGCGCGCTCCCCGTCAGCAGGGCATCAATGAACCCGCGATCCGGATCGCTGCCTGGCAAGAGGTCTTCGATCTCGAGCACGGCATTGTTTCTCGCGCGCCACAGCCGCTCGCCGCGGATGAGCAGGTCCGCTTCCTGACAGTGGAAGTGGATGTCCTCCCGCCAATGGTGCGCGTTGCCTACAAAGTGCGCACAAAGCTGCGCGCCGCCGTCATAGCGTGCCCAGACCTGCGTAACAATCTCCACGCGGCTGCGGCTTTTGCGGCTGCACGCCAGCACCGCCACCGGCCGCTGGCCGGTGATGAAGGAGATCACGTCGACCTGGTGGCTGCCGGCATCGAAAAAATAGCCGGCGCCCACGGCCGGATCGTCCCGCCACGTCCCCTGGATCGTCTGCTCCCAACGTTCGCAGACGAACAAGTGCATCTGCTCCAGCGGCCCATATTGATCTGCCCGCTCGGCAAGTTCTCGGCGGGCCGTCAGATACGGGGCCTTGTACCGGCGCTGGTAAGAAATGGCCAGCAAGCGGTTCTGAGAGCGCGCCTGTTCCAGCAGGGCTGCAATCTCCCCTCGGTCAGACGCCAGCGGCTTCTCGCACAGGACATGCAGTCCCCGGCGCAGCGCCGCCGACACCTGAGGGAAATGCTGCTGCGTGGGCGAGGCGATCACCACCGCGTGCAATCCCGGCCAGGCCAGCGCCTCTTCCAGATGAGCGGCGATCGCGGCCTGCGGTAGCAACTCGCCGCGCACCGCTACTGCCTGTGACGCCACAGGATCGAACAGGACGCCAACCTCCGCCCGTGCATCAGCCGCCAGACGCACGGCGTGCTGCCGCCCCGCAGCACCGCAACCCACCAACGCCAATCGCACGCGATCTGCCATATTCATGCCGAAGTTCATCGACCCACTGTGTCAGCCACCGTCCGCGGCGGCAATGCCGCCGGGCCGACCCGTTCCTCTTACGCAGGCGGCGTGTGGAGCGCGCCCCCTGCAGCCGCCGCCACGGCAGCCTGGCGGGGCACGGTCTCGCCTCCAGCCCGCAAGAGGGCACTTGCGATGGTTGTACCTGGTGGGTTCGGCTTGAGCCAGGTTCCGGAGATGCCAATGAGCGATGCACCCTTGTTAGCGAGGCTGCGGGCAACCTTGTTTCAGTGCGCGACCTTTCAGGCGTGTCCAGGCGAAGCGACCCAAATGACCAGCCCCTCGTCCGTTGTGGGGTTTAACAGGGCATACTCGGTGGCAGCCGGCATCACCAGGGCCGTGCCCTCGGCGATCAGATGTTCCTGGCTGCCCACGCGGCACTTGCAGCGGCCCCTGACGGCGAGCAGGACCGTGTCGGCTGGCGCATGTTGCACAAGAGGGGCGCTGTCTGCCGGAAGCACGGCTAGCCCCATACCCAAACCGTTCAAGTGGGGGCCGCAGAACCAGCTTACGATGTGGGCGGCGTGGTCTGCTACGTTGGCCGGCCGGGGCAGATCGCTGCCTGTGGCGGGCACCACCGCCGAGCGAACGCTGGGGCGCGGCTCGTGCAGAGCCAGCCTCGCTTTCGCGGCATTCTGCGGCGACAGGCTGGCTCCGACCTGCCGAGGCGCCGGGGCGGGCGGCAGTGCTGCGCGGAGGAGCTGTTCTTTTCCTGGTTCTCCAGATGCTCCTTCCGGCATCCAACGCCGCAGCGGCTGTGGGGGAACAAGTGTACGGATAGGCTCGGCCGCGCCCATGGCAATATAAATCGAGGCAGGCCGGTGGTCCGAGCTGTTGCTCGCCTCATGCGGCGTGTGTGCCGGGATACAGAGTGCGTCTCCCTCCCGCAACTGGTACGCCCGATCCTCAACCTGTACGAGCATTTCTCCGGCCGTCACTACCAGCAGTTCGGCATAGGGATGCACATGGCAAGAAAGGCCCTTGCGTGGGGCGAAGGCCACCCAGCCCGTCGTCACGTTCAGACCGGCGTTGAATCCTCCGACAAGCGGAGACAAGTAAACGCCACGTTCCAGTTCCTTGCGGCTGGCCTGCGCCTTGAATGTGGTCGCCAGCCGCACCCCTGTGCTGTTAACGGCTGCGGCGTCTGAGACGCGGTCGGGCGAAGGCGCTACACTTGGCGGTTTGTCCGGGTGCGGAAGCGAGGCTTCGCGTGGCAGACGGGCCGCGGCATTCGCTGGCACCACGCCAGATGCCCCTGCCCCGCAGGCGGATGCCGCCCCACTGGATGCCGCCCTACTGCATGCCGCCCTACTCGATCCCGCCCCACCAAGCGCCGCCCCACTGGGTCCTGCCACGCAGGATACCTCCTCACTCGATGCCGCTTCGCTGGGAGAGGTTTGGGGCCAGCCTGGATCGGCCATGGTGGCCGATTTCGTCTGGAGGCCTGACGGCCGGGGCTCCTTTTGCGCCCAACTCGGGCCGGGGCTTGGCTGGCCTGCCGTATCCGATGGCGATGGCGGCGCGAGAAAGCCGGGTCGAATTGCAGGCACACGACCTGCCGCCTCGACCATGCCGCTGATGCTCCGCAGCAGCAAGCCCGCGTCTAGCCCGAGTCCCAGGAAGCGAAAGCCCTGGGCACGGCGGGCCAGCAGATCGTCCGGTCCGGTGGCCACCACCCCGCACTGTTTGCCGTGCCGCCTCACCACCTCTTTGATGGCCAGAAGCTGTTCGGCAACGCCCGGTCCCTCCCAGCAGCCAGGAAAGCCTGCCGTGGAAGAAAAGTCGGCCGGCCCGAGCTGTAGCAGTTCCACGCCGGGCACCCGGCAGATCTGCTCGATCTGCTCCGCGGCCCGCACGCTTTCGATGATCGGCACCACCAGCACATTCGCCTCAGACTCCGCCACGTGCTCTGCCAGACATCGGCCCCAGCAGGTGGCCCGTTCTCCGCCAATGCCACGGCGGCCCTGTGGCGGATAATGCGCATAGGCCACCGCCCGTGCCAGCTCTTCCGGCGTTTCGATCCATGGGATCACCACCCCGTCTGCGCCAATATCGAGCGCACGCTTGATCAGGCCCGCGTTCAGCTCCGCCAGACGGACCAGCGCCACCGTGCGGCTGCGTACGGCTGCCCTGAGATGATCGAGAATCTCGCGCCAGTCGAGGTGGCCGTGCTCCGCGTCGATCACCACCCAATCGAGTCCCAGGGCCACCGCCATTTCCGTCACGGTGGCAGATTCGAGCGTTACCCACAAACCGTAGGTGGGTTCGTCGGCAGCGAGTTTACGGCGCAGTTGCGCCAGGGCAGGGGCATTCATGGGGCATGCAAGTCTAGCCCGCGCCTCCTTGAACGGCAATGTGCCGAGAGCATGCGCCCCACACAGGGCCGCGACACCACCGCTTGCGCGACGCTTGCCGTCCAGGCGGGCAATGACCGGCTCTAAAAAACGCGGCGTGCCTGGTCGAACGCCGCAGCGGTGGCCACTCTCGTGGCACGAGTGTGGGTGGGCCGCCTCCTCGTCAAGCAACCGCCCTGCCGCACCGCCGGCGTGGCTTGGCCGGAGCGCTGCCCGCTACGAAGCCGGCGGCCGGGTTGCAGCGCCGGCCTCGCTCGGGAGTGGAAGGGTCGCGAATTCGAGGAGCTGGGGCCAGCGTGACGGTGGGCTGAGCCCAAGGCTGTTGCGACAAGGCGATTGCGCTCGGGTGAGCTGGCGCACCGTGCGCCGATCTGAGCCGGTATGCCACTGCTGCTGGCCCTGGGCGGGCGAATGGCTACAATGCCCAGACGGCAGGCCGGGTACTGGCGGCCCTGCGGCTGGATTTCCCATGACCACATCGCTGTTGCACACACCGTTGTACGAGTGGCACGTGGCCCATGGCGCGCGGCTGGTCGATTTTGCCGGCTGGGCCATGCCGGTGCAGTATGGGTCTGTGGTGGAGGAGCATCGGGCCACGCGGCGCCACGCCGGCCTGTTTGACGTGTCGCACATGGGCAGGCTGCGGTTCGAGGGGCCGGGCGCGGCGGCTCTGCTTGACGGTGTGGTGACGCGGCGCGTCGCGGACCAGCGGCCGGGGCAAGTACGCTATGCTCTGCTGGCCAATGAGGGCGGGGGCGTGCTGGACGACGTGCTGGTTTACCACCTCGTGAACGGGGCGGGCGGTTCATATTACGTGATGGTGGTGAACGCTGCGAACCGCGAGAAAGTGGTGCGGTGGCTGGAGCCGCATGTTTTGCGGCGGCGCGACGTGCAGATGCTGGATGTGAGCGAGGCCTGGGCAATGCTGGCGGTGCAAGGTCCGCGAGCGTGTGAACTGGTCCAGCCGCTGTTGCCGGAGCTGGAGCTAGCGCGACTGCGATATTACCGTGCGTCGGAGACGCTGTTGGATTTGGGTGGGCAGCGTGCAGCGGGCGTGGTGAGCCGGACGGGTTACACGGGGGAGGATGGCTGCGAGTTGATGTTGGGCCCGTCCGCCGCGGTGCGTGCCTGGGATTTGCTGGTGGCGGCGGGAGCGGTTCCTGCGGGGCTGGGGGCGCGAGATACGTTGCGGCTGGAGGCGGGCATGCCGCTTTACGGGCACGAGTTAAGCGAGGAGTGGGATCCCTTTCAGGCGGGGCTGGATTTTGCCGTGGATCTGGAGGGGAGGGAGTTCGTTGGCCGCGCTGCATTGGTGGCGCGTCGGGGCGACATGAGCCTGCCGCGGCGCGTGGGGCTGGTGTTAACCGGCCGCCGTGCGGCGCGGCAGGGAGATACCGTGTGCGAAGGTGGGTTACGGGTGGGAGAGGTGACCAGCGGCAGCTTCTCTCCCACGCTGGAGCGTCCGATCGCCATGGCATATGTGGAGTCGCGCGTTGCGGCTGAGGGCACCGCACTGGAAGTCGATGTCCGCGGCCGGCGGGAGCCGGCTGTGGTTGCACGTCTGCCGTTTTACCGCCGAGAGGAACCTGGGAGGACCATGTGAGGCCGGAAGAGCTGCTGTTTACCCGTACGCATGAATGGGTGTGCTTCGAGCGGGCCGCAGACGGCTCGCAGATCGCGACGATGGGCATCACGGCCTTTGCGCTGGAGGCGCTCACCGACCTGACCTATCTGGAGCTGGCAGCGCCCGGTACTCAGGTTACGGCGGGCCAGCCTTGCGGAGAGATCGAAAGCGTCAAGGCGGTGAGCGACCTGTACAGCCCGGTCACGGGAGAGGTGATCGAGGCGAACCTGGCCGCACGCGACAAGCTCGAGCTGCTGAACCAAGACCCTTATGGCAGCGGCTGGCTGCTGAAGATCCGCACCCAGGAAGGCGCCGCGCGGGTGGAATTGCTTGATTATGCGGCCTATCAGCGGCAGTGCGCCGAGGAACCTCACTAGCCAACCAGCAATGGCCTATTTATTCAACACGCCTGAAGACCAGCAGGCGATGCTTGCCGCCATCGGTGCCGCCTCGCTGGACGACTTGTTCGCGATGGTGCCGCGGGAACTGCGTCTGGCCCGCGAGCTGGACTTGCCCCCCGCTCTGACGGAGATGGAACTTTGGCACCACGCTCAGAAGCTGGCTGCCCAGAATCGCTCTTGCCGTGAGCTGGTCTGCTTCCTGGGAGGCGGTGCCTACGACCATTTCGTGCCCGCTGTGGTCGACCAGCTCGCGGCCCGCGGCGAGTTCTATACCTCCTACACCCCCTACCAGGCAGAGGCCAGCAAGGGCAACCTGCAAGCCTTCTTCGAGTATCAAACGCTGATCACACGGCTGACCGGCATGGATGTCTCCAACGCCAGCCTGTACGACGGCGCCACGGCTGCTGCCGAAGCCGTGCTGCTATCGCTGGCAGCCACAGGCCGCCGGCGGGTGGTCTTGCCAGAGAGCCTGCACCCCGCGTATCGGCAGGTGCTGGCCACGTACCTGGCGCACCTCGACGCGGAGCTGGTCACGCTGCCCACGCCCCAGGGTAGCCTCCTCCCGGACGATCTGGCGCAGGCCGTTGATGAGCAGACGGCCTGCGTGCTGGTGCAGCACCCGAACTTCTTCGGCGTGCTGGAAGAGATGCCGGCGCTAGCCAGCCTGGCCAAGCGCTGCGGTGCCTTGTTCATTGCGGCAGTGGATCCCATCAGCCTGGGGATCCTGAAGCGGCCAGGTGACTATGGTGCCGACCTGGTCGTGGCGGAGGGGCAATCGCTGGGCAACCCGCTGCAATACGGGGGGCCATACCTGGGGATCATGGCTTGTCGAGAGCCGTTGATGCGTCGGTTGCCGGGCCGCATTGCTGGCCAGACCACCGATCGGCACGGACGTACCTGCTACGTGCTCACCCTGCAAACGCGTGAGCAGCACATTCGGCGGGAGCGTGCCACTAGCAACATTTGCACCAATCAGGGGTTGCTGGCTCTGCGTGCCGCCATCTATCTGGCGGTGATGGGCCCCCAGGGGCTGCGCGAGGCCGCCACGCTTTGCCTGTACAAGAGCCGCTATTTGGCACGCCGCCTGGTGGAGGCAAGCGGGGGGAGGCTCGCGCCGGCCTTCCAGCGGCCGACGTTCAAGGAGTTTGTGCTGCGCGACCGCAGCGGTCGGGTGGAGGCGCTCGTCGAACAGGGTCTGGCCGCGGGCTATCTGGCTGGCGTGCCGCTGGGGCGATGGTATCCACAGTGGGCAGACGGTTGGCTGCTGGCAGTGACGGAGCAGCGGACGCTGAGCGAAATGGAGGGCCTGTGCGCATGCCTTGCTGGAATGTAGCGGGCGATTCGAGCCCACTTGTCTTGGCTCACATGGCCGCCACAGCAGGGGGAGTTACTCGCCATGCGTAATCAACAGGCCACACGCACGCTGTTTGAGCTGTCGAAGCCGGGCCTGCGCGGCTGCCGCTTACCGGAGCCGGATGTGCCAGCGGCTGCTCTGCACGAGTTGCTTCCCGCAGAGCTGCTGGCAGACGCACCTCCTCCCCTGGCCGAACTGGCCGAGCCGGACGTGGTCCGGCATTTCACCAATCTGTCGACCCAGAACATGTCGGTCGATACGCACTTCTATCCGCTGGGCTCCTGTACCATGAAGTACAACCCCAAACGCAACGAACGGGTGGCCCAGCTTGCCGGCCTGGCGGAACTGCACCCCTTGCAGCCCGACACCACCGTGCAGGGCCTGCTGGCCTTGCTTTACGAACTGGCCGCCATGCTGGCGGAAATCGCCGGACTGCCCGCGGTCTCCTTGCAGCCCGCCGCGGGAGCCCATGGAGAGTTGACCTCGCTGTTGGTGGCGGCCGCACACTTTCGCCGCCGCGGCGAACAGCGCACCAAGGTCCTCGCGCCCGATAGTGCCCACGGCACGAATCCCGCCAGCGCGGCCATGGCCGGCTTTACAGCCGTCACGGTGCAAAGCACGCCCCAAGGCTTTGTCGATCTGGACGATCTGCGCCGCAAATTGGACGGGCAGGTAGCCGTGTTCATGATTACCAACCCGAACACGCTGGGCATGTTCGATCCGCAGATCCGCGTGATTGCCGAGATGGTGCATGGTGCCGGCGGTCTGATCTATCTCGACGGCGCCAACATGAACGCCATTCTGGGCATTTGCCGGCCCGGGGACTTTGGGGCCGACATGATGCATTTCAACTGCCACAAGACGTTTAGCGGTCCGCATGGTGGCGGCGGTCCTGGAGCCGGTCCCATCGCCGTTTCCAGCGACCTGGCGCCTTACCTGCCTGTGCCGCTGATCGAGCGAACCGCCGAGGGCTATCGACTGGTGTTGGACCGGCCGCACTCGATCGGGCGCGTGCGTTCCTTCTTCGGCAACGTGGGCGTGCTGATCCGCGCCTGGTGCTATCTGCGCACGCACGGCGCCCGCGGGCTGCGGGAGGTAAGCACGCAGGCCGTGCTGAATGCCAACTACCTGCTCAGCCGCATCCAGCACATCTTGCCGGTACCGCAGGGAAACCGCTGCATGCACGAGTTTGTCGCCTCGGCGGCACGCCTCAAGGCCGAGCGGGGCGTTTCAGCCATGGACATCGCCAAGCGACTGCTCGATTATGGTTTTCATGCGCCCACGGTGTATTTTCCGCCCATCGTGAAGGAGGCGCTGATGATCGAACCCACGGAGACCGAGAGCAAGGAGACGCTCGACGCCTTCGCCGACGCGCTGCACCAGATCGTGCAGGAGCCGCCAGAGTTGCTCCATCACGCACCTCACAGCACCCTACATTCGCGGCCAGATGAAGTGCAAGCCGCCCGCCACCCCGTCACCTCCTGGCACGCCACGCGGCCCCGACCCGCCTCACCATGACCGGCACCTGGTGCCGCCTGATGTTCGACCCGCCGCGCAGCGGCCCATGGAACATGGCGGTCGACGAAACGCTGCTGCACAGTGCGGCAGCAGGCCGGGCCACACTGCGCTTCTACACCTGGCATGAAGCCACGCTCTCTTTGGGCTACTTTCAAAGCTGGCAGTCTTTCGCGGCACTCCCCTGGGCTGCCACGTTGCCCGTCGTGCGGCGGCCTTCGGGCGGAGGAGCCATCTTGCACGGCGGCGATCTGACGTACGCGCTGGCGGTGTGCGTCGGCGGGGGAGGGAGTTTCCATAGCCGGGCGTTGTATGAGAGGGTGCACCAGGCGCTCGTGGAAGCCCTGGCCGAGCTAGGAGTGCGTGCGACGTTGGCCGCCTCGCCGGCGCGGCAGGAAGGTCCCCACCCCGTCCTGTGCCTGGAATCGGTGGCCGCCGCAGACGTGCTGCTAAGCGGCGTGAAGGTGGCTGGCAGTGCGCAAAGGCGGCGGGGAGGCGGATTATTACAGCACGGTAGCGTGCAAGTGAGACCGATCGAGGGCATGGCCGGGCTGGGTGACAGGGAAGAGGGGACTGGCCATAAGGGGCTTGGTGGCATTGAGGGACTTGGCGGTCCAAGAGTCGATCCCATGGCGCTGGCACGTCGCTGGTCTGTACGCATCTCCAACGTACTTGGGCTTTCCTTGGAGCCAGGAGAGTTAGACGCGGCGGAGCAGCAAGAGGCACAGCGGCTGGTGGAAGAACGGTATGGCGCTATGAGCTGGACGCGTCGCCGCTGACAGGGGGGAGTAAGCGATGGAAAGAATCGGAGAGAAATGTTTGACAATGGGTGATAGCCCTGCTACCATGCGCATGCTACCGAGATGTGCTTGCGCGAGGCGGTTCTGGTTACGATCCCCTGGATCCGGGGGCGCGCAAGACTGTGTTGCTCGCGCAGGCGCACCCGTGGCGCGCAGCAGCATGTGGTGGGGAAGTGCCGTAACTTCTCTATGCTTGCTGCGATTCTGGCCGTGCTCGTTTGGTTGCCGTGTCGCACGTGGCATGCGTCCTCGCCCATTGGTTGCAGTCGCTCAGCAGAGGCATTATTGCCCCTCGCCCTCAATTCAGCGGTTATCGTAATCCCCCCTCTGCGGAGTGCTAACCACCAATGGAAGTACGCCTGAAGGTGCTCATAGGAGCCAACGCCGGCAAGGAAGTACTGGTCACCGGTCCCAAGTTCTTGATTGGGCGGGCGGAGGACTGCCAGCTTCGCCCGCGCAGCGATCTGGTCAGCCGTCACCACTGCGTGCTCGTTCAGGATCAGGACTATCTGGGCTTGCGAGATTTCGGCAGCAAGAACGGAACACTGGTCAACGGCGAGCGCGTGGTGGGGGAGGTGGAACTCAAAGCGGGAGACCGCATCAAAGTGGGACCGCTCGAGTTTGAGGTGGCCATTGGCAGTGTGGCCCCAGTGAAGAAGAAGCCGCCCGTGGAGAGTGTGCAAGAGGCCGCCAAGCGCACGGCCGAGGCCGCCGCCAGCGCCAGCAAGGCCAGCGACATGGACGTCAGCCAGTGGCTTTCCACGGGAGACAGCAAGGTTGCCACCGCGGATACGCGCGTGCTGAACATGAACGAGACGGGCGAAATCGACGTGAAGGCCCTGTTCGGCAGCACGCCTGAGGACCAGGCCGAGGAGTCGACCCAGTCGCCCAAGCCGGCGAAGCTGCCCCGTTCCACCCAAGCGCAGCAGCCCGACAGCCGCTCCGCCGCGGCCGACGTGCTCAACAAGTTCTTCAAGCGGCGCTAAGACCGTTTGAAAGTGTGTCCATCGGCCAAAGCTTGGGGTCGCAGCGGCCGCCTGCTCGCGGCGGCTGCCCCTCGTAGGACTGTTTGTTCGGCATGGCCGTGTTCGGTCGCCAGCCTACCCGCGAAAGGCCCCTCTGAGCCGCGGCCCAGCCACCCTGTCTCTGCCTACAGCCGCCCTGTCTTGGGCGGAATTGTCTCCGCAGCGCTTTCGCACAGTGGGGAGTGGCGTGCCTCTTGCCTGCTCCGCTTGCGTCTTGCAGCTCGCCCCGAATGCCGGTCCATGGGAAGGGGCTACCGCTCGCCAGGATCAAGGGCACCTCGCTTGTTTTGTACCCAGGCACAACCGGCGCGTGGCGGCTAAATCCCGACCTGCACCAGGCGCGGCCGTTTTCTCGCAGATTCGGTAAAGCCCCACGGTGCCACACGCACCGGCCGGCCCGAATGAATGCGGAGGCGCCCACTTTCGCGTCCCTGTACCGCTTGCCCACACTGCTGGCTGCTGCGGCCGGCCCGAATCAATGCGCAGGGCGCCCACTTTCGCGATGTGGGCGCCGCTGCCCAGCAAGCCTATAGTGCATCTACCCCTGCCCGGCTAGGAGCCTGTCCGGGCTGCCAAGGCATGTCGAGGGGGGGTCGTGCGCTGGTAGAATGGTAAAACTGCACGGGAATTGCGGGTAAGATGATGTTGCCTCACCGAATGCGCTCCGTGCAGCCCATGATAGGCCAGCATCCTATAGAGAGGAGAAAGACGTGTCGCGAGCCATGGCGGCGTGCGGTGTGAGCGCGGGGTGGGATCGGCGGCGCTTGCTGCGTGCCGGGGCGTTGAGTGTGGCAGGCGCGGCATCAGGCGGCTTGCGCTGGGGCCGGCACGCTGCCCAGGGAGCGGTGGCCGATGGGGCGGGCAGGCTGGTGGATGGCGATCCTGCCAGCGGCTACGTGGACGCGCACGTCCACGTGTGGACGCCCGACACGCACCGCTATCCATTGGCGGCTGGTTTTCGCCGAGACGAGATGCAGCCTGCCAGCTTTACTCCCGAAGAGTTATTCGAGCATGCCCGGCCGTGCGGCGTGACGCGGGTGGTGCTCATCCAGATGAGCTTCTATGGTTTTGACAACTCGTACATGTTGGACGTGATCCGGACCTATCCGGGGATATTTGCCGGGGTAGCGGTGATCGACGACTCGGCGGCTCATCCCGAGGTGGAGATGCAGCGGCTGGCGGAGCACGGCGTGCGGGGATTCCGCATTTATCCGCGCAATTTACCGGTGGATCGGTGGCTCGATGGTGAGGGGATGGCCGCCATGTGGCGCTGCGGCGCTGAGCGGGGCCTGGCGATGTGCCATCTCGTAAACCCGGACGCCTTGCCGGCCATCGATCGGATGTGCGAGCGGTTTCCGGACACGCCGGTGGTGATCGACCACTTCGCCCGCATTGGCGTGGATGGTCCGATCCGCGATACCGACGTGGAAGCCCTGCTGCGGCTGGCGCGGCACCCCCGCACCTACGTGAAGGTGTCGGCGTTTTACGCACTGGGGCGCAAGAAGGCGCCCTACACCGACCTGATACCCATGATTCGTCGACTGGTGGGAGGGTTCGGGCCGCAGCGGCTGATGTGGGCTACGGACTGTCCCTATCAGGTGCAGGCTGGCCACACCTATGCGGACTCGCTGGCCCTGGTGCGCGATCATCTGGATTTCCTCTCCGCGGATGAGCGGGAGTGGCTGTTGCGCCGCACGGCCACGCAGGTGTACTTTGCGGAGGGAGCCTGAGAGGCAGGGATTAATCATGTTGGCCCCAGGGGAAGGCATGCGGGCGGTGCCGAGCAGCGGCGGGGGGTTCGAGCCATGCGGCGCATGACACCCGCGCGGCGGATCCTCCTGCTGGTTGCGGCTTGCGTGTTCCTGGCCTGCACGGCAGTACCGGCCTGGCGAGGGGCGAAGATCGCGTATCACTTGCATACCGCACGCTACCTGCTTGGCCAGGGCGAATTGGCTCAAGCCCTGAGCTGGCTTGCCTATCCGCTGCAAGAGCAGCCGCGCAGCGCTGAGGTGCACTACCTGCTGGGCAATACCTACCGCCGACAGGGCAACTTCGACCGTGCCCTCCGCCATCTTGCCAAGGCCCGGCAGTACGGCTGGCGGAGGGAGGACGTGGACTTGCAGGTGGTCCTGATCGACGTGCAGCGGGGAGATGTGGAAGCGGCCGACCCGCTGCTCGATCGCGCTGCCGTGCATGCCGTGCCGGACGACGTGGCGGTTGAGGTTTATGAGGCGTTGGCCAAGGGCTATCTGGCTCTGCACCGAATTGAGGATGCGATGGTCGTGCTGGACACGTGGATTCAATGGCAGCCCAGGGCGGTGCAGCCCCGCCTCTGGCGTGCGCGGATCCATGAGCGTGAAAACGACTGGGACCGTGCTGCCGCGGAGTACCGGCAAATTCTTTCGGTCAAGCCCGATGATGTCCCAGCTTTGCTGGGAATGGCCGGCGCGCTTTTGGCACGCAACGAGCCCGTACAGGCCCTACCGTACTTCAGGCGCTGCACTGAGCTGGCTCCGGACCCGACCCAGGCACAACTGGGTCTGGCCCAATGCCTGCGTCGGCTGGGCCGTGGGGCGGAGGCTGGCCAGCTTATCGCAAGGCTGTTGCGTGGCAGCCTGACACTGGAACAACAGGCCACCGCCCATTACGAGCTGGGCCTGCTGGCACTGGCTGACCATCGCCTCCACGCGGCAATCCGACATCTCCAGACGGCGGTCGACCTCGCGCCGCAGCATATCGCCCTGCGCGACGCGCTGGCCGAGGCCCTGGAGAAGGCCGGCAAGTCGCGCCAGGCAGCCAGCCACCGCCAGCAGGCCGAACGCCTGCGGCAGCAAGAAGATCGCATCTCCCGCCTCCTGGCGGCACTCGCCGAATCTCCCCACAACCCCGACCTGCGCTGCGATGCCGGAGACGCCTTGATGCAGGGCGGTTATCCCCGCGAAGCCGTCCGCTGGTACATGAATGCCCTCAAGATCGACCCCGAACATCGCCGCGCCCACGAGTCTCTGGCTCGCTATTACGAAGCGATCGACATGCCTGATCTGGCGGCCGAGCACCGACAACATGCCACGCAGGCGGGGGCACAGCCGCAGCTCAGCAAGCCTGACCAAGCCGACGGCCTCCGCAGCGACGGGCCGCCGCCGACTCCCAAGGCATGTGGCCCTGTACAAGACCAGCCGCCGCTGCAAAAGTTAGAGCAGCGTGCCGGGCCGCCGTAGCACGGCAGGGTCTGCGCCGCGGCGGTCCCCTGCACCCACTCCCTGCACAGGAGGTAGCATCCATGCCAAGACCGTCCGCCGGAGGCTCCGCTGCGACACGCCCTCGCTCCCATGGCAACACATCAGCACACACGCCCCGCGCAGCGCGCGGCCTGCTGTGTGGGCCCCGGGTGATCGCCGCAAGGGCCTTCCCGCTGCGGGTAAGCCATCTTGTGCTTTGGTTGTGCCTCGTGTGCACCCTCGATGCGGCGGCGCGTGCCAGAGAGCGGGCGCCGGCGTGCGCCGATCCGGCCGATCGTCCCGCCGATCCGGCCGCTGCCAGCGATGTCCCGCTCGACCAACCTCTCCCTCAAACCTGGGAGTATGCCGAGGCCATGCAACATGTGGCGCGGCGCGGCGATGGCCGGCCAGGCGTGGTGTTGCACGTGGGAGACTCGATCACGCACGCCAACCCCTACGGCCAGTGGGCACGGCGCGGGCAGGGACAGACCGACGAGGACCGTGCGGCGCTAGCCTGGATGCACATGGGCGCTGAGGACGATACCGATGGCTGGTGGCTGAGCCGTTTTGACCATCCCGATGGGGGCCGATCCTTCACTGCGGCGGGCGGACTGCGTGCCGACGAGTTGCTCGCCGGTGGCAAGCAGGGGCTGCCGTCGCTGGCCGAGATGCTGGCTCGGTACCGACCTCAGGTGGTGGTGCTGATGATCGGCACGAACGACGCCTCCGCGCAACGTCCCGTCGAGGCATATCTGGCAGACGTGTCTCGCGCGATTGACCTGATGCTGCAGCGGGGGGTGGTTCCCGTACTTTCCAGCATTCCTCCGCATCCTGGGGCAGCGGAATTGGCTGCCGCGTACAACAAAGGCTTGCGAGAACTAGCCCAGGCTCGCCGCCTGCCCTTCATCGACTACGAGGCGGAGATCCTCCGTCGCCGACCGGACGATTGGAACGGCACGCTCTTGAATCGCAATGACGTGCATCCCACCCTCGGCCCCACGCCCGACAGCGCCGTTCTCCCTCCTACTGCCGAGAACCTGCGTGCCAGCGGCTATCTGCTCCGCACCTGGCTCTCCGTGCGAAAGCTGGGCGAGGTGAAGCGCCTGGTCTTCGACCCCTTGGCAGCGCCGCAGCAGCCTCAATTACCAGGGGAGCCGCCCACGCCTGCGTCTGGGGATGAGGCACTGCTGATCACTCCGCCAGACAGCCCAGCCGGCGAAGCCGTGCGCGTCCCCGTCTGCCGCGATACCTGGTTCTCCAATGTCGGAGATGAGGCAGATGGCAATCAAGGCGGCAGCCCACGCCTCAAGCTCAAGTCCATCCAGGAAATGACTCTGGTCGATTTCGATCCCGCGCCGCTCGCCGGGCGGGTCGTCCTCGCCGCAACCTGGCATGTCAAGCTGGCCGGCCCAGAAATCCTCCACCGCGTCACGGCCGCCAGCTTCGCCGCTGAGTGGGTCGAGGGTACCGGCACTTCCTACGCCAAGCAGATCGGCAGCTCCACTTTCAACCATGCCCGCCATCCCAACCTGCCCTGGGCGTATCCCGGAAGCGACCTCACGACCGTCACGCTCGGACAGGGCGGGACCGTGTGGCGGATGGCAGACGCCTCGCCGCCGAATGAGCACGGCTGGCAAGAGGTCCCCGTCCACCCGCTCCTCGTCGCACTGCGGGTTGCGGGTATCTCTCAGGGCATTCTCTTTTTCGATGACACAGGCTCTGAGTGGAGCCGCCAGGGCGAGCGATTCGAGCTGCGGCTGTTCCCCAACCGTTTTGTGCACAGCCGCGAATCGGGTGAGGCGACGGCGCCCTATTTCACGGTCTACCTGGGAGCAGAGGATACGGCCCCGCCACACCCGCCCGCTAACCTCAAGGTCGATGCGGCGGACGTGCCAGCGGGCCAGTGCCGCATCGCTTGGGACACTCCCGCGGACCGTGGCGCCGCAGGCACCGTGGGGTTCTTGGCACGGTGCAATGGGCGGCCGGTGCCCCAGTATCTTGTACCGGCAGCCAGCCGGCCTGGAGAGAGCGTGCAAATGCGCCTGCGCGATATGGATCTGGCGTCCGGCGCGGAATTCGAGCTGGAGGTGCAGGCCGTGGATGGTGCGGGCAACGCTTCGGAATGGTCGCGAGTGCGTGCCAGAACATCCTCGCTCTCGCCCTCCCCGCTGAAACTGGCCGACCTGCCCCACCCAAGCGCCGGGAGCAATACCGACCTTCCGCGGCTAGGTGCGGCGCGCGTGGCCGTCATCGACGAGCTGGACAAGTTGCACCCGCTTACCGCAACGCTGCTGCCAAGTCGGCCGCCCGAGTACCTCGTGTCCAACCACCTCTGGGATGCGCTGGAGGGCGAGTTGCGGTTATTCGCCGCCCGCAAGGAGTTCACGTGCTTTCAGCTCGTCCTCATCGGTCGCGTGCGAGGCTTGACGGCCAGCCTGCACTTTGACACCTTGCAGCCGCAAGTGGCGTTCTACCGCTTGTGGCACGTGCAAACGGCCGTTGGCCCACTGCCCGATCCGGCGGTGCCATGGTCTGGCCCGTTCGATGTTCCAGCGGCAGACGAAGCTCTGGAAGGCCAGCAGGCGGGCAGTCTTTTGTGTGAAGTTTATGTGCCGCCCGATGCCCGCGCAGGCACGCATCGCGGGACTCTCACGCTTGAGGCTGGCGGCGAGCGGTTGAGCCTGGCGGTGCGGCTGATAGTGTGGGATTTCGAGTTGCCGGATCGGCTGAGTTTTTTGCCCGAGATGAATTGTTACGATCTGCCTGCCGACGAGCGTGCCTATTATCGGCTGGCGCACGTGCATCGTACGGTGCTGAACCGCGTGCCCTACTATCAGAATGGGCGCGTGGCGGAGGGCTGCGCGCCGGCGTGGGATGGCCGGCGGCTGGATTTTGCTGCCTGGGACGAGCGCTTTGGGCCGCTGTTCGATGGCACTGCCTTTTTGGACCTTCCACGGCGCGGCGCGCCGGTGGAGTGCTTCTACCTGCCGCTGCACGAGAACTGGCCCTCACCCATGGAAGGGAACTACAACGGAGACTACTGGGCAGATCGGGCCTTTCCGCCCGAGTACTGGCAGGCGCTGGTGAATGCGTCGCGGCAGTTTGCCCAGCACGTGGCTGAGCGCGGATGGAATGGAACGTACTTCCAGTGCTATCTGAATAACAAGAACAATTTCAAGGCCAGGGGCTGGTCGCGCGGCTCTTCACCGTGGTTGCTGGACGAGCCGGCCAACTTTCAGGATTACTGGGCCCTGCGATTCTTTGGCGAGGCCTTTGGCGAAGGGGTGCGGCAGGCAACTCGCCCGAGCCAGGGCGGGCCATTGCTGGTATTTCGGGCAGACATTTCTCGGCCGCAGTGGCAGCGTGATGCGCTGGACCACGTGCTGCAATACAACGTGGTGGCGGCCAGTGCGTTCCGTCGCTACCATCGGCTGGTCCGCGACCGGCAGCTTGCGTTGGGGCAGGTAGTGCTGGAATACGGCACGGCCTGCGGCGTCGAGCAGAGCAATGTACAGCCGGCCGGCTGGTGTCTGGAGGCCTGGTGCCTGGGCGCACAGGGTGTGGTGCCGTGGCAAACGCTGGGCAGCCAGCGGTCTTGGGTCGAAGCAGATCAGCTTGCCCTTTTCTACCCGCCCCGGCACGGAGAAAATGGACCGACCGCATCGTTGCGGTTGAAGGCCTTTCGCCGCGGCCAGCAGGACGTGGAGTACCTTGTCAGGTTATCGCGTATCCGTGGCGAACCGCCCTGGCTGCTGGGCCAAGAGGTGCTGGAGGTGCTCAAGCTGGCTAGCGGCTGGCAGCAGAGCACGCCGGCGGCAACCGAAGATGCCGGGCGGATACATTATGCCGATCTTTCCCCCAGCACGCTGTGGCGCTTGCGTCGGAGCGTGGCAGAAGAACTCGACCGCCTCAAGCGCGGCGGGGAGTGAGGCACGCAGCCGCTTTCTCGATCGCTCCCTCGGGGGCCTGTGCGGGCCGCTCCGCCCTTGCTGCTTTTTGCCTCAAGGCAGCACGCTTGCCGGCCAGGGCAAGGTACAATGAGGATGGCCGGCCTACGCTGCTGCCAGCTTGCCATGAACGAAGTTACCCGCATTCTCGAAGCCATCAAGGACGGCGACAAGCACGCCGCCGCGGAACTCTTGCCGCTGGTATATAACGAGCTGCGCCGCCTGGCTGCCGAGAAGCTCTCCCGCGAGCGTCCGGGGCAAACGCTCGCCGCCACAGCCCTGGTCCATGAGGCGTATGTTCGGCTGGTCGATTGCGAACAGCCCCAGCGCTGGGACAGCCGCGGGCATTTCTTTGCTGCCGCAGCGGAGGCCATGCGCCGAATCCTGATCGAGAATGCCCGCCGTAAGGCCAGCTTGAAGCGCGGCGGGGGCTACGTGCGCCGCGTACTGATCGAAGATCAGATCGCCGGCTCGGCTGAGAACCGGCACGAAGACCTGCTCGCGCTGGACGAGGCCCTGACCAAGCTGGCAAAGATCGAACCGCAGACGGCGAAGCTGGTGGAGCTGCGCTACTTTGCGGGGCTGACCAACGAACAGGCGGCGGAGATTCTGGGGATGTCGCCCCGCACAGCCAAGCGTGCTTGGACCTATGCGCGTGCATGGCTGCGTCGCGAACTGGGCGGGGAGGACTGAGCCGGCGGCGGTGATGCGAGGCTGGGGCGGCCCTGGCCGCGCTGCGAGCGGGCTGGACAAGCGGAGCCGCTAGCGTCGGATGGCGGCTGGGGCGTCCCAACCGACCACGGGCGTTTCGGGGCCGAAAACGAACAGTTCGACGCGCCGGTTGCGCTGGCGCTCGGCGGGGCCGCGGTTGGCAACCAGCGGCTGGTGTCTGCCGTATCCGATGACGCCGATCTGTTCCTCCCGTACGCCGGCTTGCTGCAGGTAATCAGCGACTGCCAGGGCACGTGCCGCGCTGAGGTGCCAGTTATCCGGGTACTTTTCCCGAGTCGCGGGCCGGATCACGGGGCGGTCGTCGGTGTGGCCGACCAGCAGCACGCGCAGCTCACGGCCCTCTGGAGACTTGAGCAGGGCGGCAAACTCGTTGAGTGCTTGCCGTGCTTCTGGTTTGAGCCGGGCCTCCCCCGTCTCGAACAGCACATCCGTGTGGAAACGTGCCGCGCCCGTGGCCGGATCGAACTGAAAAGCCGGCCACCGCTGCACCAGAGACGTCAGCTTGCCGCGTGCCAGCGCCCCAGGCTGCCCGCTTGCACCCGGGGTATCACGCCCCGTGGGGGCCGAACTGCCCGTCACCGGCCTGCGCACGTCACCCGCACGTTGTGCCAGAAGGGCCAGCTCTTCTTCTGCCGCAGCCAACTGCTCTTCCAGGGTGCGGCTGTGCCGGCGCAGATTCTCGATCTCCACGAGCTGTGCCTTGCGCTGTTCGAGCAGCACGCGGTTCTGAGCCTCGGCCGCCACCAGCTTGCTACGGGGCACCCACTGGCAGCCGGCAAGGATGAGCAGCGCGGCTGGACAGAGGCGGCAGACGAGCAGGCGGTGCACGGTGCGACTCCTTTCGCTCAACCGGGCTTGCTGGTCCGATGGGTCGGGTGCTGCTACGGGAACAGGCTCACAATGGCGTCCATCAGCTTGCTGTTGACGGCGTAAGGCTCGTCCCAGCTCCACATCACGCGGACCAGCTCAAACATCATCATGCTGGTCAGGCTGAGCACCAGCACACAACCTCCCAGGCTGAGCACAACCGGGATGCTGTAGGGGGCTTCGCGCGTCGCGGCCGCGGGCGCAACCAACTGCTGGCCAGCGACGGCTGAAGGCTGGACCAGGGTCGCCTCCACACCAAGGGGCCCCGATCCCTCATCAATCACCTCCAGGCTGGAGGATTGCTCCGAGGTGAGCATGGTCGGGCTCACGTCGTCGAACGAGGCGCTGTCCTCGTCCAGTGCGATCACCTGCGAGCCGCTATCCTGAGATTCCTCATCACTCGATTCCTCCAGCGGCGTGAGCAGGAAATCGTCGTCGGACTTTAGTTCCATCACCGCGTCCGAGTCAAAGTCGGCGGCCGTGCCCAGCACCTCGCTGGAGTCGCTGCCCAGGTCGAAAGAAGAATCGTCCCCGCTGGAGTCGCCTAGCTCCACGGGTTCTTCCAGAGACAGACCGCTATCTGCCGGATTGACAAGTTGAATGCCGCTGTCCCCAGGACTGAGCGTGATGTCGCTGCCCGAGCCGCCCAGTACCAACTCCTCCGAGCTGGACTCGTGGATGCTCCCCTCCTCCACGGTAAAGCCCGAGGGGGGCGTCGCCAACGTCACATCGCTGCCCGAACTCTTATCCGACCCGCCCGCCACAGCAGCCGGCTCTTGCGCCAGCCCAATATCGCTAGGCAAGTCGATGCCGCTGCCTTCCTTGTCCACCTCCCCGCCCAACTCGATGGTGCCCAGTTCGTCCGACGCCTCGCTCGCTCCATGCCCACCCTCCCCAGGGGCAGACGCCTCCGCCCGCGCTAACACCTCCGAGCCCCCTACCGGCAGGGTTTGCTCGCCGCTCTCTGCCAGCTTCAGGTCGCTGTCCGAGGGACCTTCCGCCTGGCCGCCACGCCCGATCACCGTGCTGGAGGGGCTGCTGCCAGACTCCCCTAGTTCGGCCTCGCTCAACAGCACCAGATCGTCGCCAGACGAATCCTCAGACGAATCTCCACTGCTGGCAAATCCCGTTGCACGTGCCGCCAGCTCTACCTTCAGCCGTTCCACATCCTCCGGCTTGAACTTCCAGCTTGCCCCATCCCGGTAGCCGAAAATCTCCTGGCGCTGCCGCATTTCGTTGAGGGCGTCCGGCGTTACGCCCAGCATCTGCGCAGCTTCTTCCAAAGTGATTAGCTTGCGGGTCATACGGCTCTCCGAGGCTTGTGCGGGGCCGCAGCCAAGCGAACGACCGCCAAGCCTTCAATGCTGCTCAACAAGAGTGCGAATCTCTCGCGGTAAGGGACTTGTACCATTAAACTCCTGCAACTCCAGGTCCCAGCGAAGGTTGCGCACGCTCTTCAGGTGGATCTCTCCCGTTTCCGCGTCAATGTGATAGACGCACATGCACTTCGTCTTGGCGTCGATCACCGAGACCTGCTGGCGCCGCTCTCCCAGTGCCATGGTCAGCACCACAAACTCTCCGCTGGTGGCGGGCTGAGCCGCCGCCGGCTGCGGCAACGCGTCTCCGCGCGGCCCAGGCC
>JAIMBC010000081.1 GCA_023511675.1 Pirellulales bacterium
GTGTAGAAGCGCGTGTACCGCACGCCCGAGCGTGCCAGGGCGTCCAGGTGGGGCGTTTCCACCTCCGACGCGCCGTAACAGCCCAGCTCCACGCCCATATCCTCGGCAATCAGCCACAAGATGTTCGGCCGCTGGGCAGTTTCTGACGGCTCCGCGGGTGCGAAGCTGGCGGCCGAGCCGACGGCCATACACGTGAACAAAAGTAGCAAGCGGCGGGGAACACTCATGGCGTCGTCTCGGGCCATCACGGGGCGATCCGTGCCATACGCGTGCAGGCCTCGACCTGCGACCAAAGGCACGTCAGCATTTGGGGATGCGGGGCAGATTGCTGGAAGGCCGGCCCGCTTCGAGGCGGCCGATGGACCTAGGACCGCTTCGGGCCTGGATGAGCGGGCGCCGCCGTCGCGGCCGATTGTAGGGTCTGCACGGGCCTTGGGGAAGCACGCGGCAGCATGCCGTGTTCGCGGGCTGGCGGCGGTTGCAGCAGGTTTGCCGCATCGGCAGCATCAGGGCGGGTTGTGCTGCGGTGGAAGGCGAACGCTGGGCGCGGCTTGCGAAGCACTGCCGCGGCTTCCACGGGCGCGGCCCATCGGCTGGGCTGAGCAGATTCTGCAGCAGGGAGTTCCCCGTGCGTGTGGGGGGCAAGCCACCCCCCTGGCGTCCGGCCTTTTGACGCGATGATCCTGGAAAACGGGTTCCCATCGGTTACACTCTGCGATAGCGTGATGGACCTGCGCAGGCGTATGTGAGAGCCGGCAAGCGGTTGCTCCGGCGGCTTACCTGCCACGGCGCAGGGGGGCATGGTGGGGGCCTGGAGCCGGCCTGGCGGTCCGGCACCGTTTCGGGAGGATGCTGATGTATTTGCGCATGGCCTGGCGGCTATTGGTCGAGACAGACAAGCGGCTCTTGTGGAAACTCGCGTATCACATGGGCTACAAGGGGCTGCGTTCCGTGCAGCGGTTCAAGGCCCGGCTGAAAGAGGGGCGGGTGTTCCCCCCGTTTCTCTACATTTCGGTCGTCAATAGCTGCAATCTGCGCTGCCAGGGTTGCTGGGTGGACGTGGCCGCGCGGCAGCAGGCCATCGAGTTGGAGGCGATGGACCGTCTGATCGGCGAGGCCAAGGCAGAGGGCAACAGCTTCTTCGGCATTCTGGGGGGGGAGCCGTTCATGCACCCCCAGCTCCTGGAGATGCTCTCGCGCCATCCCGACTGCTACTTCCAGGTGTTCACCAATGGCCACTTCCTCACCGACGAGACGGCACGCGCGCTGCGGCGGCTGGGCAACGTCACCCCCTTGATCAGCATCGAGGGGACGGAGATCGTCAGCGACCAGCGCCGCGGCAGGTCCGGTGTGTACAGCAAGAGCATGCAGGGCTTGCAGACGGCGCTGAGACACAAGCTGATCACCGGCGTCTGTACCAGTCTCTGCCAGACCAACATCGACGACCTGTTGCAGGAGAGCTGGGTCGATCGCTTGATCGAGATGGGCGTGATGTATCTCTGGTACCACGTGTACCGTCCCGTGGGACCGGATCCCCAGCCGGGGCTCGCGCTCACGCCGGCGCAGCAGCTCGCTGCCCGCCGCTTCGTGGTCGAAATGCGTGCCCGCAAGCCCATCGGCATCATTGACGCCTACTACGATCACGATGGCCGCGCCCTCTGCCCGGCGGCCACGGGGATCAGCCATCATGTCAGCCCCTGGGGAGACGTGGAGTTTTGCCCGATTGTGCAGTTTGCCTGCGATTCGATTCATGACCCGCGGCCGCTGCGGGAGAAGTTCGACTCGGGGTTTCTCCGCGATTTCCGGCAGACAGCGGCGCAGGCCACGCGCGGGTGCATTGTGTTGGAGCGGCCTGATCTGATCCAGGAGCTGGTGCGGCGGCACCAGGCGCGGGATACCACGGCGCGGCGTACGGCCTTGTCAGAGTTGGAGGCCATGCAGCCGCGGCCCTCGCAATATCATGCGGGAGAAGAGGTGCCGGAGAAGAGCTGGTTCTATCGGTGGATCAAGCGGCACTGGTACCACGATTTTGGGGCGTACGCGCGGGCGGCGGCCGCACCAGGGGCGCGTGCGGCCCCGCCGTGCTCTACAGCTTCGTCATGCGATACGGCTTCGTCATGCGGTACGGCGGCGAGTGGCGTCTAGGCATGGCCGCGTGCAGCGCGCGGGCGGCCAGCAGTCTCGCTCGGCGATACCTACAAGCAGCCATGCTGGCTGCCTGGCTGGGGTGCGTCGGGGGGGGACAGGCGACCATGGCCCAGCCGCCTGGTGCGTTGGCCGAGGAGAGGGTGGAGGCCCTGCCGCGCGTGCCGCCCCAGCCGCCAGATCAGGCGCTCGGCACGTTTCGCACTTTGCCGGGGTTTACCGTGCAGTTAGTGGCCAGCGAACCGCTCCTGGCCGATCCCGTGTGCCTGGAGTATGACGAGCACGGCTGGGCCTATGTGTGCGAGATGTGCGACTACCCTTACACCGATCCGGCGGACGACGTCCCCTTTGCCGATCAGACGGCGGCATTGCCCCTGGGCCGCGTGCGGCTGCTGAAGGACACCGATGGAGACGGCCGCTTCGACACAAGCACCATTTTTGCCGACGAGCTGAGCTGGCCCACCGGCCTGGCCTGCTGGCAGGGCGGGGTGTATGTGGCCGCCACGCCTGATCTGTGGTACTTGCGGGACGTCGACGGAGACGGCCGTGCCGACGAACGCCGGCAGGTGTTCAGCGGCTTTCGCAAGTTCAACGTGCAGGCAGTGATGAACAATCTGAAGTGGGCGCTCGATCACCGCATTGTGGCCGCGGGGGGCACCAATGGCGGCAAGGTGGTCAGCCCGAGCCGTCCGCACGATCCGCCCGTGACGCTCGGCGCCAATGATTTCGCCTTCGAGCCGCGCACAGAGGTGCTGGAGCTGCTCTCGGGCGGAGCACGCTTCGGCCAGTCCTTCGATGATTGGGGAGAACGTTTCATCTGCAATATCCGCAATCCCGTGGTGCACGTGGTACTGCCCCGGCACTACCTGGCACGCAACCCCCTTTTGCCCGTGCGTTCCCCCTTGCACGACGCGGCCGCCGCCGGCGATGCGCTGCGCGTCTACCGCGCCAGCCAGGCCGAACCGTGGCGTGTGCTGCGTGCCCGCCGCTGGGCCGCGGAGGCCGGCCGCGTTTATCCGCGCAGCGAGACGGCTGCCGAGGGTTACTTCACCTCTGCCTGTGGGCTGTGCATCTACCGAAGCGGGGCATATCCGCGGGAGTTTTACGGGCAGGCGTTCCTCTGCGAGGTCGCAGGCAATTTGGTACACCGGCAGAAGCTGGAAGAGCACGGCGCGACCTACCGAGCCTACCGTATCGACGCGGAGAGCGAGTTTCTCACATCGAGCGATAACTGGTTTCGTCCCGTGAATCTGACCAATGCGCCGGACGGCACATTGCACCTGTGCGACATGTACCGCGAGACGATCGAGCATCCCTGGTCGATACCCGATGATCTCAAGCAGCAGCTCGACCTGCGCAGCGGCAGCGAGCTGGGGCGGATTTATCGGCTGGCTCCCGCGGGGTTCCGCTACGTGCCGCCGCCCGACCTTGCGGCTGCCAGTACCACGGAGTTGGTCGCGTGCCTGGCCCATGCAGACTGCTGGCGGCGGGAGACCGCCCATCGTCTGCTCTATGAGCGGCAAGACGGCGCTGCCGTGCCTCCTTTGCGGGAGTTATTGCGCCGGCACGAGTGGGCAGTAGCGCGGATCCATGCCCTGTGGTCGCTATGGGGGCTGCGGGCCCTCGCAGCCGAAGATGTGCTGGCCGCGCTGGACGATCCCGAGCCTCACGTCAGGGCCCATGCGGTCCAACTGGCGGAGCGGCTGCTGCAGCAAGGGGGCAGCGAAGAAGAAAAGCTGGTGCAGGCATTGCTGCCGAAGGCCGGCGACCCGGCGTTGCGCGTACGCTTCTACACGGCCTTTGCGGCGTGGACGTTGGGGGAGGCGGGACTACGAGCGTTGGCCGAGATCGCTCGGCAGGACGCGGCCGATCCGTGGGTACGTACAGCCGTGCTCAGCAGCGCGGCGGGCCGGGAAAGCGCGCTGGCCGCCCTGCTGTGGGAGCAGCCGCAGGCTCCCAGGCCGTTGCTGCGTGAGCTGGCGTACCTGGTGGGGGCGCGTGCAGAGCGGGCTGCCGTGGAGAGCATGCTCACGGGGCTGGCAGCGCGGCTAGCACGGGCGGAGGAGGCGGATGCATCGGCGGCTGAGCCGGCTGTGCAGCGCGCCAAGGCAGGGCATCAGATGGCGGATGTGCAAGCGGTGCTGGCCGGGCTGGCCAGCGGCTTGCTGCTCCGGGGCGACTCGCTGGCGAGCGCGGCCGAGCAGGCCGGTGACAGTGCCCGGCGCCTGGTCCAGCACAGTATGGAAGCGGCGCATGCCGCAGTCAGCGATCCGCAACTGCTCTGGGAAGATCGTGTCGCGGCCATCGAGCTGCTTGGTTGCGATTCCAGCCCGGAGGCCCTGGAGACGTTGGCGGCACTGTTGACGCCCCAGCAACTGCCGGCCTTGCAATTCGCGGCCCTGCGGGCCCTGGCGGCACGCACCGATGCGGAGGTTGCGCCCTTGCTGTTGCGTGCCTATCCCGAGCTGGGGCCCGCTGCACGCGGCGAGCTGCTCGAGGCGCTTGCCGCACGCCCCGAGCGCGTGGCGGCGCTGATCGAAGCGCTGGAGGCGGGGACCATCCGCGTGCGCGACCTTGCCCCTGCCCTGCGCGCAAGGCTGCTGAACCTGCCGGACGAAGGGTTGCGCAGCCGGCTGGCGCAGCTTGTTGCCGCGCACGCACTTGGCCCGCGCAGCGAGGTGCTGGCGGCGTATTCCCAGGCGCTGCGCCTGCCCGCTCGTGCGGCTGAGGGCCGCCGCGTGTTCCGCCGCGAATGTGCCGCCTGCCACTCTCTGCACGGAGAGGGCCGGCAGGTCGGACCAGACCTGGCTGCCGTCCGACATCGCACACCCGAAGAACTGCTGGTACACATCCTCGACCCCAACCGCGAGGTGCCGCCCGAGTTCGCCGCCTATGTGGTTGTTCAGAACGATGGACGCGTGGCTACCGGCCTGATTGCCGCCGAGACGCCCGCCACCATCACGCTGCGCCGAGCAGAAGCACAGGAAGAAATCATCCTCCGCGAGAATATCGACTCGCTCGCCGAGGCGGGCTCTCTCATGCCCGAAGGACTCGAACAGAGAATCTCCCCCGCGGAGATGGCACACCTCCTGGCATACCTGCTGGGAAGGTAGGTTGGCTTGCCCGGGCATCCTACGAATCAGCATCCGGCCGTTAGCTGCGTCAGCCGTTAGCTGTCCCCCAGGGCTGCACCCTTGTCCACGGCCACGCGGCGGCGCACAATCGTCTGCGATCCTTCTGGAGCAAATGCCTATGGTGGCCGATCTGGCGTTGAGGCACGAACCGATCACCGATTTGTTTTGCCGGCCCCGCACTCCTGCCGAGTGGGCGAAGTTCCGCCTGACCGATGAGCAGCTCGAACACTATCGCCTGCACGGCTATGTGGCTGGCGTACGGGTACTCAACGAACAGCAGGTGGCGGCCCTGCGAGAAGACCTGGCGGGCTTGATGGATCCGGCCCACCCTGGCCACAGCCTGTTCTACGAGTTCCACTCCAACGAGTCGACCGACCGGAGCCGTGTGCTGTTCCATGCGCTGGGCGCTTGGCGGATCAGTCCCGCCTTTCATGATTTGCTGTGGAACCCGGCCTTTACCGTGCCTGCCGCCCAGTTGCTGGAAGGGCCTGTGCGCTTCTGGCACGACCAGCTCTTTTGCAAACCAGCCCGTCATGGCGGCGTGGTGGCCTGGCATCAGGACTTCTCTTACTGGACCCGCACTCAGCCCATGGCACATCTCACCTGCTGGATCGGGCTGGACGACAGCACGCGAGAGAACGGCTGCCTGCACTACATCCCCGGCAGCCATCGCTGGGATCTGCTGCCGATCACCGGCCTGGCGGGAGACATGGACGCCATTCGCAAGGTCCTCTCGCCCGCACAATGGGATGCGTTCCGCCCCGTGGCGATCGAACTGCGCTGCGGAGAGGCGGCCTTCCATCATCCGCTGCTGGTCCACGGATCGTACGAGAACCGCACCGATCGGCCCAGGCGTGCCGCCGTGATCAATGTCTTTCGGGATGGCGTGTGCAGCAATTCGGATCAGCCTCTGCTGGCAGGCGTCCCCGTGATCCCCAAAGGCCAGCGCATGGGCGGGACCTACTTTCCTCTACTTTTTGATCCGGCCGGCATGGACTAACGGGACGGTAGCCGGCCAGGCCAGGCAGTAGGGACCACGCGCCTCCCGGGGCACGTCTGGCGTTGGCGGACCGCAAAGTGTTTTGGCTCTCGGCCGCGTACGCCACGGGGCGACCTTGACCGCTGTGGATTGCTAGCGGTATATTCGCGCGGATCAAAGAGACGGCGGGCCGGTCTGCGGCGCCGCCGTTGTGTGTTTGCCGCTGGCGCCCCGTGGGGCGCTGTTGCCGAGATCCCTTGCCATGAAGACGGCGCGCCGCCACGAACTCCGCACGAATGAACTGGCCGACTGGCTGGGCAAGGAGATGGTCCGCCTGCGGCCTCATGGGCGGGCAATTGCCGCCACGGTCCTGCTCATTGTGCTGAGCATTGTGCTGGTGGTCTTCTACTCCAACCGCGGCCGTCAGCTCGAAGAACAGGCCTGGAACCAGTACTTTGCCGCGCTGGACGAGTTGGCGGCCCGGGGCAATATCGATCGGCTCCGCGATGTCTCCGAGCAGTACCCCCGCACCCCGGCGGGACTGTGGGCACACCTGACCCTGGCAGATGCCCAGCTTGCCGAGGGCACCGAGAACATGTTCCGCGATCGCCAGGCCGCTCTCACCCAGTTGCAGTCGGCCATTCAGAACTACGATTATGTGCGCCAGCATGCCAAAGATCCGTTGCTGCTGGAGCGGGCGACCTTCGGCCTGGCACACGCCTATGAGTCTCAGGCCGACCTGGAGCGTGCCAAGAAGACCTATCAGGAACTCCAATCACGCTGGCCGCAAGGGCCTTTCGCCCAAGCCGCCCGAGACCGGCTGGAAGATCTCGCCCGCCGGCCCACCCACAAGTTCTATGATTGGTTCAAACGTCAGAACCCCCAGCCGCCCGCTCCCCAGGACGAGGACGACCTGAAACTCCTGCCCGATCGACCGCCTGCCCGCAATGGCTCAGCCGGCAAAAATGCCGCGGACTCAACCGAGCAGGAACCCTCCGAGGATGCCCAGCCGCGCTCCCCGGACACCGCCGACGGCAACGAACAACAGCCGTAGGTCCATCGCCCTGCTGCGCTGCAGGTAGGCCGGCAGCCCCTCTTCGTGCGCAAGGGTGCTGCTTGTCCGCTGCCTCGGCAGCAGGCTCAAGGGCACGTGTCGCGCTGATGTAGCGCTAGGCAGTGCCACACCGCGCCGTCAGGCCACGGCCGCTGCCTAGAGTTTGCATACCTCCACCTCCCTGGCAAGCTGTGCTGCGCGCAACGCATCGACATCAGAGGGAGACAGGTGCCTCAGCCGATCCGCAGCGCAGGCTAGGCCGAAGGTGAGCGCTGCCAGCACATCCATCCCCCGATAGAGGCCGCATGCCAGTCCCGCCGTCATACAATCTCCGCAACCGATGGGGTTGACGATCTGCCCGGCTGGCGGCGGAGTCAGCCGATACAAGCCGGCAGGGCCCAGAGCATGCACCGGACGCTCCTCATCGGTGACCACCACCCATTGTGCTCCGAGGCGCCGCAGTTCCTGCATGGCCTCAAGCAGGTCCGCATCGGTAGGCAACGGCCTGTGCAGCGTTGTTGCCAGCTCCTGGCGATTCGGTTTTGCCACCAGTGGGGAGCAGGCAACAGCCGCCAGCAGTTCATCCCCCTTGAGATCGAGCACCGTTTGGGTAGGGGAAGCGGCCCTCAACATGCGCTGGAAGCAATCTGCGGGCGTGCCATGCGGGACCGAGCCGGTGATCACCCCCACGCTGGCCGTGGCAGCAAGACGCCGCCAGGCTGCGATGACGGCATTCAACTCGTCCTCACGAAGCGGCTCCCCCGGCTCCACCAACTCGGTATAGCCGGCAGCGTCGATGAGCGTGGTGCAGATACGAGTTTCTACACACGTACGCACCCACTCGGCTTGCACGCCGTGTCGCTCACAGTCGGCGCGGATGCGTTCGCCACTCGCTCCGCCCAGGGGTGCCAGCGTGACCGAAGGCACTGCCAGCTTGTGCAGAGTCAGGCCCACATTGATTACCTTGCCAGAGGGGAAAGCAGAAACCCGCCGCGCACGGTTTACTTTGCCGAATTCCAGCTTGTCGAATTCCAGAACCCGCTGCCAGGCGGGCGTGAGGCCTGCCGCTAGGATCATCACAAGCAAGTTACAAGGGTTGGGGCCCTCCTCGCTACGGCAAGTCGGGCCGTACGGCCGGTGCGCCGATGCGAAAGTATGTTCGCCTGCCCATGCCATGAGAAGTGCGCATGCTGGCGAGTTGCCTCCTTGCTCTTCTGACGCCTCGCGGCCGCTCTGCCTGGCGGCCATGGCGGAGCGCAGCCAATCTGGCCAGGGCGGTATTCGGCCTGGCGGCCATTCCGGCCGGCGGCCGTTCTGGCTAGCGCGTTGCCCTGGTGCTCTTGCGGGCGTCGCCCCCCTTGCCCTGGCAATGGCTCAGGTGTTGGCGGGTGCGGTGCCCGTTCATGCATGCATGGCACGCAATGGGCCGCTGCGGGCGCTTGCCCGCGGTTCGGCTGCCAAGCAGAATCACAAGGCAGAATCCCACATGTCCGTCGTTGCCAAGCTTGTTGATGGGAGACGCAGATGGCGTGCAGAGAACGAGTTCGTGCCCAGTCATGTTGCCAGCGGGAGAGGGTGAAGGGACATTTTCTTCTGGCATCCATCCGTCCGAATCGGGCGCTGGGACTTCTGCCATGGGTGCTGCTGGCCGGCTGGGCCGTGGCGATGGCGGGCGGCCCGTATGCAAGGGGAGACGATGCACCGTCGGGCCTGGCAGGCAACATGGCAGCCATCATGGCGGAGCCGCCGTTTGCTCACGCGCATTGGGGCATTCTGGTAGCGGATCTCAAGGACGGCACGGTGCTGTACGAATGGAATGCCGACAAGCTCTTTGCACCCGCCAGCGTGACCAAACTGTTCTCCGTGGCCGCCGCCCTCGATGCCCTGGGGGCCGAGTTTCGCTTTGAAACGGCCGTGTATCGCCGCGGCGCCTGCGCGGAGGGCACGTTGCAGGGCGATCTGATCCTGGTGGCGTCGGGAGATCCGACCCTGGGTGGGCGCACGGACGAACAGGGCCGCATCGCCTTTGAGAACACGGACCATACCTACGCGGGCTTTGCCTCCGACGCCCGGTTGACAGCCCCGGATCCGCTGGCCGGCCTGAGGGCTTTGGCACGGCAGGTGGCTGAGGGGGGCATCCGCCGGGTAACGGGAGAGGTGTTGATCGACGATCGGCTATTTGAGCAGGCCGAGGGTACGGGCAGCGGCCCCAGCCGGCTGACACCCATCGTGGTGAACGATAATGTGATCGACCTGCTGCTTTCGCCCAGCGAGCCAGGAGCGCCGGCCACAGTTCAATGGCGGCCGCAGTGCGGTGCCTGGACGATCGACGCCCACGTGACGACCAGCGAGCCGGGCCTGGCGCCGCACGTGACGCTCGCCTCGCCTGCGCCCGGCAGGCTGGTGGTGCGGGGAACCGTGCCCGCCGGCCGCGCGCCCCTGTTGTTGATCTACGAGGTGCCCGACCCGGCAAGTTTCGCTCGAGCATTGTTGATCGAGGCTCTCCGAGAGGTAGGCGTTGCCGTGGCAGCCTCGCCGCTCGATAGCAATCGGCGTGAGCGGCTCCCTCGGCCGGACGAGCAAGACCTGGAGCGTGTGGCGGTCTTCACCTCTCCGCCATTTGCCGAGGAAGCGAAGCTGATTCTCAAGGTGAGCCACAACCTGCACGCCAGCATGCTGCCGTTGATTCTGGCTGCGCGTCAGGGCCGGCGGACGCTGGCGGACGGCCTGCGGGCGCAGCGCGAGTTTCTTGGCCGTGCCGGCGTGGACGTGGACACCATCTCCTTCGGCGGTGCCGCGGGTGGAGACCGGGCAGACTACGTTACGCCGCGTGCCACGGTGCAGCTTTTGCGATACATGGCCACGCGCGATGACGCACCGGTGTACCGCCAGGCCCTGCCGGTGCTCGGGCTCGATGGGACTCTCGCCGGAGTGGTGGCGGCGGACAGTCCTGCGGCGGGCAAGTTCTTTGCCAAGACGGGCACGCTGCTCTGGTACAACGCCATGAACGACCGGCCGCTATTGACCAGCAAGGCGCTGGCGGGATACGGCGCAACCAGTAGCGGCCGAGAGGTGGCCTTTGCGGCTTTTGTCAACAACGTGCATCTCACGCAGCCGGAAGACAGGCTCAAGGTCGGTCAGGCGCTCGGCCGCGTGTGCGAAGCGATCTATCAGCAGTAGGAAAGGCAACAGGGCTCTCCAGCAGGGGGGCGAAACGTGGCTCTCCCCCTGCGGAGCGGAACGACGTCCAGTCAGCCAGAAGCTGGCTGCACGACCCACAAGCCAAGCACGCGGCGTGCCGCAAGGAGCTGGCCGCTGCGCGCGGTCGGTGACGCAGCGCTCGCACAGGCACTCATGGCGAATCTGGGGCGGTATTTTCATGCTCCTGGCCAACGCAGCGCCCCCGCCGGCGCCGATGGCGAGCCGCCGGTCGCGTGGCCACACAGGCGCGTTCGTGGGGCGGCAGCGCATCCACGGTGAAACGTCGTGCCCGCAGAGCCCGCAAAAACAAACCGAGGCGTCAGCGCATCCACGGGGAAGAGGGACTGCTGGGACGGTAAGTGTTTCGGGGCCTCGCAGCGGCCGCGCACGCAAGGCCTCGAAAGAAGTGGTCTTTGAGGCATGAACGGCGGACGGCCGTTGAAGGGCGGGCATTGCGTTGTCAGGCGGGGGCCCGCCGCCTACCGGCGTGGTCGCAGCAGCCGGTCGAGCTGGCGGTTGATTTCGCCTTGCAAGGCGTCCGTAGCCGCCTCGCGGAGAAAGTCCGAGGCCAGCCGTTCCAGGCTCCGCAGGTCCAGCTTGGGGCGGCTCAGCGTGCCGCCCACCGGCAATTGCAGTGTCTTGCCAGCGAATGCCCCGCGCAGCCGCTCGCTGCGCAGCCATTCATCGCGGATGGGAACCTCGGCAACCAGAGACAGGCTCTGGTCAAAGCCCACAGCGCCACGCGTTCTCACCGTGACGTCTTGGAACTCCAGCACCACGTTCTCGTGGTACACGTAGCCGGAGGCCACCCGGAAGTTGACCTGAGATTCGCGCTTCAGCCGCAAGCGGGCGGGCCGGCTCCACAGCACGGCCAGGTCGTCTGCGGAGCGGCGACCTGGCAGATCGATGCGAAACAGGTCGGCCACGCGCAACACCAGCAATCCCAGCTCTTGGGCCAGCGGCGTGGGCGCCGCCTGCACGGAGTGCAGGGTGACGCGGCCCGCTGCTTCGAGTGCTCCTGGCCGGTCGAGCGGCATGCTGAGCCCCTCGAGGTCGACGGAGAAGGTACCCTCGGCTTCCGTCGTCTCGGAGAGTACAGGGGCCACGTAGCGCAGCCACTCCCGGCACATTTCCGGCGTCACGCGCACCTGCTCGACAACGCGGCCCCGGCCGTGAACCAGCAGCATGGGACTCTCTGCCAGCCGCAATGCGGGAGCGAGCCGAACGCGGCCCTGATTCACCTCTACTTCGAACGGCTCGATCCGCAGCACCCCTTGGGCCAGTTGTGCCTGGGCCTGCGTGGGGCCGAAGGCAAAGCCGTATAGCCGGCCACGCTGCCAGCCCAGCGCGGCGTTGGCTTGCACGGCTGCGAGCCAGGGGGATAGCCCGTCCGCCGTGCATGGCATGCGCACGGCGAAGGAACGCGGTTGATCGTCCTCCAGCACAACCGGAGATCGCACGTAGGACGCCAGCAGGGCAGCCCAAGCACGCGCGTCATAGACGTACGTGCCCTGGGCCTCCAGCACGGGCATGGTCGTCAGATCGACCACCGCGCCGCTGGCGTCCAGCCCAAGCGTCGAACCATCAACGGCAAGCTTGGCGATGTTCAAGCGATCCTCGTCCGGCGTATAGGCCGCCTTGCAGGCTAGGTCCACACGTGGCTCGCGCCACAGCGGCGAACCTGCCGAGGCGACCTCGAGACCGTCGATGCGGCCGCGCAGCTCGATCTCTGCCGCCGTACCCGAGGATTGCACCCGGCCTGATAGCCGGGCCCGTCCGCTCGCCCGCATCTCCGATACCAGGCCCGAATCGGCCAACCACCCTGACAGACGCCCGAGGTCGGCCGCCACATCGAACTCGCCGCCCGCTTCGATCGACTTCTCCGCCGGCCAGGCCAGCTTCAAACCACGTACCGTGCCCGAGACGGTTGAACTGCGCAGCACTGCTTCAGGCAGCTCGATGCGCCTCTCAGCAACGCTCCACGAGCCCGCAGCGGTCAGCGTGGCGCGCTGCTCCTGTGCCCGAAGGCCCCACGCTGCCACCTGGAGGCCCTCCCCCGCGAGCGTCCCTTCGTCGAGCCTGCCTTGCTCAATGCCGAACTTGCCCCGCAGGTGGAGTTCTACCCGCCCCTGGCAGCGCAGAGGCGGCTCGCTACCCAATAGCGGCTGTGCCCGGTCCAGCCAGCGCCTTGCATCTCCGGCAAGCTCCAGTTCCAGGGGCCATCCCGTCGCTTCCAAGGGTTGTGCGAGAGGATGCAGCAGCTTGATGGAGAGCCGATCTTCGCCAGCCGAGACGCTCAAGGCGGCCTGTTCGAGCTGGCGCAGGCTGCTGCCGTGCAGAGTCGCGGTGGCCCGTGCAGCAGCCTTGAACGCCGGTTCGCGCCAAGCGGTCAGCCCTGGCGCCTGAAAGGCGGAATCCCGCAAGGAGAACTCGGCCCTTACGTCCACGGCGCCGTCGCTGAGGCGCTTGCAGACCAGCCGGGCCTGCCCCGCACCCTCGAGCTGCCAGCCTGTCAGGTTGACGATCTGGCCGAGCTGCTCCACCAGCGGGGCGAGGTCGAAGTTGCCCGCGGCTTCGAAATCATCGAGCGAGCCGGACCCGGCAAGCTGCAAGAAGTCTGAGTGGCACTCCAGCGTCTCGATATGCCAGGCGTCTCCCTGCCGGCCCGCGTGCAGTTGCATGGCGAGCGGGGCGTCCCAGACGACGCGCCGCCCTCGATGCACCGCCTCCAGGCGAGCGATCTCCAAGGCAGCCTTCCAGTTCGGCTGCTCGGCCGATCCGGCGGCTATCACCGAGGCGCGCAGCCGGCCGCCAACCAGCTCGCTTTGCTGCTGTATGTGCAGCGTGTGGGGCGCGATCGCTGCCAGGCGGGCAACATCGATCTCGAGCTGGCACGTACCGCGTGCCTGTGTTGCCAGCGATACAAGCCCTTCTGCGGTGGCAGCAGCCAACCACTGTTCCGGAGGCGGCAGGCGAGCGGCGAGCGAGAATGTGCCCACGTCGCAGTTTGCGGCCAGGCGGCGGAAATGGAGCTGGCGGTCGTCCCACTTCACATCGATGGGCATCTCCGCCCTGTTGAGCCGTAGCGCGTCGGGGCCTAGCGCGGGGGCGGTCAGCATGAGGTTGGAGACTGATAGTGTGCCTTTCACAGAACCGCGTGAGGTCGGCAGCGTTGGGCCGCCAGGAGTGGATCCGCTCGAACGCGCCAGCTTGACCGCGGAGGTTCCCTCTGTCGCCGCAGTGTCGGAACGCACTTCTGAGGGCGTAACTGCGTCCCATGCGGCCTGGAGTGTGGCGTTCAGTTCTCCCTGGAGTTCTGCCCCGGCCAAACTGCGGCGGAGCAAGGGGGCCAGCGGTGCCAGCGGCAGGCGGTGCAGCGAGAGTTCCCACCTGTCGCTCGTGGCGTCCCCGGCCGGTGAGCTGCTGCCGGGCGGAGGCGGCAATGCGTTGAACCGCAGTCGGCACGGCACGCGCCTGCCGCCCAGTTCTTGCTTTGCTGCTACATCCACTCGCAGCGGCGTTGTGGACGGCTCCACCACCACCTCGGCGCGCAGCTCGGAAAGCTTCCAACGCCGCCGGGTGGGCTGATCTGAAATGTGGACTTCTCCGTCCTGAACCTCGATGCGGCAGGTCATGCCGCTGGCGGACGGCTGTGTATCTTCATAGGCAAACAGGCCGGCTAGGGCATGTTCCAGATTCGAGCCGTCTTCCACGTATGCCAGCCGCAGCACCGGTCGCTCGATGCGCATGGTGCCAAGCTTCGCGTGATTCCAGATCAGCCCCGCCAGCGTGCGGCTGGTCGAAACCTCGGCGGCCTGCACAATCAGCTCCCCCTGTTCGTCACGCCAGACGACTTCGCTCAGCCGCAGCGGCGAAAACCAGCCGAGGGAGGCACGCTCCACCTCAAGCGAGCCGCGCAGGCCGGTTGCGCGTACCGTGAGGGCCAGCAGCCAGCCCCGCAACGGCTGCCGTGCCGCCAGCCATGGCGCCGCCACCGTCAGTACCGCAGCCACACCAAGGAAAACTGCTACACCGCGCAGCGCCCTGCTGCGGCGACGGCCCGGCGCAGACTGAGGGGCCGAGGTTTTGCGCGCAATTGTCGCCTCCGTGGCCATGCCCATGCCTCCTCAGAATAGAGAACAATGACCCCCAGACGGATTGTAAACGCCATCCCGCAAAGCAAGAATGCCAGAAAACCGCCATTTCGCCATGCGGCTATCCCTCCCTGTCTACAGGTCGATGGCGCGGTTCGAGCGGGCCGCTGGCAACCGCCCTCTCAGCCCGATTGCCCCTGGCTGCCACGACACCAAAAGGGAACCGCATGCGCAAGCCTTTGCCTTGTAACGATTAGTGTTTTTTCACATAATCTGTTGCCTAAATTGTAAAAACGAATACAATTCAAGCAACTGCGGAGGAGCGTAGCCTCCCTGATTCGATGGTACCGCGAGCTTGGACCGTGAACTCTGCCCACTCCGATAGCGGCGATGCCCGATTGCTGGAGTTGTTGCGCCGGCATGGCTCGATGACCGTCAGCCAGGTCGCACAGGCCACTGCGGTCACGCCGACGGCGGTGCGGCAACGTCTAGCACGGCTGATGAGCCGGGGGCTGGTGGAGCGTCATGTGCAGCGCCCCCAGCCTGCGAGCCCAGATGCCACAGGTGGTGCTGAGGGGAGCGCGGTGCGGGGTGGCCGGGGCCGACCGAGCCACCGCTATGTGTTGACGGAGCTGGCCCGTCGCCAGGCGGGCTCGAACTTTGCAGACCTGGCCATGGTGCTGTGGCGCGAGATTCGGTCTGTAAAGGAGCCGGAGGTGCGGCGGGGGCTGTTGCAGCGGATTGCAGAAGGGCTGGCTAGCCTGTACCGTGGCGAGATTCATGGCGTCACGCTGTCGGCCCGCATGCAGGCCCTGCGAGAGCTGTTTGCCCGCCGCCGCGTGCCGCTGGAGGTGGAGCCGGCGGGCGGTGCCCCCGTGCTCAAGGTTGTCGATTGCCCCTACCCGGAACTGGCTGAAGCCGACCGAGGCATTTGCGCTGTGGAGCGGATGTTGTTCGCCGAGTTGTTGGAGTCGCCCTTGCGGTTGTCGCAGTGCCGGCTGGAGGGGCACGACTGCTGCCAGTTCGAAGTCAACTAGGATTCGAGGTTGCGACGATGACCAGCCCCTGGATTGAAGGCCGGTTTGAAGAGAATTTTCTGATCACGACCGTCGAGCAGGCGATCAACTGGGCTCGCCAGGCGAGCATCTGGCCGATGACGTTCGGGCTGGCCTGCTGTGCGATCGAGATGATGGCGACGGGCGCCAGCCGATTCGACATGGACCGGTTTGGGGCGGGGGCATTTCGCGCCACGCCACGGCAGGCGGATTTGATGATCGTAGCAGGCACGGTCACGTACAAGATGGCCAGCCGCGTGCGGCGGCTGTACAACTTGATGCCGGAGCCCAAGTTTGTGATTGCGATGGGCGCCTGCACGGTGGGGGGAGGACCGTACTTCAAGTGGGGCTATCACGTGGTGAAGGGGGTGGACTTGGTGGTGCCGGTGGACGTGTACGTACCCGGCTGTCCGCCACGGCCAGAGGCGCTGCTGGAGGGCCTGATGCGGATCCAGGACAAGATCCGCGGGCATCGGATTGCCAAGCGGGTGACCTCCAGCGGGGATGTGGAGAAGGTGGAGGACGAGGTGCCGGTGCCTCACCACTCCGGCTATGTGGCCGTGGAGGAAAAGCAGCCGGTGTTCCATCACCAGAAGATTACGGGTTAAGCAAGCAGAGCAGCTAGCGAGAAGGCCGCACGCGCGGCCCCCGAAGGCATGAGCGATACGCTGAAGATCATCAACTTGCACGTGGCCGTGGACGACAAGCCGATCTTGCGCGGGGTGGATTTGACCATCCGCCGCGGGGAGGTTCACGCATTGATGGGCCCCAACGGCTCGGGAAAGAGCACGCTGGGTTTTGCCATCATGGGCCATCCGGGTTACCGGGTGACGGAGGGGCGGGTGGAGCTGAATGGGCAGGATTTGCTGGCCATGGAGCCACACGAGCGGGCGCGTGCCGGACTGTTCATGGCGTTTCAGCGCCCGGTGGCAATTCCCGGCGTGAAACTGGCAGATTTTTTGCGGCACGCGGCCAGCAACATTCGCAGGCCGGACCGCAAGGAGGGAGAAGAACTGATTCCGATGCGGGAGTTCCGCAAGGAGCTGTACGCCAAGATGGACCAACTGCGGATGGACCGTGATTTCGCCCGGCGCTATGTGAACGATGGTTTTTCGGGCGGAGAAATGAAGCGTGCCGAGATCCTCCAGATGGCCATCTTGCGGCCGAAGTTTGCGATCCTCGATGAGACCGACAGCGGCCTGGACGTGGATGCCGTGCGGCTGGCCAGCCAGAGCATCGCGGAGATTGGCGGAGCAGAGATGGGGATTCTGATCATTACACACCATGACAAGCTGCTGGAACACAACCAGCCGCATTACACGCATGTGATGCTGGGCGGCCGGATTGTAGAAACGGCCGGACCGGGCATGGCCCGCAGCGGTCCCGAACTGGCGGCCGAGTTGCATCGTCACGGCTACGACCGCATTCGCGCAGCCTACCCCGAGGCGGCGGCGGACGAGCAGGCCATGCAGCGTGCCAGCGGCCGCGCGGAGGCCGCCGCGGTCTAAGGCCACTGCAGATCGGCCGCGTGCAGTCCCGTGCGGCCCGCACTTTCCACGCAGACGAGCGAGCGAACCATGGCAACCGACGTAAAACCCGAGGCCCCGCTGGGCTTCGAAGAAATCAACAAGTACGACTTCCGCAACGCGGAGCGCTACGTCTTCAAGAGCCGCAAAGGGCTCGACGCGGAGATCGTCCACCAGATTTCCGACATGAAGAACGAGCCGGACTGGATGCGCCAGTTCCGCCTCCGCGCCCTGGACATCTTTCTCGCCAAGCCCCTGCCCACCTGGGGCGGCGAAATCAAGCTCGATTTCCAGGATATCTACTACTACATCAAGCCCACCGACCGCCAGGGCCACACCTGGGAAGAGGTGCCCGAAGAGATCAAGCGCACCTTCGACCGCCTGGGCATTCCCGAGGCCGAAAAACGCGTGCTGGCAGGCGTCAAGGCCCAGTACGAAAGCGAGGTGGTCTACGGCTCGCTCCGCGATGAACTGGCCGCACAGGGCGTGCTCTTCACGGACACGGATACGGCCGTGCGGGAGTACCCAGACCTGGTGCGCGAGTACTTCGCCACGGTGATTCCGCCCACCGATAACAAATTCGCCGCCTTGAACTCCGCCGTCTGGTCGGGCGGCTCGTTCATCTACGTCCCCAAGGGCGTGAAGATCGACTTCCCGCTGCAAGCGTATTTCCGCATCAATGCCCAGAACATGGGACAGTTCGAGCGGACCCTGATCATCGTGGACGAGGGGGCACAGGTTCACTACGTGGAAGGTTGCACCGCCCCCATGTACACGACCGAAAGCCTGCACTCCGCGGTGGTCGAGATCATCGTCAAGCGGCATGCCCGCTGCCGCTATACGACGATCCAGAACTGGGCGAACAATATCTACAACCTGGTGACCAAGCGTGCCGTGGCCTATGAGGGAGCACTGATGGAATGGATCGACGGCAATCTGGGAAGCCGCCTGACCATGAAGTATCCCTCCGTCTACATGCTGGAGCCGGGCGCGCGGGGCGAGATCCTCTCCATCGCCTTCGCTTCGGCGGGCCAGCACCAGGACGCAGGCGCCAAGGTGGTGCACTGCGCGCCGGACACGGCCAGCCGCATCGTCTCCAAGTCGATTTCCAAGTGCGGCGGCCGCAGCAGCTACCGCGGGCTGGTGAAGATCGAGCGGGGCGCGCGGCGTTGCCGCTCCAACGTGGTGTGCGACGCGCTGATCCTCGACCCCCAGAGCCGCAGCGATACCTATCCCTACATCGAGATCGAGGAGCAGGATGTGGCCGTGGGACATGAGGCGAGCGTCTCGCGCATCGGCGAAGAGCAGCTCTTCTACCTGATGAGCCGCGGCCTGACCGAAGCCGAGGCCAGCACCATGATCGTGGCCGGCTTCATCGAGCCGCTGGTCCGCGAGCTGCCCATGGAATACGCCGTGGAGATGAACAAGCTGATCCAGCTTCAGATGGAAGGTTCGGTGGGGTAAATGGCCGAACTGCTCTCGTCAGACCCGCAGCACACCGCCGGCCTGGTGTCCGGGGGGTTCAGCGAGGCGGCGTTCGAGGCCTTTTTGTCCCAGCGCGCCGCCCTCTTGGGGAGACAAGAGCCCGCCTGGCTGCAGGCCATGCGCCGCGAGGCATGGCAGGCCTTCCTCGAGATGGACTTCCCCTCCCGCCAAGACGAGGAGTGGCAGCGCACCGACATCCGCCTGTTGCGGCTGGAGCGGTTCGGCTTTCCGCAGCCTCCCCCTTCAGGCAGCCAGACGCCTCCGGCCTTGCTCGCCGCAGGGGTGGCACTGGCCGGTTCGTGCGTCCACCTTAACGGCTGGCCGCTCCGCTGGCATCTCGAGCCGCAGTGGCAGCGCCAGGGCGTGTTGTTCGGCCCGCTGGATCAACTGCTGCTGGAACACGAAGCGACCCTGCGGCCGTGGTTCTACAGCCGTGCGCTGCAAGCGCGGGCAGACAAGTTCGCCGCCTTGCATGCCGCGGGGTGGTCGGCCGGCACCGTGCTGTATGTGCCGCCTGGTGTGGTCGTGGATCAGCCGCTGCACACGCTCTCCGCCCTGGGCGGAGGCACCGACCTGGGACATCAGCTCGTCGTGCTGGGTGAGGGGGCGCGGGCCACCCTGCTGGCGGAAACCGCTGCCACGGCAGGCGACGCCAACGCACCCGGTCTGCATTCGGGGGCCGTCGAACTACTGGTCGGTCCCCGCGCCACCCTGCGCTACGTAAACTTGCAGGACTGGGGCCGGGGCGTGTGGCATTTTGCCCACCACAAGGCGCTCGTGGAGCGAGAAGGCCGGTTGCAATGGACCATCGGTGCCCTGGGCGGACGGCTGGCCAAGGTCAACCAGCATGTGGCCCTCGTGGGAGAAGGGGCCGAGGCAGAGGTCAACGGCGTGATGTTCACCGAGGGCCGCCAGCAGCTTGCCTACCACACGCTCCAGCACCATGAGAAACCACGCTGCAAGAGCGACCTGCTCTACAAAGGAGCCCTCCAAGACCGCTCCCGGCTGGTATGGCGAGGAATGATCCACGTCGACCCGGGCGCCGTGAAGACGCACGCCTACCAGCGCAACGATAACCTCATGCTCTCCCAAACCGCCAGGGTCGACTCCATCCCCGGCCTGGAGATCCTGGCCGACGACGTGGTCTGTACCCACGGCGCCACCACGGGCAATGTGGACGAAAGCCTGATCTTCTATGCCTGCTCCCGCGGCCTTACCCGCAGGGAGGCCGTGCGCATGATCGTCTCAGGCTTCTTCCAGCAAGTGTTCGACCGCATTCCCATCGAAAGCGTACGCGAGGCGCTGGGCCAGGCCATCGGCCGCCGCGTGCGCGAGTACACCTAGACGCCGTCCCAGCCATGTCTCAGCCCAGCGACGACATGCATGGCTTTGTCCCCGTGGTACGTGTCTCCGACGTGCCCGATCCGGGCCGGGCGCTCGTCGAAGTTGATGAGCGGCTGGTGCTGCTGATCCATGCCGGCGGTCAGTTCTACGCGCTGGACGACGTCTGCACCCATGACGGCGGCCCTCTGGGTGAAGGCACCCTCGAAGGCCATACCATCGCCTGCCCACGCCATGGCGCACGCTTCGACATCCGTACCGGCAAGGCACTCACCATGCCCGCCACACAGCCAACGATCGTCCATGACGTACGCGTGCAAAGCGGCCAGGTCTATGTCCGCCTCCGCGATTCTCCCGCCACGCCTGCTTTGTGACGGCCGCATGCCTGCCCCGGCACGATCGCTCCAGCTCGACGCGCCCTGGGCCGGCCACAACCGCGGCACGCTCAGCCTGCCTGGCGCACGCTGGTCAGGGCCACGCGGTCTGGCCCTCGTTCCCTCCCCCCGCTCGTGTAGCCGCACCTCGCCCGCTCATTCAGGAGCCCTCCCATGCCCATCAGCGAAGATGCCGTGCGAGAAGCACTCAAGCAAGTGGTCGACCCCGAACTGTTCGTCAACATCGTCGATCTGGGCCTGGTCTACGCCGTGAACATCATCGAGAATGCCGAAGGCAAGTCGGATGTCAGCATCGAGATGACCATGACCAGCCCAGCTTGCCCCGCCGGACCGCAGTTGCTGGCCGGCGCCAAGTCGGCTCTCAGCAACTTGGAAGGAGTCGGCAATGTCGAGGTCACGCTGGTCATGTCCCCCCCCTGGACGCCCGACCGCATGACCGAGGCCGCACGCGACCAGCTCGGCATCTTCTAGCAAGGCCTGGGTGTGCAGCAGGCGGCAACCGTGGCGGGGCCATCGATGGAGGGGGCCGCCAGATCGGACCACTTGCCGCCACGCCTCGCGCACACCGTGCCACCTCCTGGTGGCGTGACCCACCGCACCGTGGGCCGCGCCCCTGGTAGCCCTGCGATGCCAATGGTGCGTCGATCGAGGCACCTTGGCGGCCATCTACCCTTTGCCCCTGCATCAGGCAGTGGGAAGACAGGTGGGGATGCACGAGGCGCGCTGGTATGCACGCGGTGGGTTAGCCAGGGGAGGCTGAAATGCATGGGGGGGCCGGCAGGGACGCCGCCACGGGGCCTGCTCCTGTCCATGAAATGATGGCACTGCCGCCGCGGCGCGGTAGAATTGGTCCTGTGTCTCTGCGGAGGGCCTGGCCATGGCTGCTGACGATTCGGCTGCGCTTCCTGACGATACGGTTGCGCCCACGAGGGGCCTTGTTCCGCCCCCGCCGGGCTTTGCGGCCCGCACTGAGCTGCTGG
>JAIMBC010000082.1 GCA_023511675.1 Pirellulales bacterium
GCGTTAGATCGTCGGCTGCGTCAGTTGTGTATTAGAGACTGTGTCTACACGGATCTGGGCCTGTTTACCGCCAATGAGGACATGGTGGCGGACGCCTCAGCGCTCTTCAACCTGCTGACGGGGTATTCCCAGGGACATCGCTGGCGGAAGTTCATTGTGGCGCCTGGAGATTTGCACCGTCGGACGATCGAGCTGATTGAAGGGCAGGCGGAGCGCGCGCGGCGTGGGTTGGGGGCGCGAATCTTCGCCAAGCTCAACTCGTTGGTGGATTATCGCGTGATCGAGGCCTTGTACCGCGCCAGCCAGGCAGGCGTGCCCATCGAACTGGTGGTGCGTGGCATTTGCTGCCTGCGGCCGGGACTGCCCGGCATCTCGGAGAACATTCGCGTAAGGAGCATTGTCGATCGCTTTCTCGAGCACAGCCGGATCTTCGTGTTCAATCCCGACGAGGAAGCGGTGGTGTACCTGGGCAGTGCGGACTGGATGCCCCGCAATTTCTACCGCCGCGTGGAGGTGATGTTTCCGCTGGAAGCGCCGGAACTCAAGGCGCGGGTGCTGAACGAGATTGTGCCCGCCTATTTGCGAGACAATGTGAAGTGCCGGCTGTTGCAGGCCGACGGCACGCACGTGCGGGCCCAGCCTCAGCCTGGCGAACCGCGCTATCGCTGCCAGGAGGAACTGCTGAATATCCGTCCCGTTCCCGCGCGGCTTGAAGCACCGCTCCCGGCGGGCGGTCCCCTGCGCGTGGTTCAACCACTGGGACGCGTCTAAACCGCAAGGCCGCACCTGGAGGCTGCCTGTTGTACAACCCGCCCAAGTCCGATCCCTTGCCCCCGGCGCACCTGCGCGGCGATAGGCAGCCTCCCCGCACGGCGGAAACCGCCGGCGCGGCGCGGCGCGCCGCCCCTGTTCTCCCGTTCCACAGAAGCAGGTGGCGGGTGGCCGTTGCCGCGGCGATCGGGCTCATCTGGGGGGGCACTTTGCTGCCTCCACTACTTGCCCAGGAGGTGCTGGAGATCCTGGCCGTCGGCAGAGCATCCTTCGCTGGGCGACTGGTCTCCATCGACGGCTCGGCTACGGTCGTGTTCGCCGGCGACAGTACAGTAGCGCGGCTGCCGCTGCCGGAGCTGGTACGATGGGGCGCTCCACGGGAGCCCCGGCAGGGACCGATCGTCTATCTTGCGGATGGCAGCGTGCTGGCAGCAGGCAGCATCTCTTCACAGGGCTCGGACCTGCTGGTCAGCCACCCCTTGCTGGGGGAGTTGCGGCTGCGGCGCGAGGAGGTACTGGGGGTGCTGGCACATGTGCCGGCCGATCTGACACGGCGCGATGCGTTGGCCAATCGCATTCTGCGTGTGCCGTCTGAAGGAAATGCGCCCTATGACGGAGAGGCCGATCTGGTCTTGCTGGCCAATGGAGACGAACTCACGGGCCAACTCGGCCTGGTGACTTCCAAGCAACTGACCATCGATGGCGAGCTGGGGCCCGCCGAGCTGGCCTGGGACCGGGTAACGGCATTCCTGTTCGGCCGGGCGCGGCCCCAAGACTTCGGCGCCGCGAGCGAACTGCGGGTCACCGCCGGTCTGGATGATGGCAGCCGGCTGGTCGCTCGCACGTTGACACTCGAGGCAGATGAGGTACGCCTCGTGCCCTGGTCGGGCGAGCCAGACGCCGCCCATGTTTTCCCCGCCGGGCGACTGGTGTTCTTGCAGACGCACGGCGGGAAGGCACGCTATCTCTCCGACCTGAAGCCCGATAGCTATCGGCATGTGCCCTACCTGAGTCTGCCGTGGAACTACCGGCTGGACCGTTCCGTCACGGGACGGTACCTGCGCGCTCGAGGCATACTCTATCTGAAGGGCGTGGGGATGCACAGCGCCTCGCGGCTGAGCTGGCGGCTGGACGGCCGCGACCGCCGCTTCGAAGCTGCCGCCGCCATCGACGACGAGGCAGGCCCGCGCGGCAGTGTGGTGTTCCGCGTCTTCGTTGACAGTGACGAACGCTACCGCAGTCCCGTGGTACGCGGCGGCGAGCCGCCGGTGCCGATTTCGGTTGATGTCTCCGGTGGCCGCCGGCTCAGCCTGATCGTCGACTTTGCCGACCGCGGCGACGAACTGGACCACGCAGACTGGCTCGATGCGCGGCTGATAGGTGACGGATGAACCAGCAGCGGCCCACTGCACTCGAAGCCTTTCCCGTGCTGATCGAGCTGCCCGTGCAATGGGGAGATCAGGACTCGTTCGGCCACGTGAACAATACCGTGTACTTCCGCTGGTTCGAATCGGCGCGGATCGCATACCTCGAGCAATTGAACCTGCGGGGCGGCCCCAGGGGGCCCGATCCCATCGGCCCCATCCTGGCATCGATCAAGTGCGACTTCCGGCGGCAGCTTACCTACCCGGATCGGGTGCTGGTGGGTGCGCGGGTGACCCGTATTGGACGCAGCAGCATTGGCATGGCGCATCTGGTCTGGAGCCGCGGGCTGGAAGCCGTGGCGGCCGAAGGCGACTCGACGCTGGTGGTGTTCGACTATCAAGCGGGCCGGCCGCACCCCGTGCCTGTGGAGCTGCGGCAAGCGATTGCCGCCCTCCAGGGTGCCGTTGAAGGAGCGTGACGCCGCCGGCGGTTTGCAGCAGCGCGGAGATCAGCTCGGCCGGCAAGTGCGGTTTGTGGGAAGGCTCGTGATACTCCAGTTGAGGCGTGTGCCATGGTCCTGCTGACTCCTGCCGAAGAACTGGGGCTGAGCGGACTGAGCCTCGACAGCCGCCTGCGCAAGGCGTTCTACAACATGCCGCACGCCACGATTGTGGAGCTGACGGATCGCATGCAGCAGGAAAGCTGCCAGCGGAACCTGCTCTACCTGCGTGACGGCCGGCCCGAGGTGATCCGCGTGTTACTGCGGCCCATTGGCGTGCTGCCGGACCAATTGAACTATCTGCATTTTGTCTCCTTGACCATTCTCAACGCCCTCAAGCGTCTGCCGGATCTGTACATCCAGGACTTTGCCGTGCGGGCCATCCTGCCCCTCAGCGAGGCAGAGGAAAAGTGGCTGTGGGATTCGTGGGGTCCCAGCCAGCGCGAGACGAACCCGGTGTTTGGCCGGCTGGATGCCATGGTGGAATTCACCAGTCCCATGTGGAAGGACTCCCTGCGGTTCATCGAGCCCAATCTGTGCGGCGTGGGCGGCATCCACTACGGTCCCATCTGCCAGGCACTGCTGGCGGACGTGGTGCTGCCTGCCATCCGCCGCCTCGATCCCGAGCTGGACATGGAGCCAGGGCAGGATCTGCGCGAACTGTTCATCCAGGAGGTGCTGGACCATCTGGAGTCGATCGGCCGCCCCGGCCGCAACGTATGCTTCCTCGAACCGAAGTACGCCGATGCCGGTACGCAAGAGCAGGAAGTGCTGGCCCGCTACTTTCACGCGCGGCATGGGCTGAACGTCGTCCATGCCGATCCCACCGAACTCCAGATCCGCCATGGAGAAGTGTGTTGGGAAGATACGCCCATCGACGTGGCTTACCGGGACTATGAAGTGCGGGATCTCGTGCAGCTCGAATCGCTGCACGGCGTGGACATGCGCCCCATCCGGCGCCTGTTCAAAGAGAACCGCATGATCTCCAGCATGGGCGGAGACTTCGACCACAAGAGCTGCTGGGAGATCCTCACGGATCCGCAGTTCGTACAAAAGTACTTCAATGCGGACGAGCGGCAGGTCTTCCGTCGCCACATCCTGTGGACGCGGGTGCTCTCCGACCGCCGCACCACGCTGCCGGACGGAGAGCAGGGCAGCCTGTTGGACTATGTGCGTAAAGAGCAAGAGCTGCTGGTGCTCAAGCCCAATCGCGCTTACGGCGGGGAGGGGGTGCAGCTCGGTCATCTGCTCACGCATGCCGAGTGGGAGGCGGCCATCGAGGCGGCCCTGCGTGCCGGCGAGAGCTGGGTGGTGCAGCGGCTGGCACCCATCCCCGTGCACGAGTTTCCCGTGGTCCATCCTGACAGCAGCGTGCACCTGGAGCCGTTTTACACAGTGATGGGATTCGCCCCCACGCGGTTCGGCCTGGCCATTTTGGGCCGCGCGTCGCAAAAACAAGTCGTGAACGTGGCCCAGCGCGGCGGCATGTGCGGCATTCTTGTCGGCCGGCCCGGTGGGCGCTTGCACGGGCCGGCGCCGCATTAGAAGACGGTCATTGCCCGCGCCGGGTCATGGTGTGGCCGGCCGGTGCGGCCCAGCGTTCCTGTACGAAGGCAGAGGACGATGATCGCCGCCAGGTCACGTTGCAGCCGCCTTGCGCGGCGCGTCCCCGCCGCGTCCGCGGCCTCGATGACCTTCCGAGGGTGGCCGTGCCTCACCGCTGTGGAGCGGCCTCGGCGCCGTCTAATCGCATCACCTGCGAGAGAGTACGGAAGAACACGGCCCCCTGGGCCACGGCAGGCGTGCTGTGGCTGGCCTCGCCCAGGTCGGTGCGGCCGAGCAGGCGGAACTCGCGGCCAGCCGCCAGCACCACGGCCTTGCCGTCTGCCGAGACGCACAGCAGCCGGTCGCCCAGGGAAACGGGCGAGCCGTAATAGGTGCCGCCCACGCGTCGCCGCCACACCTCGGCTCCGCTGGCCAGCTCGGCGCAGCACACGATCCCATCATCGCTCCACAGGTAAACCAGCCCCTGCTGCACCAGCGGCGTGGTGCAGAGGGGAGCGCCGCGGTCGATCGTCCACACTCGTTCGACTTTCCCGCCGGCGAGCGGCCGCACGGCCACCACCTCCTGCCGGACGCCCAGCCAACCGCACACCCCCAGTACCAGCCCGTCTGCCGTGATGGGAGAGCCGATCGACGTCTCGACGTGGCCCTTGTCGAACACGTCGAGCTGCCAGGCGAGTGAGCCATCGGTCAGATCCAGCCCCGTGATGCCCCGCTCGTAGCTCGTCAGCACAAGCTGGAGGCCGCCTCCTCCGCCAAACAGGCATCCCGTGGCGTACACCACCTCGCTGGGCCGCTCGTGCTGCCAGCGCACCTGCCCGCTGGCCGCATCCAGCGCAAACACCGCGCTGGCCCCCTGGTGTTCGTGCGAAACCAGCACCAGCTCCCCGTGCACAATCGGTGACACGCCGAACCCGTGGCCCGCCGTGTAGGAGCCCAGATCCCGACGCCAACGGAGTTGCCCCTCGTGCGAGTAGGCGATCACCAGATGTGCCTCCGGCGAGCCGTGGCACACATAGACCCCCTGGGCATCGCAGGCCGGAGTGCTCGATGCGGCACTGTTGAGTTTGTGCATCGGCCCCGCTGACAGGGGCACGCTCCGCTGCCAGACAACCTCGCCCGAGGCGGCTGCCAGGGCCGCCAGCGTGCGCACCTCGCCGGCAGCATCCGCATACGTGACATACAGCCGATCGCCCCACAGCACCGGCGATGAGTGGCCCGTACCCGCCAGCGTGGTCCGCCAGGTGTAATCGGCATCAGTCCAGCGGCCGGGGATTTCAGCCCGGCCCGCCCCGCTGCCATTGGGACCGCGAAAACGCGACCACTCCTCGGCCACCCCTGCGGGGCACGCCAAGGCCGCCACCATGCTGAGAAGCAGCCACAGTCTGCCGCCGGCCGTGCAAGGCTCGGCACACGCGCGCCAGCCGGCCAGGTGTGGCATCGTACGCTCCTGAATCAAGCGGTCGCCGGCCAGGGCCGGCAAGGCTAATCGGCGTCGTGTGCCTGAGTCCATGCGTGGGCTCTCCCAGAATCTGGCTGGGTGCGCTGCCGTTGGTTGCGGATAGCTTACGCAGCCGCCCCGCCGGCTGCCAGCCCACGTAGCGCACGCAACGTAAGTTGATGGTCCTGCTTGCATTGCTCGTGGCTGCAATGGCACTCTTCTGGGAACTCGATCTGCAGACTGCGGTGCCGCAAGTGCTGATGATCCTCACCGGCGATCGGGGCGAGGGAACGTGTGGAGCCAGCAAGCCCCACGAGCCAAAGCGTGCTTGACGTCGATGTATGGCCGATCTACAGTTCCGCCAAGGCTGGATCGACACAGCGCGCTTGGCCGCGGCCGGCGTGCCAACAACACCCAGGGCGAGGGCATGCTGCTCCCGCTGCGGGCGTGGGAGAAGCGGCGTGCCTTGCACGGAGCCGCGTTGCCCAGCATGCCGCTCGTGGTGTGGATCCGCGAACGCCTCCTCCATGCGGGGATCGCGAGAAATGCACGGTGCCGGTCGCGCTGGGGCCTTCCTCGGCTAGGAACAAATCGGAGGTCGCATGGCCGAAGAACGCGATACGGCGGCTCAGCTCTTGCGGGATCTGTCTGGACAGCGATTCGGCGCCATTCTGGTTGATCCGCCCTGGCGATTCGCCAATCGTACCGGGAAGGTGGCTCCGGAGCACAAGCGGCTGCACCGCTACGCGACCATGTCGTTGGAGGAGATCGCGGCGCTACCCGTCGCCGGGTTGGCCTTGCCAAAAAGCCATCTCTACCTGTGGTGTCCTAACGCGCTGCTGATGGTGGCACTTCAGATCATGCGAGCTTGGGGCTTCACGTACAAGACGAACATTGTGTGGTACAAGACGCGCAAGGATGGCGGGCCAGATGGCCGAGGGGTGGGCTTCTACTTCCGCAATGTGACCGAGCTATTGCTGTTCGGCACGCGCGGCGAGTTGCGGACGCTCAGGCCCGGACGCCGGCAGGTGAACGTCATCGTCAGCCGCAAACAGGAACATTCCCGCAAGCCGCAGGAAACCTACGCCATCATCGAGGCGTGCAGTCCGGCACCCTACCTGGAGCTGTTTGCCCGGCAGCTCCGCCCGGGCTGGACCTGCTGGGGAGACCAGGCCCAAACGTACGAAGCCCAGCGGCCACGTGTTCCCACGTACAACGGACACTCCGTGAGAACGGAAGCGGGCCGTCAGGCATCGCCCCTGCGGAAGGTGGAGTCGTAGCAGCTTACCTACTGCCCCGCCGAGCAACAAGGGCCAACACCTCGCCCCTCTTGCCGATGTCCACGCGCCCCTACCATAGCGGCAGCATGCCGCTCACGCTGTGCGCACCATGGGCAGCGGCTTGTTCCAATGCGCCGCGGACACGCCGTAAGCTGCGCCACTTGCCTGGGTGCTTGGATAGTGGCTGCCGTTGTGCAAGTGGCGTGACGATAAGCCCAACCCACGCCGCGCGGAGTTCCCGCAGCAGCCGGAAGTTGTTCGGCTCCCGCTCGTAGCGGCAGACAGCCTGTGGCCGTTCACGGCGGTGCCGTACAACCGGCGCCAGGTAATGCCGTCAGTAGAGGGGAAAGACGCCGGCCCATCCCGCCGGGCTGTTCCACGGGGTGGGCACCCTGCCGCCGGCCCTGACTCGCACGCTCCCTCTGCAAGAGAGGGCCCTGCCGCTTCAAGAGGGGGCACTGCCGCTGCTCCGCTCAGCATCCATCTAGTGTGGCAGGCTGCCACGTTATTCACGCCGCTGCAGAGATGCTCAGCGAGGCAGCCACCTGTCGATTTGCGTGCACTCCCCTGGGCGATTACGCTGAGCGAGTCCATACGCGCCACAATCGCTCTCCGCTTACGCCGCAGCCGCGCCGGCTGCCCTGCCGCGTGCGTGCTACGGAGGTGTGTTCATGATCCGTCTTTCGCTGCTGATGGCCGCGCTGGCAGCCGGGTGGGTGCAGGCTCTGCCCGCTGCGGGACCCAATGTGGTGATCATCCTCACGGACGACCAGGGCTACGGGGATCTCGGCTGCACCGGCAACCCTGTGCTGCAAACCCCCAACATCGACCGGCTGGCGGCAGAGGGAGCGAGGCTGACGCGCTGTTACGTCTCACCCGTATGTACGCCCACGCGCGCCAGCCTGATGACGGGCCGTTATCACTTCCGCACGGGAGCCATCGACACCTACATGGGCCGGGCGTTGATGGACGCCAGCGAGGCGACGCTGGCCGAGCTGCTGCGCGCGGCGGGCTACGCCACGGGCATCTTCGGCAAGTGGCATTTGGGAGACAACTATCCCCGCCGGCCGCAGGATCAAGGGTTCGAAACGGTGCTCGTTCATCGTGGCGGGGGCCTGAGGCAGCCCTCGGCCGTCCCGGGCGGAGAGGGGTATTTCGACCCCATCTTGCTCGAGTCCGGCCGCTTGGTCCGCCGCGAGGGGTACTGCACCGAGATCTTCTTCGAGGCGGCCTGTGCGTTTGTTCGTGAGGCGGCGGCCCAAGGCCGTCCCTTTCTGGCGTACATTGCCGCCAACGCGCCGCACGATCCGCTCGATGAAGTTCCCCAGCACGAGTTCGAAGCCTACCGCAAGCTGGACCTGCCCGAGAACGTGGCGAGAGTATATGCCATGGTCGCGAACATCGATGCCTGTGTGGGCCGCTTGATGCAAACGCTGCAAGATGCGGGCGTCGCTCGGGACACGCTGATCCTGTACCTGCACGACAATGGCCCGGCCTTCAGCCGCTACAACGCGGGCCTGCGCGGGCTGAAGGGAAGCGTGTACGAAGGAGGGATCCGCACGCCGCTGGTGGCATGGTGGCCGGGGCACATACCGGCAGGTCGGATCCTTGAACAGCCCGTGGCCCACGTCGATATTCTGCCCACCGTACTGGAAGCGTGCGGCGTGCCGCTTGCGGACCGACCGCCTCTCGACGGCCGCAGCATGCTCGCGCTGCTTGTGGGAGCCGGTGAGCCCTGGCCGGAGCGGACGCTGTTTGCGCAGTGGCACCGCGGCAACCATCCCCAGAGATACCGGAACTTTGCCGCAATTCGCGGACGTTGGAAGCTGTTGCGTGGCCCGGCTGCCGACGCCGCGCACGAGCTGTATGACCTGGCTGCGGATCCTGCCGAGAGCCGCAATGTGATCGAGCAGCACCCGGAAGAGGCAGCGCGCTTGCTGGCGTCATATGATGCCTGGTTCGACGACGTGTGTGGAGATGAGAACCGCTTTGCCGCGCAGGCCATCTACGTGGGCAGCGAACACGAGGACCCGGTGACCCTCACGCGGCAAGACCTGCGCGTGGAGGAGGAGGCGCCTGCGTGGCACGCCTCCGGCGCGTGGCACCTGCGTGTGGTGCGGGAGGGAACGTACCGGTTCGCGGCACGCTTCAACAGAAAACTCACGCAGGCGGCCGTGGCCATGTTGCAGATCGGGGACAGCCAGCACCGGACCAACGTCGAGGCCGGCTCGACTGAATGCACCTGGGCGGGCGTGGTCCTGCCTGAGGGGCCCTGCCGCCTCTCCGCCGCGCTGGAGTCGGCAGAGCAAGGCATTCATGTCTGGCAGGTGGACGTGGCCGGCCCTCTGCCTCAACCTGGCGGGTGAACACCGTCCCACCCTGGCAGCAGCGCACGATCTGCGGCCCCTACGGCCGTAGCGACCGGATGCATCCCCTGCTTGTGATGTACGTACGGATCGCATGAAGGTGGTCACGACGAGCTTGCGGAGGCCACGAGCGGGGCCTACGAGCGGGTGGGGAATTCAAGCGTGTGGTGGCTTTGAGCGTGCAGTCGCCAGGGGCGCGCGGCTGTAGCCCTTCGACGCATGGCGGCGGAAGGGCTGTCAGGCCGTCTCGCGAAACTGCACGGTGTGCAGGCGGCGGTAGAGATCGCAGCGGCGGATCAGTTCGTGGTGCTGGCCGATGTCGAGAATGCGGCCGGCATCCATGACCACGATGCGGTCGGCCAGTGCTAGGGTGCCGAGGCGGTGGGTGACGATGATGGTGGTGCGCTGGCGAATAAACCGCTCGAGCACCTGCTGGATGAGCTGCTCGCTTTCCAGGTCGATCTGGCTGGTGGCCTCGTCGAGGATCAACAGCGGGGGGTTGCGGAGGATAGCCCGGGCCAGGGCGATCCGCTGCCGCTGGCCGCCGGAAAGCAGACTGCCGCGCGGTCCCACCAGCGTGTCATAGCCGTGGGAGAGCTTCTCTTCGATGAAGCGGCGCGCATGGGCCTGTTCGGCAGCGCGGATCACCTCGGCCCGCGTGGCGTGCGGCGAGCCGTAGCGGATGTTGTTGTACACCGTGTCATCGAACAGCAGCGTTTCCTGGGTAACCAGGCCGATTTGACGGCGCAGTTCGCGCAAGCAGACTTCACGCAGATCGATGCCGTCCAGGCGTACGGCACCCGAGACGGGATCGAAGAACCGGGGGATCAGGCTCACCAGGGTGGTCTTGCCGCAGCCGTTGGGGCCCACCACCGCCACGGTCTCGCCAAAGCGAATGTGCAGCGAGATCCGTTCCAGCACCGGCTGGCCCGGTTGGTAGTGGAAGCTCACGTCGTCGAACACCAGGTGCTGGCAGTGCCGCCCCAGCGGCCTGGGCCGGGGCGGATCGACAATCGCTGGCTGCCGGTCGATGAGCTGAAAGATCCGCTCCCCCGCTGCCGCCGCGCGCTGAATGCGGCTGAAGATCTCAGACATCTTGCGAGCCGGGTCGCTCACGCCTGCCAGCATGGCGTAGAACACCAGCAGGGCCGAGAGGCTCAACGGAGCGTCGCTCATCCTCAGGCCGAACAGGTGGGTCTTCTGGTTGAGCACCAGATAGGCCCCGGCCAGCATGGCGGTGCTGATCGTGAGGATGCCCAGAATCTCGGTAAGCGGCCGAGTCAGCGAGTCGTAGCGGGCAATCCGCATCGCCTTGAGAAAGTACTTCTTGCTGGCGGCGTGGAAGCGCCAGCGTTCGTAGCGCTCCATGGTAAATGCCTTGACAACCTTGATGCCCTGGAAAGACTCCTCAAGGATCGAAAAGATCTGCGTCATCTCTTCCATGGCGCGGCGATTGGCCCGCTTGAGCGTGCGCGCCAGCCAGCGGATCAGCACGGCTGCGGGCGGCACCACCAGCAGCGAGAACAGCAGCAACTGCCAGGAGATCCATGCGGCTCCGATCAGGCAGGCCAGCATCTTCAGCGGTTCCCGCACCAGCTTGCCGAAGAACTCGTTGACGCCCGAGGTCAGGCTCTCCATGTCCGCCGTGAAGCGGTTCATCAGCTCGCTGGTGCCCTCTCGATGAAAGGTGGCCAGATCCATGTGCAGCGTGTGGCGGAAGAAGGTCTTGCGCAGGTCCATCGCCACCCGCTGTGCCAGGCGTGCGCACAGGATTTGGTGGAGCACGAAGAACAGGCTCTTGATGAGCGTCCCCGCCACGACCACGGCCACGACCAGGGCCAGGCTGCGGAACGGATCGCGCGGCAGATAGGGATGGAGCACGTGTTGCTGGAACCACTGCTGGGTAGCCAGCCAGCGTTGCTGCGCAGCCAGTTCTCTGCGCAGTGTGCGGGCCTGTTCTTGCTCGTGGCTGGTCAGCCCTGAGGGGCTGGCGGCTGGCTCGAGCCGGCTGAGTTCTTGCTCCAGGCGGCGTATTTCTGCCTGGGTCTCGGCCATCTGTCGCTCGGCAAGGGAGTGGAGCGACTTGCGGTTGAAGGCTGCCTCGGCAAGCGGATAGAGGGCGCCAAAGTTGCCGCCCCACAGCACGGCGACCAGCAGCGCACAGGCCAGCGATGCCGCAAAGGTCCATCGGTAGCGTAGGCCCAGCGCTAGCGCCCTGGCAAAGCTCTTCATCGGTGACTCTTGTTGTCTCGCCGCCGGTGAGCCGCCGGAGGCATGCCGGCCCCCAGCTACGCAGCGTGCGTGGAAGGGGCGTTTGTAACAGAAGCGGCCCTAGCGGCCAAGGCCGCCTGGAGGCTGCTAGCACGAAGCTGCAAGCCGGCTCTCGCCGAGACATGGCCCGCGTGTGCAGGTGTGTGCCGGCGACCACAAAATGCCTTTCGGCACATGGGTCGCTAGTCGGGGGCACGCCGCCGCAAGTTGACCGGAGCAGATGGCCTTCCCGGCACGCCGTTCCTCGGCGGCTTGTCGGGGCGGGAGAGCAGGCGTATGCTTCAGGCGCACCTGGCATATTCCGCGTGGCCTCAACGGCATGTCGCGGTCGCTCTTGCTCGATTACGATCCTCCCCGGTTCACTCTGGCTTATCCAGGAGGCGCGGCATGTCTGCCTTTTCGCGTCGTGTGTTGCTAGACGGGGTATGGCCCGCCAGTGCGGCTGCTGCGGTAGCAAGCCTGCTGGCATCACGGCAGGCTGCCGCGGCCGAGCCACAGTCGTCCTCGGCGGCGGAGAAGATCATCGTGGGCCTGATTGGCACGGGCGGCCGCTACCAGACGTTCGTGAACGAGTTTGCCCGCCGGCAGGACGTGCAGGTGGCTGCCGTGTGCGACGTGGACGAGGCTCGCCGCGCTGCCGCCTGCGAGCTGGTAGCCAGCATGCTGGGCCATCGGCCCCAGGCCTACGGAGATTTTCGTCGTGTGCTGGACGAGCAGGCCATCGACGCCGTGTTCGTGGCCACGCCGCACCACTGGCATTGTCCCATTGCCGTGCCTGCGCTGTTGGCCGGCAAGGATGTATACGTGGAGAAACCGGCCAGCCACGTGTTTCGAGAAGGCCGCTTGCTGGTGGATGCCGCGCGCAAGCAAGGCCGCATTGTGCAGCACGGCACGCAGATGCGTTCCAGCGAGGTGACCGCGGCCGCGGGCGAGGTGCTGGCCTCGGGACTGCTGGGCGAGATCAAGATGAGCAAGGCCTGGAACTTGCAGAGGCACGCGCACCGGCAGCCGGCCCAGGACGCCCCCACGCCGGCCGGCGTCGATTACGACATGTACCTGGGCCCTGCGCCCTTGCGGCCCTTCAACCCCAACCGCTTTCACGGCTCGTGGAACTGGTACCGCGACTACGGCAACGGAGATATCGGCAACGACGGCGTGCACGACCTCGACATGGCCCGCTGGGGCCTGGGGGTCTCCACACATCCCGTGCGGATCACGGCCCACGGCAGCCGCATCGACCTGGAAGGCGAACGCGAGTTCCCGGACAACATGCTGGTGGCCTACCAGTATGCCGAGGGCAAGGTGCTGATCTATGAAGATCGCGGCTGGACCAAGAACGGCATGTACGGCTTCGACAGCGGCAATGCGTTTTATGGCAGCGAAGGAACGATGATCTTCTCGCGCCGCGGCTACTTCCAGGTCTACTTGGGAGCGGCCAACGAGCCGGGGCCCACCATGCGCGGCGGCACCGGCATCGCAGAGCACGTGGCTGATTTTATTGAGTGCGTCCGCACACGGCGCCAGCCCGTGGCATCGGCCGAAGTCGCCCACCTCACCTGCGGACTGGTGCATCTGGGAGAGATCGCCTTTCGCACCGAGCGGGTACTCCACTTCGATCCCCAGACGGAACACATTGTGAATGACGAGCAGGCCGATCGCATGCTCACCAAGCCGTACCGAGAGCCATGGGGCCTGCCGGCGCAGATCGTTTAGCCCATAGGCCGCGCAAGGAGGACCAGCCAAACATGTCGGGCCTGATGATCAGCGTCTCGGGCGTGCGAGGCCGCGTGGATGAGGAACTCACGGCAGAAGTAGCCATGCGCTACGCCAATGCACTGGCCAGCACACTGCCAGACGGCCCGGTTGTGATCGGGCGAGATGGCCGCCGCAGCGGGCAGATGCTTGCTGCGGCAGCCGCCGCCGGCCTGTGCGCATCGGGCAGAGACGTGCTCGATGCGGGCACGGCCGCCACGCCCACCCTGGGCGTGCTGGTAGGCAGCCTGAGTGCCGCCGGGGGGCTGCAAATTACCGCCAGCCACAATCCCGCGGAGTACAACGGCCTGAAGGCCTTCGGCCCAGACGGCCGCTTGCTGGGGGCGGCAGCGGCCGGCCAGGCAGCGGAGGCATATCGACGCAACGCATGGTGCAGCGCAGGCCATCCAGGGTGGGGGCGCTTGTCTCAGGTGCCGGATCCGCATGCGCCGCACCTCCAGCGCTTGCTGGCTTGCGTCGATGCTGAGAGGATCCGCAACTGTCGATACCGCGTACTGCTCGATGCCAATCACGGGGCGGGCGGGGTGCTGGGCCGCAGGCTGCTGGAAAGCCTGGGCTGCGAGGTCCACGTGCTGGGAGAAACGCCCGACGGAGAGTTCGAGCATCGGCCAGAGCCTGTAGCGGAGAATCTCAGAGAGGTTGCCCTGCGCGTGCGGCAGCTTGGCGCGTCTGTGGGCTTCTGCCAGGATCCGGACGGCGACCGCCTGGCCCTGGTAGATGCCGCAGGCTGCTATCTGGGTGAGGAGTACACGCTGGCGATTTGCGCTGATCATGTCCTGGAGCAGAACCCCGGCGCTGTGGCGGCCAACTGCGCCACCAGCCGCATGCTCGACGAGGTGGCCCGCCGCCACAGTGTGCCCTGCTATCGCTCCGCCGTGGGAGAGGTACACGTGGTGGAGGCCATGGAGGCACACGACGCCGTGCTGGGCGGCGAGGGCAACGGTGGCGTGATCGACCCTCGCGTGGGCCTGGTGCGAGACAGTTTTGTGGGTATGGCCCTGGTGCTGGAGGCCATGGCGTGTTCTGACTTGAGCCTGCGCGAGCTGGCGGACCGGTTGCCCGCCTATCACATGATCAAGGGCCGACTTGATCTGCCCACCGCGCGCGTGCCCGAGGCCCTTGCCGCGCTGCGCCGGCATTTCGACACGGCAGAGGCAAGTACGCTGGACGGGTTGCGGCTCGACTGGCCGGAGCAGTGGCTGCTGGTGCGGCCCAGCAACACCGAGCCGCTGGTGCGGCTGATCGTTGAAGCGGCCACGCCCGAGGCGGCCGAAAGCCTGTACGCAGAGGCCGCGGCGGTCATTCGCGGCAGCCAGGGATGAAAGGCTAGCGGTTGGCCTTGGCCCGTTGTGCGAGCTTGGCAACCACGGAGGCGAATTCCTGGCGGGCCGCTGCCAATCCGGCGGGCGTCTTGGGACCAGGGCCACGCACGTAGTCGAGAATGAGCTTCTCGGCGGCCACAAACTCGGCGCACAGATCGGCCACCGCCGCTGCAATGGAGAGCGGAATGGTGGTGACGCCGTTGGCGTCGCCATGGAGCAAGTCGCCCTGCCGAATGGTTACTCCCCCCACGCGCACGGGAAGGCCCACGTGCAGAATGTGGCAGTACCCGTGCGAGCAGATGGTAGAGCCGGTAAACACCGGGTAGCGCAGGGCACGTACCTGCTCCAGATCGCGTCCGCCGCCAGAGGTAATCAGCCCCGCAGAACCAAAGGCCTGGTAGGTACTGCACATCACCTCGCCGAAGGTGGCCGCCACCGGCGGATCATCCAGATCCGCAAACACCACCACCGCCGGACCAGGCAGGGCCGCGAAGGTCTCGATCTGCTTGTCGATCGAGCTGTAAGCGTCTCCTCCCGCCGGCGGGGCATCGCTGCGGAACGAAGCCGTGCTGGCAAAGCCCACCATGGGCGGCAGCTCGGGAAAATTGCACTTGATGCGCCCGTCCAGATAACCCTGGTTGCGAGGCCTGACGTCGAACAGCTCGATGACGTTGCAGATGGTCGGCGTGTCGAACTCGGCAAGACGCGCAAGCGTTTGGGCAGAGACGCTCATGGAGATGCACACCTTCGGCTAAGGATTCAGGCCAGCCGCCGCGCCTTCAACGGGGGCCTCCGTCCGTGCCTGGCCGACACTTCCCATCGGGAAGGGGGCTGGCCCGGCAGCCCAAAGACCGGATCCGCACAAGACCGGCAGGCCTTTAGCCTAGCAACTGCTGCCTCGCGCGACGAGAGCCGCGGGTAGGCGGGGCGCTGCACCACGGCCCTGACATAAGCAAGGCGCTGCACAAGGCCATGCCCCGTGGCGGCCTCTGGCCGGCCGATGAGCTGCCAACGCCCCAACGCACTGGCGGGCACATGCTCACCCAGCAGGCGCCGCCCGCCCTGGCTCTATGGACGGCGGGCCGCAGCGGCGGCTGAGCCAACTCTATCGTTCGCTCAACCTATGTGCTGCCGCCGGCGCAACATTCCAGCTACCCCCCCCGTGTGCCACCTCTCTAAATTTCAGGGATGTCGCTACCACGGTCATAAACCATGTCTTCGTATTAGCCGATAGAGGTTAATGTGCCGGTCGCTGCGGCTAGCCCATTGCCACGCCCAAAGGTTCGCGATTGGCGTCAATGGAGGTGCCATCATGCGTACGCTGCAAGTGCTGGCCTGCAGCGCGGCCGCAGTGTGCTGCGCGGCGTGGGCGTTTGGTCAGGCGGTCAATGAAGAGCCTGAACTCCCGCCCGTGATTGTGCGGTCCGCCGAGGAACCCCTGCCGCCGCCGCCCGCCACCGATCCCTATGACCTCCCGCTCAGCTACCCCCGCCTCTCGCAGCAGTTGTTCGGCGCCAGCGAGGCAGTAGGGCTCGATAGCGCCGTGCGGGGCGAAAAGTCTCTCTTCGACCTGCCCTCGCTAGGCACGGTCATCGACCGGCAGCTTATTGTCGAAAAGCAGCCGGCAGACATGGCCCGCCTGTTGCAAAACGAGGTGGGCGTGCTGGTGCAGCAGACGGCGCGCGGGCAGGCCTCGCCCTTCGTCCGGGGCTTGACCGGCCAGGAGGTGCTGATCCTGATCGACGGGGTGAGGCTGAACAACTCGATCTTTCGCTTCGGTCCCAATCAGTACTTCAACCTGATCGATCCGGGACAGGTCGAGCGGGTCGAGATTGTGCGCGGGCCGCAGTCGGTGCTGTGGGGATCGGACGCCATAGGCGGCGTGATCAACGTGGTCACGCGCAGTTCCGATCCGCTGGCGGGCAATTATGCCAGCGGGGGATTCACCGAGTACTTCAGCACGGCGGACCTGGCCTCCTACACGCGCGCGGGCGGTGAGGCCTGGTATGGCAACTGGGGCGTGTTTGGGGGTGCCAGCTATCTGAATGTTCATGATCTGGATCGCGGTGGCGGTCTGGGACGTCAGCCGTTTACCAACTACGACCAGTACGCCGGCGACGTTAAATTCAACAGCTTGCTGGGGGAGGACCATCTGCTGACCGTGGCCTTGCAGCACTTCGAGCAACAGGACGTGCCGCGCAGCGACCGCTTTCTGCCCTTTGTGCTTGGTCCCCCTGCCTCCACGCCGCGGCCCACGTTCTTCGACCCGCAACAGCGCGACCTGGCATATCTCCGCCTGCAAGGACTCGGCTACAACGCCCTGTTCGACGCCTATACCACCACCGTCCTCTACGGCCGCAACAAGGAGGGGTCGCGCGAGATCCGCAGTGCCACCCGCACCGATCTGGGCGAGTTCGATGTCGATACCATCGGCTACAACCTCACCCTGGCGCGGGATCTCGGAGATTTTGGCCGCTTCACCTACGGCGGCGATTTCTATTACGATGACGTGGATGCTTCCCGCTTCCGCTTCAATCCTGCCACAGGCAGCCTGGTGCAGGATAACCCGCAGATCCCCGACGATGCCCGCTACCACCGCGCCGGCGGCTTCATCAACTGGGACGTGTGGCTCACCGAGCGCTGGAGCACCATGGTCGGCGTCCGCTACGAGATGGCCCAGGCCCATGGCACCATCAACGCCGTGAGCGGAACGCCCGTCAGCTTCGATCGCTCTTACCAGGACTGGATCGCCAGCGTGGGCATGGGCTACCTGCTCACGGCGGAGCTGCAACTGGTGGGGAACATCTCCGAGGGCTTCCGCGCACCCAACCTGGACGACCTTACCGCAGACAACACAGTGCAACAGGCCAGCCGAGACATACCCAGCCTCGATGTGCAGCCCGAGCACTCGCGGACCTACGAAGTTGGCTTGAAGCTCGATACGCCGCGGTTCCGCGGCCAGGTGTTCCAGTTCTGGAATGATCTCCAGGACAAGATCCAGCGCCAGGCCGTGGACGCGGCGGGGAATCCCGTGCCTGACGTGATCGGCCCCAATGGCACGCTGGTGCCGGGCAGCAGCAACTTCATCCGCATCAACTCCGACGCATACATCTACGGCACGGAGATGTATGGAGAGTACCTGCTGCCAGAGGGCTGGAGCCTGTACGGCAATTTCTGGTACACCTTTGGGCAGGATGTGGGGCGTGGCCAGCCGCTCAGCCGCATGCCGCCTGCGCAGGGCATCATGGGCCTGCGCTGGCGGGAAACCGACGGCAGCCGCTGGTTCGACCTGTACACCTGGCTGGTGCGCCGACAGGATCGATACGCACCGGAGAACAACCTGGACAGCCGGTTTCCCCTGGGCGGCACGCCGGGCTATGCCACGCTCAACATGCGGATGGGCACGCGGCTGGGCCGCAGCGGCAACCACCGCCTGAGCATGACGCTGGAGAACATGACCGACAAGCTGTACCGCGTGCTGGGCTCGGGCATCGACGGCCCCGGGTTCAATGCCATTCTGGGCTGGAGCTGGATCCGGTAGGCAGGGCGGCCATGGAGGTTTGCGGCGCGGCGGTGACGTGTGCCCCCGGGAAATCCTGTAGGCTCACGGCCAGCGGAAGTGTAGACTGGGGTCGTTTCCGCCTGGGCCTTGACGCCCTTCAGAGCACACCAATACCCCCAGGGTGGACGCATGCCCCACACGCAAGCCCTGCCGCATCCGCTGCCCAACCGGCCGCTTACCCGCAGAGACCTGTTGCGCGTGGGGGCGCTGGGGGTGGCAGCCTCGGCCTCCGCGGGCCTTAAGGCCGCCGCTGGAGTGCCGCCCGGCGTCGAGCCGGCGCCCGCCGGCGCGACGGCCCAGTCTGTGATCTTGCTCTGGATGGCCGGCGGCGTCACGCACATCGACTCGTTTGATCCCAAGCCGGAGGCACCGGAAGAGATCCGCGGCACGCTGTCGCCCATTGCCACCCGCCTGGCGGGCGTGTACTTCGCCGAGACGGCGCCCCGGCTGGCCGCCCTTGCAGATCGCTTCGCACTGGTGCGCAGCTTTTCTCATCCCAACAACGATCATCTGCAAAGCCAGGCGTGGACCCTCTCCGGAAGGCAAGTGACGGCAGAGCGGATCACCAGCGAGCCGAATCTGGGCAGCGTGGTGGCGCACCTGTTTGGACTGCGGGAGGGACTGCCCGGTTACATCGCCGTGCCGGGCATCACGCGGCCAGGCCCGCCCCCCTACAACCTGTTTGTCGGCGGCTGGCTGGGCAATCATCTCGCGCCTTTTGCCCTGGGCGGAGAACCTGAGGAGCCGGACTTCACCGCGCATCCTGAGCGGTGGGAGAACCCCAACGCCCTGGCGGAGGAGGACCTACGGCCCAAAGCCCTGCATTGGTTGAGCGGCCTGGATCTGGAGCGGCTGGTGCAGCGCTCGCAGCTTCGCCAGACCCTCGAGCGCGCGGTGCGCCGGCTGGAGGCCACGCACCTGAAGCGGGGTGTCGACCCGCATTACGACGAGGCCTTTCGCCTGTTGTGCAATCCGCGGGTGCGGGACGCCTTTGATCTGGCGGCAGAGCCAGACGCCCTGAAAGACCAGTATGGGCGCACCAAGATCGGCGGACGATGCATGATGGCCCGCCGTCTCATCGAAGCGGGCGCCCGCTTTGTGATGGTCGACTACGGCTACGACCCCGACTACGGCAACCTCTGGGACAACCACGCCGTGCCCATTCAGCGGCAGCCGCACATCTGCGAGATGGCTCGCCGCGGCTACCACGTGGCAGGAATCGACCAGGCGTTTGCCGCATTGCTGTTGGATCTGGAGGCCCGCGGCCTGCTGGAAACCACACTGGTGGTGTACCTCACCGAGTTTGGCCGTACCCCCCGGATCAACGCCGATGGCGGCCGCGACCATTGGGGACCGGCCGGTTCGATCTTCTTTGCCGGAGGCGGCGTGCAAGCGGGCCAGGTGATTGGCGCCACGGACAGGCTGGGAGCCTACCCTACAGGCCCGGGATATACCCCCAGCGACGTGGCAGCCACGATCTGCCGCGCCATTGGACTGGATCCGCACCAGCGGCTTTACGACCGAGAGGGCCGGCCGCAGTTTGTGCTGCCCGAAGGGCAGCCCATTCCCGGCCTGCTCGCTTGACCTCGTTCCCAGGCAGCAGCCTGGCAACCAAAAAGCCCGCCGCTTAGCCGAGGGGGGGCCGTGTAACACTCCGCGCCACACCTGCTTAGTACTACAGCGCGAACTCGGGTCCTTGTCGCAGCGGGAGAGGGCGCCGACGTGAATGCCTCGCCGGTCCAGAACGCGTGCTCGTGCGTTGCCGGCGGTAGCGGCGGGCCTGGGCGCTGCAACCCTGCTAATAGGCGATGCGCCGGTCAACTCTTTGAAACAACCCCTGGCGCTGCTGCGGGTCAAGCTGCAGCCCACGCAACAGCGCGTCGGTCGCGTAGCGCACCTGGCACACTGTCCACTCCCGATTTTTTTTCCTGAGCCGCTGGCACGTCTCGGCAAGGAACAGGTAACTCACCGTGGTGAGGATCCAATGCCGTTTCAGGCCCAGCCAGCGTCGCCCCTCCCACAGCCCGAGTGCGCTCTTGCCGTCCTCAAAGCAGCATTCGATCCGCCACCGGGAAAAGCCCATACGTAGCATGGCTCCTACAGGCGTCTCCACCGGAGCGTTGCTCAGAAAGTATTTCACCTCACCCGTCAACGCGTGCGTGCAAACCAGAGACGGCCTGTCCGGCAGCCCTGGGTCGTCAGGCACGTAAAGCAGCGCATGCTTCGCGTGCCACACCACCGGCCCCTTGCTCGTGTGCTTCACACGCCGCGTCGTCCAGACTTCTCTCGTTCCCACGCTCCTGCCCTATCTATTACCAACATCTCGGATGAGTTGTCATTACGTCGTAACGGATTGGACCGCAATGGTTTACGGGGGAGCGACGCATGATGGACGCGATTGCAGACGCATTGCAGTGGGCGGAGCACGTGTTTGGTGGTGCGGAGTTGGGCGATCACCGCCGCACACGACGCCTGGTGCATTCGGCAGCGAAGATCGCCGCCCATCCCGAGAAGCCGTTCCCTCAGGTGCTGGATTGGAATGAGTTGAGGGGCTTCTATCGCCTGTGTAACGAGCGACGAGTGACCTGGGAAGCTGCGATGACGCCGCACTTGGAAGCAGACCCGTGCCGCGATGCGTAAGCACCGGTTCGCGCTGATCGTGCATGACACTACCATCCTGGACTTGAGCAACCATAGGGCGTTGGAAGGAATCGGGCCGGTCGGTGATGGCGGGGGCCGAGGATTCTCGCAGCACCACAGCTTGGTAGTGATTCCGCAACCGCGGCAGGTGGTGGGGCTGGTGTACCAGCAGTTGTACGTGCGTCAGCCGGCACCCGCCGGTGAACGCTCGGCCCAGCGTAAACAACGCC
>JAIMBC010000083.1 GCA_023511675.1 Pirellulales bacterium
GGAGCGTGGCGGCGGCGGGTCGGGGTGGCCAAGCCGCTTGGCTGTTAGGACCGGTCGGCTGAAGTGGTCGCCCACCGTGCACGTCCGGCCTATCGACCTGGTCGTCTTCCAGGAGCCTTCGCACCCAATGGTGCTGGAAGCCTGATCTTGGAGCCGGCTTCGCGCTTAGATGCCTTCAGCGCTTATCCGTACCCGACCTGGCTACCCTGCGGTGCCCCGAGCGGGACAGCAGGCACACCAGAGGTCGGTCCTCCCCAATCCTCTCGTACTAGGGGAGACCCTCCGCAAGCTTCCCACGCCCACGGCAGATAGGGACCGACCTGTCTCACGACGGTCTGAACCCAGCTCGCGTACCGCTTTCATTGGCGAACAGCCAAACCCTTGGGACCTTCTCCAGCCCCAGGATGCGATGAGCCGACATCGAGGTGCCAAACCTCCCCGCCGCTGTGGACGCTCGGGGGAGATCAGCCTGTTATCCCCGGAGTACCTTTTATCCGTTGAGCGACGGCCGTTCCATACCGGACCGCCGGATCACTAACGCCGACTTTCGTCCCTGCTCGACTGATGGGTCTCGCAGTCAGGCGCCCTTGTACGTTTGCGCTCGTGTTGCCCGATTGCCGACCGGGCCGAGGGCACCATTGCGCTCCTCCGTTACCGTTTGGGAGGAGACCGCCCCAGTCAAACTGCCCGATGAGCACGGTCCCGGCCGAGGCTGCACTCGACCGGTGAGGACGGGCGCGCATTCAGGGTGGTATTTCACCGGTGGCTCCCAGACGGCTGGCGCCGCCGGATCGCAGCCTCCCACCTATTCTACACAGAACGAACGCTCGCCCAGTGCCAACCTGCAGTAAAGGTTCACGGGGTCTTTCCGTCTCGCTGCGGGAACGTGGCATCTTCACCACGACTACAATTTCACCGGGTCGCTGGTTGAGACAGTGCTTCAGTCGTTACGCCATTCATGCAGGTCGGAACTTACCCGACAAGGAACTTCGCTACCTTAGGACCGTCATAGTTACGGCCGCCGTTTATCGGGGCTTCGGTTGCGAGCTTCGCCTTACGGCTAACCCTCTTCCTTAACCTACCGACACCGGGCAGGCGTCAGACTCTATACATCCTCTTACGAGTTAGCAGAGTCCTGTGTTTTTGATAAACAGTCGCTGAAGCCGATTTACTGAGACCCCCCACAGCTATGGACCACAGGGGGCACCCCTTATCGCGAACTTACGGGGCCAATTTGCAGAGTTCCTTAACCAGCGTTCTCCCGAGCGCCTTAGACTTCTCGTCTCGCCTACCTGTGTCAGTTTTAGTACGGTCGCGCAAACTTCAACCCTTAGAGGATTTTCTTGGACGTTGCGCCGATGACTTCCCGGCAAATGCAGTCGAGAAGGCTCTGCGGCTGACGAGGGCGGATTTGCCTATCCCTCACCGCAGCACCCCCTACGGCCATTTCTAACCGGCCGCTCACCATGGCAACGCCGTCCCCCCAATCGGTCCATCTGCGCGGCGCAGGAATGTTGACCTGCTATCCATCGTCTACGCCTTTCGGCCTCGACTAAGGGACCGGCTAACCCTGGGCGGATTTACCTTCCCCAGGAAACCTTAGGCTTTCGGCGAGCAGGATTCTCACCTGCTTTATCGTTACTCATTCCGGCATAATCACCTGCAGCCCCCGCTACCGCCCCTTTCGGTACGGCTTGATCTGGACTGCAGCGCTCTCCTACCAAACTGGCCGGCCCGCAGGCCAACCAGCTTCCAGGGCTTCGGTGTCGAGCTTACTCCCGTTCATTATCGGCGCAGAATTGCTCGGCTAGTAAGCTGTTACGCACTTTTTAAATGGTGGCTGCTTCTAAGCCAACATCCTAGCTGTCTCAGCAACTCAACTTCCTTTGTGACTAAGCTCGACTTCGGGACCTTAGCCGCTGGTCTGGGTTGTTTCCCTCTCGACCGCGAAGCTTATCCCTCGCGGACTGACTCCCGAGATAGTCGCACCGGTATTCGGAGTTTGGTTCAGCAGGGCAATCGGGAAAGATCCCCTTGCCGATTCAGTATCTCTACCCCCGGTGCGTAGTGGCTCGAGGCTAGCCCTAAAGCTATTTCGGAGAGAACGAGCTATCTCTGCGTTTGATTAGACTTTCACTCCTCCCCACAAGTCATCCCCTCGGTTTTCAACCCAAGTGGGTTCGGTCCTCCACGCGGTATAACCCGCGATTCAACCTGCTCATGGGTAGTTCACGCAGTTTCGCGTCTACCACCAGCGACCTTGTCGCCCATTTCAGACTCGGTTTCCCTCTGGCTCCGGCCCGGAAGGCCTTAACCACGCCGCTGACGGTAACTCGCCGGATCATTATGCAAAAGGCACGCCGTCACACATGTCTGTTGCCAGACGTAGTGCTCCGACCGCTTGTAGGCACATGGTTTCAGGTTCAGTACCTCCCCTAGCAGGGGTTCTTCTCATCTTTCAGTCGCCCTACTGAGTTCACTATCGGTCGTCAGGGAGTATTTAGCCTTACGGGATGGTCCCCGTCGCTTCAGTCGGGGTTCCACGTGACCCGACCTACTCAGGTACTCCTCGGGAGGCAACGCCGCTTTCGCCTACAGGACTGTCACCCTCTCTGGTGCCGCTTTCCAGCATGCTTCGGCTAGCAGGTTGCTTGGTAACTCCCATGTGAAGAGCCCTACAACCCCGCCAGGGAAAACCCTCGCGGTTTAGGCTGTTTCCCGTTCGTTCGCCACTACTGAGGAAATCGAGGTTTCTTTCTTTTCCTGCGGATACTAAGATGTTTCAGTTCTCCGCGTTCGCCGCGCACGCCTATGGATTCAGCGTGCGCTGATTCGGGTATCCCGGGATCGTAGCTCGTTTGACAGCTTCCCCGGGCTTTTCGCAGTCTTCCACGCCCTTCTTCGCCTCCTGACGCCAAGACATCCCCCATGCGCCCTTAGTAGCTTGACCACATTCATGCACAGCTCTGGTCGCCCAGAGTCGTCTGCTGCAACGTGCCAGCAGGCTCACGCCCGCCAGCTACGCCCGTGGCCACGCCACCAGAACCCAGCCTGCCGCCGCCGTACAGCGACAGCCCGACTGGGCCCTCAGTAACGTTCCCGTCCAGTCGCTTGCAAGCGGCAGTCTCCCGCCGCACGCAAGCTCCAGACCTTGCGCTCTAAGTGCCGTGAGAACCCGCCGCAACAGCTACCCGGCTCGCACCAGGCAACTCTTGCAGCGGCTCTTCAGATGCCACTCTTGCTTCCGAATTGTCAAAGAACCGCTTTCGCCCACCGGGCGAAAACCAAAGTGTATCGCGTTGCTTCCCGCGTGTCAAAGGGGGGCCAGAAGTTTTTTCTTCCCCTTTTTCACGCCTCGCGTGGGCCGGGCCGACTCGCCCGTGTCGAGGCCATGGCCATCTCGCCCACGCCACCAAGTTGGAGACGAGCGGGCTCGAACCGCCAACCCCCGGCTTGCAAAGCCGATGCTCTCCCAATTGAGCTACGTCCCCGCACTCCTCGCTCGGGCTCGTTCTCGTTGCCTCTCGACGACCCGCTCCTAACTACCTGTGCGCGCACCAAGAGTCGAACTTGGGACCTCAGCCTTATCAGGGCTGCGCTCTAACCAACTGAGCTATGCGCGCGGCCAGAAGCTCTCCTGATCCGTTTGACTTGCTTTACTTATAGTCGCTGGATATCGGCCCGCGGTTCGCTCTCTCGAGCCGCAACCAGCGTATTGTATGCGTGCTGCGCCGCCTGTCAAACCCGCAGCCAACTCCCTGCTAGCGCCGTTGCCGCTTTGCGTTCGTCATTTGACGCAATACCTTAATTGACAATTACTTAAGAAGCAAAACAGCCCCACGATACCCACGACCAACACCGATACCTGCTCTTATCGGCCCGGCTCCAGCCGGTCTCCAGCACGCCATGCCTCGATCCAAACTCTACCACGGCTTGATCCTGCCGCTGAACGCACTGCGTCACGCCACCGCTGCCAGCCCTCATTCCGCACGGCTCCCCCCTCCATCTGGCGTCCTGGCGTCGGCTGAGCCGCCATCGCCCATTCTGCACAGGTACCCCCTACGGTCGGCAAAGTCGGGCCAACCCGCAAATCCCGCTCATGTTACCGCTGCTGCATGCCGATCTACGCCTGCGAGGCGCTGTTTTCTCGCGTGGAGCAACTCTTCGCTGGCACGTCGGCCCACCGCCTCTCCCGGCCCCCGATCAGCCCCCGTGGCGTATCCAGGGCCGGCGGGCAGTGAGGCCAAACGAGTCCACGCTCCGTTCCACGCCCATTGCGAAGCTGGGAGGATCGCCGTCATGCGTGCTGCCCGTAATTTGATGCTGGCTTTGACAACCATTGGCGCTGCGGGCCTGGTATTTGGCCTGGCCGCCGCGGCCGATCCCACGGCCGCCGAGGCGCTGCGGTTGGCTCCCATCCAGCCGGACGTGAACTACGACCGGCCAACGGCAGCCGAAGCTGCCAAGTGCCGCATCGAGCCGGTGACCCAGGACGGCAAACGTGGCTGGGTCGTGCTCTCTCCCAGCGGCGTGGTCCTCCGCCGCTTTCTTGATACCAATGGCGACAAGGTGGTGGACCTCTGGTGCTATTACTCCAACGGCATTGAGGTCTACCGCGACATCGACTCCGACTTCAATCGCAGGGCAGACCAGTACCGCTGGCTCAACCTGGCCGGTACCCGCTGGGGCCTAGACCCCAACGAGGATCAGATCATCGATAGCTGGCGTGAGATCTCGGCCGAGGAGGCCACAGCCGAGGTGGTGGCCGCCCTGGCCAGCCGAGATGTTGCCCGGTTCCGTCGTGTGCTGCTAACCAGCGAAGACCTTCAGGCCGTGGGCCTGCGTGGCCAGCGTGCCACAGAGCTGCAAGAAAAGTCCGCCTCAGCCGCAGCAGCCTTTGAGCGGATGGCGGCCAGCCAGAAGTTGGTGAACAACCGCACCGTCTGGACGCACTTTGGCGGCTCCCAGCCCGGAGTGGTGCCGGCAGATGGCGACGGCGTGACCACGGATCTGCTGGTGTACGAGAACGTGGTGGCCATGGTGGAGACAGAGGGGAAGCACGGGCAGGTCTACATTGGGACCATGATCCGCACGCCCGGAGGCTGGCGTGTGGCCGGCATGCCCCAGCCTGTGGAGGAGGGGCAGGCCCAGGCGCCGGAGGCGGGCATCTTCTTTGCTGCCCACCGGGCCAACGTGCCGGAGTCGGAAACCGCCGGTCCGGACGCCAAGACGCAGCAACTGCTGGCCGAACTGGAGAAGCTGGACGAACAATCTGTGCGTGCCCAGACGCCCGAGGAGATTGCGCGGCTCACCGAGCGGCGTGCCGAGCTGCTGGAGCAGATTGCCGAGGCTGCCGATGAGGCGGAAGACCGTCCGCTCTGGTACCGGCAGCTTGCCGACACACTGAGTGCTGCGGCGCAGACAGGTGCGTACCCCGCGGGAATCGAGCGGCTGAAGGCGCTGGAGGCCAGGTTTGCCGCTGCCGCGGGGATGCAGGAGCTGGCGGCCTATGTCAAGTTCCGCCGGCTGACAGCGGAGTACGCCGCCAGTCTCGCCGCGGAGAATGCCAACTTCCCCAAGATTCAGACTCAATGGCTGGAGAACCTGCGCAGCTACGTGGAAGAGTTCCCCAACAGCCCAGACACGGCGGAAGCAATGCTCCAACTTGCGCTGGCGGAGGAGTTTGCTGGCCAGGACGACGACGCCAAGGGCTGGTACGGCAAGATCGTACAGCAGTTCCCAGACTCTCCCACCGCCAAGAAGGCTGCCGGCGCGGTCACGCGGTTGGATAGCGTGGGCAAGGTGCTCGACCTCAAGGGGAGCGGGATCCACGGCAAGCTGGTTGACCTTGCGCAATACCGGAAAAAGGTGGTGTTGATCCAGTTCTGGTCGACGACCTGCGAGCCGGCCCTGAACGACATGGAGCAGATCAAAGAGCTGCTGGCGCGCTACGGCAAGGACTTCGCGGTGATCGGCATTGCCCTGGATCACCGCAAAGAGGATGTGCAGAGCTATCTCAAGGCGCACCCCTTGCCCTGGGCCCAGATCTATGAGCCGGGCGGGCTGGAGAGCCGGTTGGCCAACGAGCTGGGGATCCTCACGTTGCCCACCATGCTGCTGATCGATCAAAAAGGCAAGGTGGTCAACCGTAATGTCCACATCTCGGAGCTGGCACGCGAGCTGAAGGCGCTGCTGCGCTAAGAGGCGGGCGCCCCCGTCGCACAGTCCGCACAGCCGCACGTTGTGCGGTGGGAGGGGCCCGTGGGGCGTACTCCGCCAAGACGCCCTGCATCAGCAGGCAACGGCGTTCTTAGCAAGTGGCCAGGTGCGGCCCAGGCCTGCGAGGCGCGCGGCAGTAGGCTAGCTGGGGAGCCAGCGGCCTGGCCGAAACCAAGGGCTTGCAAGCAGCAGGCTCCCAGCAACAGGTTCCTTGTAACAGGCCAAGGCTGCCGGACGAATGCCCTGCGCCGTGACGGGGCGGGGACGTGGCCTGTCTACGTCTGGTTGGGTCGGCCGAAACCGGCCTGCCAGCGGTGTTGCGAAGAGCGTCCGCGTTCTCAGCCTACGGACGGGGCTGGCGCAGGTAGAGCCAGACCCAGCCGTGATATGTATACGAGGTGCGCGGCCGCAAGTTGGCGAGCAGCCGCTCGAGTACGCGGCGTTCTTGCAGCACGCTTTGCAGGCGGGCCTTGCGTGCCTGGCGCTGTTCGTCTGTTTCGTCTGCGGGCGCTTGCAGCAGGCGCTGTAGCTCCTCGGCCAGTTCGGCCTGTCGGGCGCGCAACTGTTCGAGGGCCCTGGCGGTTTCGGCTTGCTCGCCGGTGGGTTCGGCCTGCTGCGAGGAAAAATCTCCCACGAGCAGATCGAGCAGTCCATCGCCGTTGAAATCGGCCACGCAGGGTTTGCTGCGCTTGCCCGGCTTGGGTTCGCTTGACCCTTGATCGGCCGCGGCTGCCACGGAAGGCGGCACAAGGTGACGCCCGGCTGCCAGCGTGGGGGGACCCTCCTGGGCCTCGTTGCGGAAGAAAAGCACGCCTCCATCGCCGCAGCCGACGATCAGATCGAGTCGGCCGTCGCCGTCCCAATCTGCTGCGATGGGTGCCGAGTCTCCCTCGGCCACGGCAATCGGCCTTCCGTCGGCGTGGAGCTTTTCTGGAGCTTGGTAGACAGGAGCTTGAGTCGTGCCGTCGTTACGCGCCAGCAGCACTTCTCCCTGGATATTGCCCAGCAACAGGTCCAGGTCGCCGTCTCCATCCCAATCCACGGCATGGGCCGTCGATGCGTTGCCGGGGTTGATGGGCTGGCCCTGGCTATCCGTGATATGTTCCAGCGCTGCAAAGCTGCCATCTTGTTGGCGGCGAAAGACGCACAGCTCGCCAGGCCAGGAACCGGTGACTATATCTGCGTAGCCGTCAGCGTCGAGATCCACAACCTGTGGAGTGAAGCCCACACATCAGCCAGCGGTGGTGGCTGCCGGCTTGCCAGCCGCTTTGACCCAGGCAGAGCCCGCGAACTTGGGCGCGCCGGAAGTCCCCACGTTGCGATACCATCGGAGCTTGCCGCCGCCAAACTGTCCTACCAGCAAATCCGCCAGGCCATCGCCGTCGATGTCCGCCAGGTAGGGAGCGGCGTGTCCGATCTCCGCGTCGATCACGCCATCGGCCGCCTCCAGCCGCACGGGTGGTGCGAGATCGCCATTGCTCTGCTGTGCCGCCGTACCCTGGCTCCCCATGGTACCCAGGGCTGCCGCGGCCAAGGCCGCGCATCCCAGGGGTACGCATAACCGTACCCACCTCATGTTCCACCTCCGTCAGCTCGGGGCCGCGCCGCCGCGAACGCGGCAGCACCAAGACATCAGTATCTACCAAGAGGGCGGAGCTGAGCAAGAGAACCGTCGGCTGCATGGGAGAGTTTTTCCGCCTCTGCTGGTTCGCATCCTCGTATTCACAGCCGCAGGCCAAGGAGTTCTGAACCCGCCGCAGTCAGCGCCGCTTGTTTGCCCTGCAACACCACTGCTTCTCGCTGGCAGCCGTGGCTGCGCGCTCCCAAACGCAGAAGGCTGGCTCGTTGTTCGCTTGCGCTAGCGGCGTCGTCCCCGGGCATGTGCCGCGAGGCATGTTCCCAATTGTTGCGCTGGCGGCGTGGCCCCCGGGCGCGGTGCCTGACTTGCCGGCGCCGTCTTCCAGGCAGTAGGTTCCGGCGGCTTGCAGGCAGCGGACCGGTGACGTATCTGCCTGGCCCCTTAGGGGAGAGACACGCTAGCCATCTACAGCGGGGTTGTTTGGGGGTTGTGGATCGGCGCTGGACGTCGGTTCGTGAGGCGCGTGCGCACGGGCGGTGGCAGCGTACGGGGAGGGGGGCGGGATGAGCATTTGTGCTGTCGCAGCCGCCGCGCCTGCCACGGCGGCGGTAATCGCCAGTGCTAGAGGCCCGGCCTGGGGACCGGGCCAGGCAGGCAGTTCGACAAGCAGGCGCCAGCAGGGGACGTGGATAAAGGCCGCACCTGTTACCAGCATGAGCGATGGTACGTGGCGGGCCATGCTTAGCAGGCGGGCGAGGGAAGCCGCCAGGATCGCCAGAGCGGCTGCCAGCAGGCACGTACCTAGTGCAGCCTGCCAGCCGAGGTAGGCCCCGACCCCAGCCAGCCCGAGCACCAGATCTGCACGTTGGGAACGGTGCTGCCACGCCAGTGCCAGGCAGCAGCCCCCCATCGCGCCGGCCGCCCCCCCGGCCAGCACGCTCAAGGCGCCACGTGCGGCCCCGGCCGCTTCCCAGGCGGCGAACGAAGCCGAAACCGGCACGGGATGCAGTTCGGGCCAGGCCAGAGGTGGCAAGGCGCCCAACGCCAGCCAGATCAGCCACATCGTCCGGGGCGGCCTGAAACCGTCTGCGGCAATCAGTGCCAGCCCCACCAGCAGGTAGAGCAACAGGGCGTGGTAAACGTACAGCCTCAGCAGGGGCCAGTGCGGCTGCCACATCAGCCACAGGGCCCCCACGTTGCGCGGAGGCGTGTAACCTGGCAGGTTCGCTCCACCAGAGAACAGCTCGGCCATGGCCAGGCCCATCCACAGGATGCCGCTCAGGGCCTCTACCAGCGGGTACCGCGGAGAAATGGGCAGATGGCAGGCGCGGCAACGCCCGCGGAGCTTGACCCAGCCCAGCAGGGGAAGGTTATCCGACAGGCGGATGGGAGTCTGGCAGCACGGGCAGCGGGAAGCAGGCCGCAACAGCCCCATCCCACGTGGGATGCGGTACACGACCACGTTCAAGAAGCTCCCCAGGATAGCGCCGAAGGCAAAGAGATAGACATACGCCGCTGCCTCTGCCAGCACCATTTGCAGACGCGCACGGCGTCTGAGTGCCTCTCCTGCCTGCAGATCCAGGGGTCCCGGCGGGGACCAGGCGTGCGGCACAATCGGCAGCATCCTGCCAGCCGGTTGGCCGCGGTGGTGCGGCGCCGTGGCCGCCCCCCGAGGCGCAGCATTCTCGACGCCCCTGCCCGAATCGCCCGCCTGGGATTTCTGGTCGGTATCTGGCGCTCGCGCCACAACGATTCGCCATGCGGGCCACAGCAAGCAGAGCAGGCAAACCACTAGCAGGCATGGCCCGCACGGCTGCAAGCGCAGCCGACTGCCCCTGGATTGCAGCCGGGCGGCAGGCGGGAAGCAAAAGTTACGCCAGCTTCTCGGGCACAACAAAGGGCTCGCGGTAGCGGCGCGTAAGCAGCGATGCGGCCTGGGAGTCGTCGACAATCGTTTCTGCCTGGGAGTCAATGTGGAGCGTGCGGCCCAGCAAGTACGTCTGACCGCCATCCAGCTTCAACCCGTTGCCGCTCTCCAAGTGTTCCTCCATCCGCGCCAGGGCCTCATAGGCTGCCTCGTTGTCCCCCAGGCTGCTGGTGCGGGGCCGGAAGGGCACACGTTCTCCCAGCCGCAATGAGATGTTCGCCAGATGGCACAAGGCGCTGGAGTAGTGGCCCTCCAGGATGTCTGCATTGAGATCTTCCTGGCGGCGGCTGCGCACGGCGGCGATGAAGTTGCCGAAATGGCCATTACCCGGCCCCCGCGGCGCACTGGGAATGGTCTCCGGCCGATCGCTCCCCTTGGGATAGAACTGGTTGCCAATCACCATGCCCTCTTCGCAGTGGAAAATGTTGCCCACCCGCTGGCCGTGCAGCCCTTCGCTAGGCAGCCCCCGTACCTCGAAAATGAGCTGCGTCTCGCCGTAATCGAAGAAGGCAAGCTGCGTGTTCGCCGTCTCTCCCTGGTCTTCGTAGCCGAAGCGGCCGCCGAGGCTGACCACGCGCTTGGGAAGTGTCGCCCCCGGAATGCCCCAGCGGGCAATATCCATCTGGTGCACGCCCTGGTTGCCGATGTCTCCATTACCCGTGGCCCAGAACCAATGCCAGTTGTAATGCACCAGATTGCGGTGGAAGGGCATGTCCGGCGCCGGTCCTAGCCAGAGATTAAAGTCCAGTTCCGCGGGCGGCACCTCCATCGGCTTGAAGCCGATGCTGGGCCGGTTCTTGTAGCACAGCCCGCGCGCGATGTGCAGCTTGCCGGCCTTGCCGGAGCGGATGAACTCGATGGCGCCGGCCCACTCCGCGCTGGAGCGGCTCTGGGTGCCATGCTGCACAATGCGGCTGTAGCGGCGTGCGGCCTCGACAGCGATCCGCCCCTCATGCACATTGTGGCTGCTGGGCTTCTCGACGTAAACGTCCTTACCTGCCTGGCAGGCCCAGATGGTCATCAGGGCATGCCAATGGTTGGGCGTGGCGATGGTGACGCAATCCACATTGGGATCGTCCAGCGCTTCGCGGATGTCTTGCACCGTGCGGGGAGTAGCCTGTCCTGCGGCTTCCACGGCTTTCACCCGCTCTGCGAACGTGGTGACGTCCGGATCGACCAGATAGGTGATATGCACCCCCGGCACCGAGAGCAGCTCTGCCACATGTGAGCCGCCGCGGCCGTGGAGGCCTGCTACCGCCACCCGCACTGCCTCGTTGGCGTGCCACAGGCGGGCAGCCGACGTTACCCGAGACGATGCGCAGATACCGAGGCCTGCTGCCCCCGCCGCGGCCGAGCGCTTCAGGAAGGTACGACGAGATTGGCGTGACATCGTGGCGTGCTCCATCAGGGAGGGGGTGCCCCGCATTCCAACCGATCTGCGAACGTTCGCTGCTGGTAAACCAGCGGAGCCTGGCCGGCGGCGGCCTGCAATCACGGGCGTATGCCTCGGCGTGCGCGGCGTTCCGCTCGCAAGCGAGCACGGCGGCGGGTTTCGCTGGGCTTCTCGTAATACTCCTTGCGCCGCATTTCCTTCTTGATGCCGCTGCGTTCAACGAGCTTGCGGAAGCGGCGCACTGCCTCTTGAATGGATTCCTTGTCACGGAGCGTCAGTTTGACCACAGTTTCTCCTTGTACGAGTCATGTTACGACCACCATCGCGCCGGCCGCCTCAACCCGGCCGGGAACCTGGAAGTGTAACTTATGGTACACCCCGCTAGCAACCGCGGTTTGCCCCCGCCTCGCCGGGTACATTGACGGCTCCCCCACCACAACACAGAATCGCCATCGGAGCACATCCCCAGACAGCGACGACAGCAAGCAAATCACATGGCTCGTATCATCCCGATGCTTGTCCTCGCCGCGTGTACGGCCGCCGCCGTGGCTGGTCCCCCACCCCATGGCGAACGGCCGCACGGCGAACGGCCCCAGGTCTCCCCTCCCCACTCCGAACCCCATGCTGCCGCCGGCCTGGCCGTGGGCACGTTCAGCGTGGACGTCACCCCCCCGCTCGGCACGCCGCTTTGCGACGGCCTCGTCCCGCCGGCTGCAGAAATTGTGGACCCGCTGCTGGCACGCGGCGTGGTGCTCCTCTCCAGCCAAGCTCCCATTGTCCTGTGTGCCGTGGACTGGGTGGGTATCGGCAACGGCGGCTACACGGCATGGCGCCACGCCCTGGCGGAGGCCGCCGGCACAACTCCCGATCGGGTGGCGGTGCACGCCCTCCACCAGCATGACGCGCCCGGCTGCGACTTCGACGCCGAGATGATCTTGCAGCAAGTGGGGCTGGGCGGGGCCGAGTTCTCGCCCGCCTTCGCGCGCCAGGCCATCGACCGTGTGGCTGCCGCTGTCTCTGAGGCACGCCGCAACGCCCGGCCTTGCAGCCACCTCGGCCTTGGCACAGCACGGGTCGAACGCGTGGCCTCCAACCGGCGCATTCTCGGTCCCGACGGCAAGGTCAAGATCGTCCGGTTTAGCTCCACAACCATTCCCGAAGCCATCGAGGCCCCTGAGGGGGTGATCGACCCCGATCTCCAGCTCGTGGCATTCTTCGACGGAGAGCAGCCGCTGGCAGCGTTGACCTACTATGCCACCCACCCGCAAAGCTACTACGGCAAGGGGGGCGTGAGTGCCGACTTCCCCGGTCTGGCCCGAGCGCAGCGAGATGCCGAGTTGCCCGAAGTGCTGCACGTGCATTTCAATGGTGCGGGCGGAAACGTGGCCGCCGGCAAGTACAACGACGGCTCTCCCGACAATCGGGCGCGCCTGGCGGAGCGATTGGCCGCAGCCATGCGGCAGGCGTGGCAGACGCAACGCCGCGTGGCCTTGAATGGCGCGGACATCGAGTGGCGGGTACGGCCCGTGGCCCTGCCGCCCAGTGCCAGTCTAACGGAGGCAGGTCTGCTTGCGGTGCTGGAGGATGCCACCCTGCCTCGCATACAGCGGATCCAGGCCGCGCGGGCGTTGGCCTGGCTGCGGCGGTGCCAGGCGGGCGACAAGATCGAGCTATCGGCATTGCGGCTGGGACCGGTGTGGCTGGTGCACTTGCCGGGAGAGTTGTTTGTGGAGTACCAGCTTGCAGCGCGGGCCATGCGTGCCCAGGACCACGTCTGTGTGGCCGCATACGGAGACTACGGTCCTGGCTACATCGGTACAGCCGTGGCCTACGAACAGGGGGGATATGAAACGGGGCCTGTGTCGCGCGTCGCCCCGCAAGTTGAAGGCGTACTGATAGAGGCCCTACAGGAGTTACTGCGATGACTGGTGCCCGTGCTCAGTCAACTGTCCTTGCACAGCAGGCCGCCTGTCGGGTGCCTGGCGTCTTGGTTGCCGTAGCGGTCGCGCTGGGCCTGTGCAGGGGGGCGGGGGCGCAGCAACCGGCGGCGGATGCGCCTCCGACCCGCAATACGGCCCGTGGCGATGCCATGCTCGCCCGCTACTTCGCCGCGGAAACACAACGGCTGGCCCAGCGCACGCTGGCAGATATCCACACCAGCGAGGACTGGTCCGGCCGCGTGGCCGAGCTGCGCCGCCAGGCCCAGGAGATGCTCGGCCTCGACCCGTGGCCGGAACGTACCGAGCTGCATGCACAGGTAACCGGGCGGATCGAGCGCGACGAGTTCGTGGTCGAAAAAATCCACTTTCAGTCGCTGCCAGGCTTGTACGTCACAGGCAACTTGTACCTTCCTAAGTCGCAGGATGGCCCCTTCCCGGCCGTACTGTACGTGTGCGGCCACAGCCGCGTCAAGCAGGGAGAAGTCAGCTACGGCAACAAGACGCACTACCAGTACCACGGCATCTGGTTCGCCAAGAACGGCTACGTCTGCCTGACGATCGACACCATCCAACTCGGCGAGATCGAGGGCGTGCACCATGGCACGTACAGCGAGGGTTTCTGGTGGTGGAACGCGCGCGGCTATACGCCCGCAGGCGTGGAGTGCTGGAACGGCATTCGTGCCCTCGACTACCTCCAGACCCGCCCGGAGGTAGACGCATCTCGCCTGGGCGTCACGGGCCGATCAGGCGGCGGCGCCTATTCCTGGTGGATCGCCGCCCTGGACAAACGCATCAAGGCCGCCGTGCCGGTGGCAGGCATCACAGACCTGACCAATCACGTTGTAGACGGCTGCGTGGAAGGCCACTGCGACTGCATGTATCTGGTGAATACCTACCGCTGGGATTATGCGCAGCTTGCCGCGCTGGTGGCCCCGCGTCCCCTCCTGATCGCCAACACAGACAGCGACTCCATCTTCCCGCTAGATGGAGTCGAACGCCTGCACGCCCAGGTAAGACGGATTTACCGCCTGCTGGGGGCCGACGAGCGTCTGGGCCTGTTCATCAGTCCGGGGCCGCACCAGGACACGCAGGAGTTGCAAGTGGCCGCGGGCAGGTGGTTCAACCGCTTTCTCAAGGGCATCGACACACCCGTGGAGCAGACGGGCGTCTCCGCGTTCGAGCCACCGGAGCTGAAGGTGTTCGACTCGCTTCCGGCCGATCAGATCAACACCAGCATTCACGAGCACTTCGTGCCTCAGGCCCCGCCGCCAAAGGCCGACGCAGCCGCCTGGGAAGCGGACCGCGTGCGGTGGCTGTCCCTGCTGCGAGAACGGGTGTTCGGCGGCTGGCCCGAGGAGCCTGGGCCGCTGGCGTGCCAGCAACTCGGCGAGGCCGCCAACAACGGCCTGCGGCTGGCCATCTACGAGTTCGACAGCCAGCCACATGTGCGTCTGCCGCTGTACGTGCTGCATCCTGCTACTGGTGGCCCTGCCACCGAGATGGAATTGCGCGTGCTGGACGATGCGCAGTGGCTGCGTCTGATCAGCGCGTTGCGGGGGCTGTTCCCCGAGTTGTCGCAGCTCGCGGAGGGAGTTCCTGAAGGGAACGAGCCGGATGCCGGCCTGGCCGAGCAGCTCTCCGCAGAGCTGCGGACGCATCCGCGCGTGCTGGTATATGCCATGCCGCGCGGCGTGGGGCCCACGGCATGGGATCCGTCGCCGCGCAAGCAGGTGCAGTGTCGGCGGAGATTCATGCTGCTGGGACAGACGCTGGCCGGCATGCAGGCCTGGGATGTGCTGCGTGCCGTGCAAGCGACGCGGCAGGCCGGCACGCCCGCGGGACTACCCCTGCGCCTCTCTGCCCACGGCGACATGGCCGCCGTGAGCCTCTATGCCTTGCCTTTTGCCGAGGGGGTGTCTGCCGCGCGGCTGACCGACCTGCCGCGCTTCGGGCGGGACGCCCCTGACCTGCTGAATTGGCTCCGCTGGCTAGACTTGCCCCAGTTGGCGGCACTTGCAGCAGACCGGCTGCGCCAGCCCATGGACTCGCAGGCGGAGCCGACGCTGGTGATCGAGGGCGTGCCCCAGGGCTGGGATTACTTGAAGGCGTTGTGTCAGACCCTGGGCTGGTCCCACGTGCTGTTGCTGGAGCGAGAGTCGTCATGAGCTGGCCAAGGACATGCGGGGCCTTGCTACTGGGTGCCGTGTGCGCTGCATGGTGCGCCGGGGCACGGGCAGACGAGTTTCAGCTCGAGCAGACCGAGGAAGAGATCCGCATTCGCGGCGATCTGCTGGAAGCGGTGGTGCGCAAGCGCGGCTATGTCAGCGGCGTCTCGGGCGGGAGTCTGCTGGACCGCACGACCGGATTTCGGGACGCAGGGTTCGGGCTGGACATTGTCGACTGGCTGATGGAACCAGGCAGCGATGAGGCGTATCGAGACAAGCTCGACCCCGAATTGGTCTATGAGTTCAACAACCTCGTTCATGGCAAGATACCCAAGCGCTCGCTGGAAGGCCCTCAGATTTGCACGCAAGCCCGGCAGCTCGAGCCTCGCGTGCACCGGGGCCGAGGCTTTGTGGCGGTGACGCAGAGCTTTCGCTACCGCACGGCAGCACCGGGGCTGCGTACCGGCAGCCTCTGGGAGCAGACGCTGGTCTTTCTCGAGGGCAAGCGGTATTTCGTCTCGTGCGATAAGATCACCACCGTGAACGACAGTCAGGCCATGTTCCTCCGCGTGGACATGCCCGGGCACATCAAGCATCGCGCAGGAGATACCTTTAGCGAGGTGTACCTCAGCTACCACGGCACCATCCCGGCCGCGGAGTTCGCTGCCGATTTCCCGCCTGACCAACGCTTCTTCTACCGCCGAGACGACAATTGCCTTCCGGACCGCATGATCCGGGCCTACAAACTGCGTGATCCCCACACAGGCCGCGACGGCCCCTGGCTGGCCGGTATGACGCTCGACCCCGCCATGGTCAGCGAGGCCTGGTGCCACCAGCGCGGGTACGTGTGCATGATTCAAGAAGTCGGCGGCCGGCCCATCAAGGCCGGCGAGTCGTTCAGCGCAGCATATGTGGTCGGTTTCTTCGACTCGATCGAAGAGATGCACAAGGTTTACGACCAGCATCGCGGCGGTCGCGAGATCGTGCTCGGCGAGAACGCCTGGCGGCTGCTTCCGTGACGGGCCAGGCTCGCCCGCACCCTGTGGGGCCACGCCGGAGCGCGGCCCTCCGTCGGGAGCGCGGCCCTCCGTCGGGAGCGTGGCCCTCCATCGGGAGCGTGGCCCTCCCTGAGGGCGTCCGGCCCAGCGCACACGTGGGCTGCAATCACTGCAGCAAGACTGAAGCGGCTATTTCGCAATTCTGTCTTTGCGCCGTAGCGAGTCACCACGACACATCCCCAACGTGGGCTAGTTGCGTGCGGCCCAGACCAGCTCGAGGGGCGTTTCGGCCACCACGGGATCGTCCGTGAGCGTGCGCGCGCGAACGGTAAGGGGCATGTTGAGGGGGCCCGCCTCGCTTGCCACGGAGATCTTCAGACGGCCCTGCTCGGCGTCGGAAGGCAGCAGCAGCGGCTCGGCGGAGATCCCTCGCATGTGACGAGGCGTTACCAGCTCGATGCGCACGTCTCCCAGATCGTCACGGGCACGGCGGATTCGCACCGTCACCTCGGTACTGGCTCCCGGCAGTACGGCCGCCGAGAGCGGGTCGACGCTCACGGCCAGTGAGCCTGGGGAGAGCACCACCACAATCTGCTCGTTCTGCGCCGTCGAGGTGAAACTGACAATGTGCCGCGACCCGTCCCGATCGACGATCTCTCCCACCGCCATCACGCAGGCACGGCTGGTGCGGCCCAGCTCCATCCAGGGAGGAAGGTAGACCGGATACACGCACTCGCTCGCTCCAGGGGGCACAATCACGGTCGGCCCGGTGACGCCTTGCAGGTAACGCATCTGGTGATCGGCAAGCCGCACCTCCAGCGGGCCTTCGTAGCCGTTACGCTCGATGGTATATCGGCGGCGCTCGATCGTGCCCTGCCCGGCATAGCGGAGTTCGTAACGGCCCACCACCTTGAACGGCGTGGGCAACGACACGGCCAGCAACACATCTTGCGGCGCCCATTCCCCACGCTCGGCAGGCAGGGCCGCCTGCCGCACCCTCTCTTCCCCGTTTACCGCCGCCTTGCCGCTGATGGTGATCCGGGCCGCACCGATCGCCGCAGTGGCGTCGGCAGAGAATACCAGCTCGGCATGTCCCGCCCCTGCGGCAACCTCCGTGCCCAAAACCGTCACACCTGCCGGCAGGCCGTGGACATCGATCGCCACAGGGCCATCGAACCCGCCCTGCCGGCGGCATTCTACCTTCAGTTTGGCCTGGCCGCCGCGGGGCAGATTGAGGGCATCGGCGGCCAGCAGCAGGTCGAAGTCGGGCGCCGGGGGCGCGGCCACGCGCAGCCGATAGGCGAACGACTGGCCGCCACGGCCGCCAAACCGCTCAGCGACGCGCAGCATGTAGGTTCCATCAGCCGGTACGGCAAAACTCAAGAAAGAATCGGTCTGGCCTGTTGCCAGATCGTCGTTGATCGCCAGCTCACGGCCCGTCTCATCCAGCACTGCCAGCACGCTGTCGAGCGGCGAGCCTAGCCTCGCGGCACGCACATCGAGCTGCCACACCTGGCCCTGCCTGCCAGCCAGCCGCCAGAGATCCACGTCGCCCGCTTGGTCGATGCGGCCGTTGAACACCACGGGCCCCTCAGCGGAGACCGCCTGCTCCGGCTGCTCGTTGGGTTCGCACTCCAGCAACTCTGCCAGCTCATCCACCTCTAACAACACGGGTACCCCCATTCCGCCCAACATGGCTTGATGCCAGCGGTCACGCGGTGTTGGCAAGGGTTCTTCCGTGCTGCTGCCCGCCTGGAACAGCACGTGCGCACGCTCTGCCGGCAAGCCTGCGCCCGTCAGTTCCAGTTCCACGGTGCTTCCCTGTTGCCCGCCAAGGGGGTAGACGCTCTGCACGCGCGGCCCGCACGAGAGAGTCAGCCTGTACACGTAATGCTGCAAACCGCCGGCCTGGATATCACGCAGGCGTGCCGTGTACACCCCATCGGCGGGCGCGACAAAGGCCACTACCGGGTCAATGCCGCCTGCGCACAGCCCCTCGGCCACTACCTTGCCGTCCGGACCGAGGATCTCGAGGTGCGCCTCGAGGGGCGAACCCAGCCGCAACGCGCACACCTCGGCCCATACAACCTGGCCGGCGCGGGCATCGAACGTCCAAAGGTCCACGTCCTCTCTGGGGAAGGTACGCCCGTTGATCGTTACCGGCAGTTCCACATGCACAGCAATGGGGTGGCCGTCGATTTCTTCCTCAAGGACTTCGGGCAGATCTCCCACAATAAACCTGCGAGACGGAGTGGCGCCCTGGCTGGTCCAGAGCCGCCAGTAACGCAGTCCGAGCGGGGCCTGTGCCTCGATGCGGACACGCCCCAGGTAATCCTTCGGATAGTCTTCCGCTTGCTGGCTGGCCGGGAGCTTGAGCATGGGCCCCTCGAACCAGATGGTCTCCGTGGGCACGAGCTGATCCACGGCCTGCACGCCAGGACCTAGCATCTCGAACGGACAGCCACGGTGCAGATAGAGGCCGCCCACCCGCACGGTCAATTCTGTGCCGCGCTGGCCGCCGGCGGGAAAAATGTACGAAGCAACAGGTTCGTCCCCAGCCAGGTAGCGTGGCAAGCTCGCCAGCAACGCGACCGCTGGTAGCGCGCACAACAGTGCGGCCGCTGCCGGGAGAGGGCGGCGGCCGGCTGGCAGTGTACCACGGGTGTTCATGTGCTTCCTTTCGCCGTTGGCAGGGCTATCGTTGCAAGGCAGGTGCAGGGGGGGCTGCCAGCTCGGCCGGACTATAGCAAGGCGCGGATCAACCGCCCCTGGTTGGCGATTTTGACGGGGCGGCCCTCGGGCGTGTAAAACTCATCCTCGGGATCGATGCCCATCAGGTGGAAGAGGGTGGCGGCCAGATCTTCCGGGCCGTAAGGGTCTTGGGCGGGCCGTTCGGCGCGTGCATCGGTACGGCCGACGACGCGTCCACCCTGGATGCCGCCCCCGGCGAGGGCCACGGTGAACGCCGGACCCCAATGGTCCCGCCCGGCATTGGCATTGATCCGCGGCGTGCGGCCGAACTCGCCTGTCACAATCACCAGCGTGCTTTCCAGCAGGCCGCGGTCCGCCAGGTCGCGCAACAGCGTGGAGAGGCCAGCGTTGAGTTGGGGCAGCAGGTCTTGCCGCAGCACGTGAAAGTTATTGTCATGCGTATCCCAGTTGGCGTGATCGATGGTCACGCAGCGCACGCCTGCTTCCACCAGCCGACGGGCCATCAGGCAGCACTGCCCCAGTGTGTGCCGTCCGTATTCGTCTCGCAAACGGTCCGGCTCGGCGTGGATGTCGAAGGCCCGCTTGGCCTCTGCCGACGTCATCAAACCAAAGGCCCGCTCGCGAAACACAGATACGGTCTGTGCTGCCGAGTTTGCCTGGGCCTCGGCAGCCCGCTGATAGCGGTCGATCTGTGCCAGCAGCTCCTCGCGGCGTGCTAGCCGGTCTGCCGGCAAGCTGAGAGGGGGCATCAAGTCCGGCACGGCAAAATCGGGCGCAGCCGGATCCGCCTCGATGACCAGCGGCGCCACGGTTGCGCCCAGGTAGGCCGGGCCCGCACTGGGGTGCAGACGCGGCAGGCAGACGTAGGGCGGCACGCTGCCTCGCGGCCCCAGCTTGCGAGCCACGATCGACCCAAAAGCCGGCCGCTGATTGTTGGGCTTCAGATTGGGGTTGAACCCTGCGCCGGGAAAATAGCCCGTGAGCATGTAGTGGTCGGCCGGCCCGTGGTCCGAATTGCGGTGGTTAAACGAGCGGATCAGCGAGAGCTTGTCCATCTGCTGGGCCACGCGAGGCAGATGTTCGCCGATCTGAATCCCGGGGACCACCGTCTCGATGGGGCGAAACTCGCCACGGAACTCCCGCGGCGCCTCCGGCTTGAGATCCCACGTGTCGATGGTGCTCAGCCCCCCCTTGAGAAACAGGATGATCAGCGACACGTCGCGTCCCGACTCGCCCGCGGCCGCCCGCGCCGCCAAGACGTCGGCCAGGCCCCAACACATGCCAAACAGCGACGCTGCCCCCACCTTGAGCACGTCTCGCCGCGAATGCCCATCGCAAAATGCCGGCCGCTTTCTCATGGTGACGGTTCCTTCTACCAAGCCCCTAGTGATTGAATACGAACTCCAGGGTATTCAGCAGGCTCCAGGCGAGATCCTCAACCGCCTCGCGACGCGAGGCCGCCGCACGCAAGAAGTCCACGGCACGCTGCCGCTCCGTCTCGCTCGGATACCGGCTGAAAGAGGTCAGGTACAACTCGTCCACCAGCTCGCCCTCGTCAGCTATGGTTTCAGCCAGCCGGCGCGCCAGGCCGCCCGCGTGGCTGAGCTTGCCCTGGATCTGCGGAGAATTCAGCAAATGCAGCACCTGCGCCACGCTCGCCTCTGCGTTGCGCTCGCACGTGCATACCGTCTGCCGTACAGGCCGGCCGAACAGCGAAAGAAAATAGTGGTCCACCTTGCTGTCCCAAAGCTGAATGGCTCGGCTGCCTGCCGGAACCCCTTCGAACTTCTCCGGCACCCCTGTCACCTGGCACACGGCGTCCAGCAACACCTCAGCATCCATCCGTTTGAAGAGAGCCCGCGAGTAATTCTGCTCGTCCCGCTCGTTGCCAGGGCACGGCTGGCTCGACCGTTGATAAGCCGCGCTGGCGGTTATCAGCCGGATCATCTGCCGCAAATCGAACTGCTGTTCCACCAGGGCCCCTGCCAACGCATCCAACAACTCGGGGTTGCTTGGCGGATTCGTGGCACGCACGTCATCTACCGGCTCCACCAGCCCGCGCCCCATGAAATGCGCCCACAGCCGATTGGCCTGGTGCCGCGCAAACCAGGGATTCTGCGGCGACGTGAGC
>JAIMBC010000084.1 GCA_023511675.1 Pirellulales bacterium
CCTCGGGCAGCTTCAAGGACAATGGCATGTCGGCGGCCTTTACGCACGCCCGGGCGATTGGGGCCACCCGCGCCGCCTGCGCCTCGACGGGCAATACCAGCGCCTCGCTGGCGCTTTATTGCTCTGTGACGCGGCTGATGAAGGCGATCATCTTTGTAGGCAGCGGCAAGATCGCATACGGCAAGCTGGCCCAGGCCCTCGACTACGGCGCTCTGACCGTGCAGATTCACGGAGACTTTGACGATGCCATGGCCCGCGTGCAGGAGGTGTCGCGCGAGCTGGGCATCTATCTGGTCAATAGCGTCAATCCATTCCGGCTGGAGGGGCAAAAGACCGTGATGTACCGGGTGCTCGAGGCGCTGCGCTGGCAGCCGCCGGACTGGATCGTGGTTCCGGGGGGGAACCTGGGCAATTCCAGCGCTTTTGGCAAGGCCTTCTCGGAACTGGCGGCACTGGGGCTGATCGACCGCGTGCCCCGGCTCGCTGTGATCAATGCCGCGGGGGCCAATACGCTGTACGCGCTCTACACACAGCAGGGCCTGCGCTGGAATGAGGGGGCGGTGGATCGCACTTTGGTGGATGCGTACTATCAAGAGATGGACCATTCGCAGCGGCGGGCATCGACGATTGCCAGCGCCATCGAGATCAATCGCCCGGTGAACCTTGCCAAGTGTCTGCGAGCGCTGGCCGTCTGCGACGGCGTGGTGCGCCAGGTGAGCGACCAGGAGATCATGGACGCCAAGGCCCAGGTGGGGGCGGGAGGGCTGGGATGCGAACCAGCCAGCGCGGCCAGCGTGGCGGGCGCCCGCCTGCTGCGTGCCGAGGGCGTGATCGGCCCCGACGAACGCGTGGTCTGCGTGCTGACGGGACACCAGCTCAAGGATCCCACGGCGACCGTCGCCTACCACACCACCGATCAAGACCAATTCAACGAGGTGCTCGGCCGCCGCGGCGTGCGGCGCGCCGCCTTCGCCAACCGGGCCGTGGCCGTGCCCAACGACCTGGACGAAATCATCAAGGCCATCCAACTGTACAGCTAGTGGGTCGGCAGACGAGCACGACGGCCAGTGATCAGAGAGCAGCGCGCGGCTTGGGGAAGGTCCTCCATGCTCCGAGACGCTGGCCTGGCAACATGCCGCCCCAGCCTGCTGCCGCCTTGCCATGCGCTTTCCTGGCCCAACCTTTTCCCTTGACCTTTGCACGCTAGGATTCACGGCTGCCTGCGTGTCCGCTCCTCTGGCTGCTTGGCCGGGACCATGTGCCTGATCCTGCTGGTGCATCGCGTGGTTGACGGTTATCCGCTGCTATTGGCGGCGAACCGAGAAGAGTCGTACAGCCGCCCCACAGCGCCGCCCCAGCTTCATGTCGGTCCTCCGCGTGTGGTCTGTGGCACGGACCTGCTGGCGGGCGGGACGTGGCTGGCCGTCAACGAGTATGGCCTGGTAGCGGCCGTGACGAATCGGCCGTACCAGCATGCCCCGAGGGAGCCGAGGTCGCGCGGCCTGTTGTGCCGAGACGTGGCGCGGATGTGCCATGCGGCCGACGCGCTGGAGCTGGCACGGGAGGAGCTGGCAAACGACTGCTATGCCGGCGTCAACCTGTTGGTGGCGGATCCGCAGCAGGCCTGGGTGCTTTCGGCCGCGGAGCGGATAAGCGTAGAGCGCCTCGAACCCGGCATGCACCTGCTGGCGGCCGGAAACGCCAACGACCCCCACGACGCCCGCTTGGCCCGGGTGCGCCGCATGTTTGGGTCAAAGCCAGCCCCCACGGCCGAGGAGTTTTGCCGCCGCGCTCGTACTATCTGCTCGCTGCCGGCCGGCGAGGACGGACCTGCCATCCTGCTCCGCCGCCCCGGAGGAGGGACCGTCTCCTCCACCATCTTGACTCTGGCTGACAAACGAGAAGCAAGCCAGTTCTGGCACGCGCCCGGCCCCCCTGACCAAACACCTTACCACGACCTCTCCCACCTGCTGCACGCCCTGTGGTCGGCACAGTCCCATAAACCTGCCGAGTAGGCGGCCCATCATGCCTGCGTGTGCAGGAAAGGGCGGCACCTTAGTTTGTTGCCCCGTCTCGTGATGCGTAATCGGCCTGGCACGCCCGCGCATACCAGCAAGGAACACAGCTCATGTGCCTTGGCAGGTAGCGTGGTGGGATAGGGCCGCCCGCTGCCACAAGATGCCTGGGAGGCACGCTGGCTAGCCGAAGCCCCAGGCCTCGTCGCTCGATGGCACTTTCTCTTCTCCGGCAGGGCGGCACGCGGTATTGAACAGCAAGCCTCGTGGCGTTGCCCGCCCCGGCTGCCATTCAGGCCGCGTGCAGATGGCCCCGCCCGCGTAGGTCCAGGCCGTGCCAACCCACGCCCTGCAAACCCAGACCCTGCCAACCCAGCACGTCAAGGGCCGCTTCGCATAGGCCCGGTTCGTCCAGGCTGGCTGAGGGGAGGGCGGGTACGCATGGGCCGGTGGCGGGCAGGTCAACTTGCTCTGGCCGCTGCCAAGGGCCTAGAATGACAGACACTTCGACCTTGCGCTGTGCTGCTTCCAGGGGTCTCCAGGAAGGCATGACGGATTACTATCAGATTTTGGGTGTCAGCCGGAACGCTTCGCAGGAGGAAATCGAGAAGGCGTACAAGGAACTGGCACGCAAGTACCATCCCGACCTGCATCCCGACGACAAGAACGCCAAGAAGAAGTTCCAGGAGGTGCAGGCGGCGTTTGACGTGCTGCACGACCCCCAGAAGCGGCGGCAGTATGACGAGATGGGGCCGGCTTTCCAGCAATTCGCCGGCGCGGGGGCACGCCGCGGCGCGCGCGGCCGGCACGCTGGTGGCATGCCGTTTGACATCGAAGACATTCTCACGCAGTTCTTCCGGCGCGGTACGGCAAGCGGCTTCCCGCCAGAGATGGAAGAGTTCTCCGTCCCCTTCGGCAGCGGCCGCCGTGCTCGCAACGCTGGCCGTGCCCGCGCCGGCGACGTGGAGTTCGAACTGCGTGTGCCGCTAAAGACGGCCGTCATGGGCGGGACGGTGGACTTTGCCCTGCCACGGCCAGACGGCTCCGTCGAGACGGTCACGGTAAAGATACCGGCGGGCATCGAAGAGGGAAAACGGATCCGCCTGCGCGGCAAGGGGGGAGACGCGCTGGGGGCACCCGGCGACGTGCTGCTGAAGGTGGTTCTCGAACCTCATCCGCATGTCACGCGGCGTGGCGATCACCTATACGTGCAAATCCCGCTGACGCTGCGCGAGGCGATCGAGGGGACCAAGGTAGATGTTCCCACCCCCAAGGGCGTGGTCACGCTACGCGTACCGCCGGGAACCTCCAGCGGCAAGAAGCTGCGTATCAGGGGGCATGGCGTCCAGGCCGAGGGCCGAGCGCCGGGGGATCTGTTCGCCGAGGTGCTGATCGTGCTGCCTCCTCAGCTCGACGACGAGGTGTTGCGTCTGGCACGCGAGCTGGACCGGCGCTACCCCTCTTCTCCCCGCGAGCCATGGCAATGGTAGACCCATCTCCCCCTCTGCCTTGCCGCCTGCTGCGCCGCTGGCGCAAGGCGACGGGTTACGGCACTGCCCTCTTGCTGCAAGCGGTTCCCCTGGCGGCCGTCTGGGCTGATGCCGCGGCCCCGCAGCGCACGCTGCCCCCCACCACATACGCACGGATGATGATGGCCCTCGTCGGCCTGGCTATTCTGGGCGCCGGATTGATGGTGCTTGTCTGGCTGGGCGGTCGCTACGTCCGCAAGCTGGCGCGGCACGGCGTGCCTAGCCGCTATTACCAGGACGACGATTCGTGGTACCGGAAGCCGCTGGTTCCCCCCAACCCGCTGGGGGAGACGCCGGATGACAAGCAACAACCCGTGTGAGCAGGCCCGCTCCGCCCCGCGGCTTCCATCCCCGGCTGCCGCAGCAGAGGGGCCGGCGGCGCCCCGCCAGGGCTTTTCGCGGCAGATGCGGCTGAGGCGTGCTGCCGAGTTTCAACGCGTGTACCGCCGCCGCGTGTGTGTAGCCGACCAGTATCTCCGCGCATTCGGCTGCGAAAGCGGGCTGCCTCATCCCCGCTTGGGGCTGGCAGTGGCGCGGCGGGTGGGGAAGGCCGTCGTGCGGAACCGGTGGAAGCGGCTGCTGCGCGAGGCCTTCCGCCAGCAGGCGGCTGCACTGCCCGCCCTGGACATGGTTCTCGTGCCCCAGCCAGGGCCGCCTCCCTCGCTGAAGGTCCTTTGCTGCTCGCTGCGGCGGCTGGCCTCCTCGCTGGCCAGGCGTTTGGAGGGCCGCTCGTCCGTATCGAACGATCAGCCCTGAACCGGCACGCGCGGCCATGGCTCCAAATCCACGCCCTTCGTTTCTTGCGAACCTGGCGGCAGGCGGAGTGCGTGCGTTGGGCCTGGCAGCAGGCTGGCTGCTGGTAGCACTGGTGCGCCTCTACCAGCGGCTGCTCAGCCCGCTGTTGGGTCCTCGCTGCCGTTTTACGCCCTCTTGCAGCGAGTACATGATCCAGGCGGTTCGGAAATATGGCGTGCTGCCCGGTGCGTGGCGGGGCATCCTCCGTATCTGCCGGTGCCATCCCTGGAACCCGGGCGGCTTCGATCCACCCTGACGGGGGCGAGAATGGGGGCGGCATGCGGCACATCGCTTGCTGCCGAGCACGGGCCTGCCAATCAGCGGCTGCCGTCGCAAGCCGGCCCGCTGCCCCCGCCCGTGGCTGTGCAGCCTCTCCCAGCAGGTTGCGGCATCGCTCCTCTTTGCGGGGCGGAGAGGCAGAGTTACCATGCAAGTTGGTAGCAGGCGCTCCGGTCTGGCCCAGGCAGTCTGCGGCGGCGGTGGCCTGACCTTGCTCCCCCCATGACCAGGACCCTCTTAGCTGCCCTTGCGCGCTTGATCAGCGGAGCCAGTACCCGCTGGATTGATTGCCAGCCCGATACGTGCCAGCGGGTCTACTTTGCCAATCACACCAGCCACCTGGATCCTCTGGTCGTCTGGTTTTCGTTGCCGCAGGAGGTTCGCGCGCTGACACGCCCCGTGGCGGCCAAGGACTACTGGGAGCGCGGTTGGATTCGACGCTACCTGGCCACCAAGGTGTTTGATGCCCTGCTGATCGACCGCACCGAAGTCAAGGTCCACCAGAGCCCGGTGGATATGCTGATCCGGGCCATCGGCAACACGTACTCCCTGATCCTGTTTCCCGAGGGAGGCCGCAACACCGGCCCCGAGCTGAACGAGTTCAAAAGCGGCCTGTATTACCTGGCAAAAAAACGGCCCGATCTGGAACTCATCCCCGTCTACATCGACAATCTGAATCGCGTGCTGCCCAGGGGTGAGTTCCTGCCCGTGCCCCTGCTAAGCTGTATCACCTTCGGCCCTCCCATGTGGCTCGAAGCCAAGGAGCCGAAGGCAGACTTCCTCCGCCGTGCCCGCGAGGCCGTCATCCGGCTGCGGGATCAGGATTGATGTACGATCTGACCTTGTCGCTGCTGGTGGTGGCCGTGCTGGCGGCATTGGGCGTGGCCACGTTTGTGGGCTGGATGCTCAAGCGCCAGACCGACACGGGGCTAAACCCCGCCGTGATCGAGCAATTCAACCAGCGCATCCGGGCCTGGTGGCTGCTATGCGCCGTGCTGGCCGCCGCCTTCTTCTTTCACCGTTGGGCGACGGTGCTGCTGTTCTTCTTCCTCTCCTTCTGGGCGCTGCGCGAGTTTATCACGTTAACTCCCACCCGCGTGGCCGACCACCGCGCCCTGTTCTGGGTGTTCTTCTTCTTCACACCGTTGCAATACGTCCTGGTGGGGCTCAATCAGTATGGGCTGTACAGCATCTTGATCCCCGTGTATGCGTTCTTATTTATTCCCGCCCGCATCGCTGTGGCCGGAGATAGCAAACGCTACCTGGAGCGGTGCGCCAAAATCCAGGCGGGCCTGATGATCTGCGTGTATTGCCTGAGCCATGCCCCAGCCGTGCTGTACCTGGAACTCAAGCCGGGCCCCTCAGCCAGCGCCAGGACACCGCCTGCCGAGCAGCAGATGACGCGCGGAGGCACGGGAAGCGGAGCGGATCCTCGACACGGCTCCAGCCCAGATAGCGAGGTGAACGCCACGGCTGAAAAACGGCCAGCCGGCCGCCCGCGACGCGACCCGCCCGTGCTGCCGCTGCGCCCCCGCCAGGCACCGGAGGAGAATGCTCGGCTGCTCTTCTTCTTCTTGCTCGTGGTCACCATGGGCGAGGGCGCGCAGCACGTCTCCCACTGGTTATGGGGAAAAACGGTGATCGCCCCGGCCATCAGCATGCAGCGGACCTGGGAGGGCCTGGTGGGCGGCGTGCTGGGGGGGACGGCCTTGGGCACGGGCCTGTGGTGGGCCACCTCTTTTAATCCCCTCCAGGCGGCGGGCCTGTCGCTGGCGACGACGGTAATGGGTTTCGCGGGAGGCATGACGATGTCTGCCATCAAGCGGGATCGGGGAGTGAAGGACTACGGCACGCTGGTCGTTGGGCACGGCGGCGTGCTCGATCGCATCGATGCCATTTGCTTCGCGGCGCCCGTGTTCTTCCACCTGACGCGATTGTTGATCGCGGAATACTAGCCCCCGACGCCGGGGGTGCCTCGCAGCCTGCACAGGGCCTGCCGTGTCGCATGGCCAGCCGCCAGGCCAGAAACTCCTTGGTGGCCGCAGCGGGGCAGAAGCCCCTTCCACACACCAGACTCCCAGCAGCAGCGCAGACGCCGGCTTGCCACGCCAGTCGTTCCACCGCGGCCGGGCACATCTCGTGCTGTCCAGCATGCGGCCAACAGGAACGCCCATCGGCCTTGTGCCCCGGGTCAAACGCAGTATCTCACGCCGCAGGCCTGCTCGGCGCGGCCCAGCACCTCGGCCGCCTTGCGGCGGGCGCGTTGGGCGCCGTCTCCCAGAATCTCCCGCACGCGCTGAGGATGTGCCTCCAACTCGGCGCGTCGGGCACGCGGCTCCTCAAAAAAACGCTCGGCCAGGTCTGCCAGGGCCTGCTTCACTTGACCGTAGCCGAACCCGCCCCGCCGGTACAGGGCGGCCATCTCTTCCCGCTCCTGCGGCGTGGCCAGCAAGCTATAAAGCTGGAACAAATGGTCCGTCTCCGGATCCTTGGGCTGCTCCATCGGCCGCGAGTCGGTGACAATGCGCATGATCTTTTTCCGCAACACCTTCGGATCCTCGAAGACCTCCAGCGTGTTGTGGTAGCTCTTGGACATCTTCTCGCCGTCCGTCCCCGGCACGCGCGCCGCATGCGGCAGCACCTTGCCTTGCGGCAGCACGAACGTCTCACCGTAGCGATGGTTGAAGCTGGCCGCCACATCGCGGCACACCTCGATGTGCTGGAGTTGATCTTCTCCCACCGGTACCCAGTCCGCATCGTAGGCCAGGATGTCGGCCGCCATCAGCACGGGGTAGGTGAACAATCCCGCATCCGCCGGCAGGCCGCGGGCGACCTTGTCCTTGTAGGCGTGGCAACGCTGCAACAGCCCCATCGGCGTTCCGGTCATCAGCAGCCAGCAGAGCTGGCACACCTCGGGAACGTCGGACTGCACGAACAGCGTGGCCCGATCGGGATCCAGCCCCAGCGCCAGCAGATCCACCGCCGCGTCGTGCGTGAGCTGCCGGAGCAGGTCCCGGTCTCGTACCGTGGTCAGTGCGTGCAAGTTGGCCACAAAATAGTAGCTCTCATGCTCCCATTGCAAATCGATGTACTGGCGGATGGCCCCGAAGTAGTTGCCCCAATGGAACCTGCCCGTGGGTTGAATGCCTGAGAGGACGCGCATGTTCTGTATACCGGCTCGTGTGCGTTCAAGATTCGCTGCGGCGGCAGCGCCAACAGTTTCTCACGTAAGTGTACCGCCGGAGACGCTACAGGCAGAGGCTCGTACCAGCCGCGTACCGGGGTGATGATGTTTAGATGCGGAGGTTGGGCAGGCACCGAGGGGCACAAGGGCCTGTGCAGATGCACCAAGGGGTTGATGCACCAAGGGGTTGACGCACGAATGGCCATTCGCTCGATGGTGAGAGGGACCGACTTGTCGAATGGCAAGACGGCAGTCGGGGCGAAACGCAGCAGGGCCGACAGGCGAGCAAGCACTCAGCTTGAGAGCAGACGGGTTGACAGTCAGACCAGGCTCCGCACAGGGGGGCGCAGGGGCGACTGCGTCTCGAATGGCTAGCGCAATGTGCCCAGGCTCCGCACAAGGGGGGCGCAGGGAACGAAGGCGCCACGGCTTTTTCGCGGCGGCCGACGCCGGGGGGAAGGGTGCCAGGCTGGAGATGAACCTCACGTGCCGGCGCCACGTCACGATCTGGAACTGGCCTCGGCTCCTTTGCCTGATCCGTTGCTTCATTCCTCGATCACACGAAGGCGGATGTTGCGCCAGCGGCACTTTGCGCCCTTGGGCCAGCCGCCGCCGCCGTGAACCTGCACGGCGATGCTTCCCGCACGGCCAAGCTGCTCGGCCACTTTCATGGCATCGTAATTGGCCCCCTTCCAGGCGGCCCCGTCGAACTGGGTGACCATGGCGCCGTTGATCCACGTGGTGATGTGCGGCGGCTGTCCCACGCACCGCACGCGCAGGGTATTCCAGTCATCCCGCTTCCAGGCGGCGAGCCAGTCCTCGGGCGCAATGCTGTAGGCCTCGGGTAGCTGTGCGTCGTTCCCCCGCGCGGTTAGGCCCACGAGCCGTTTGTTGTCGTCGTACTTGCCGAAGATGTCGAACGGCCGGTTGCTGAAGCCGCCGATGCCTTCGCCATAGATATGCCCGACGTTGCCAGCATCGTGGTAGTCGACCATCACCTGAAAGCACTGTCCCTGATCGTTGGCTCTGAGGAACAGGCCGCTGCAGACGCCCCAATCGGGCCGGATTTCCAGCTCCAGTTCGAAGTCGGCGAACTTGCGGTCTGTGAGCAGGATGCCGCCATTGCCGCTGCCGGGGGGATCTTGTTCACCCGTGATGGCGCCGTCTTCCACGGCCCAGCGGCCGCCCGTACCGTGGCCGATAGGCTTGGGGTTGGTGTGCCAGCCGTTGAGGGTGTGTCCGTCGAAGAGTTCGATCCACTCTGCTTGGGCGGGGGGTTCCTCCGCAGCGGCGGCAGGTGAGCACCCGTCGGGCTTGGTGGCTGGAAGCAAGGCCAGCGGGACGGCGAGCGCCGCGGTTAGCGTTTCCGGGATGAACAACGGGCGGTGGCGAGTGGCAGTTGGGCGCATGGCAAGCATCTTGTGCTCTTCGGGTTGGATGCTATGTGGAAACAATGTGCGGGGCGCACCAGGGCGATGGGCGGGCTGGGTGCGGGCGTGCGGGTTAACTACCTGCGGCGCTGGCGGCATGCGATTGGCGTTGCTGTTCAGCTTCGGCGGCTGCCAGCAGAGAGTACAGTGCCGAATGCATACCGCCGCGAGAGGAGGTGAGGCAGGGCACGCCCACACCGCGGCCCTGGAGGGGGTTTTGCCAGAGTTCGGCCCCGCTCTCCGGTTCGAGGCAGTAGGTGTAGCCTTGCACGCTGGCGATCAGGCGGTCTCCGTCCAGCAGGAGAGCAACATAGCCGCTGCCGCGGGGCGCTTTCCACTCCCACACAACGTGGCCGTCGTAGCGATCGAGGGCGGCCACGCGTGAGTTGAATCCGACAAACACCAGGTCTTCCAGTCGGGGTTGAGGTGCGTCGCTCATGGGCGGCTCAAGCGGGAGGCAGGTGCGCCGGTGCAGCGTTCCTTTAATCTAGGATGTGGCAAGGGGCCAGGAAAGCGGCAGGCCCCTCCTCGGCCTACATAGGCTGGGAAGGCAGGAGGACCCTGGGGAGGCGGGTGCGCGGGGAGCGGCACGGGTCTCACGGGCCGCCGGCGGCGTGCTGCTACCGCGGATAAGGAGGCGAAGTCCTGCTCTTCCGGCACCGGGGGGGCTGCTCTCAGCGGGCGGAGGCAGTTTGCACTGCTGTTTCAGGGGCGTCCGCTTGCCAGGGCATGCTGCGTGCCAGTCCTCGAGATTGCCACCAGCGCGCGGCGTCCTCGTGAGTCCAGGTACCGGCATCTTGGCAGGCGGACAGGGCAGCTCGCAACGAGACCACATCCTGGAAGCGGTCTTCTGGCCGCTTTTGCAGGCAGCGCATGATCACGGCCTCGAGATCGGCTGGAACGTGCTGCGCATGAACCGAGGGGGGCTGCGGCGGCTCGTGGGCGTGTGCCAGCAGGGCCTTGAGAGGCTTATCGGCATCAAATACGGGGCGGCCGGTGAGCAGGTAGTAGGCGACGGCCCCCAGCGAGTAGATGTCTCCGCGGGCATCGGGGTCGTTCTCTCCCATGGCCTGCTCGGGCGACATGAACAGCGGTGAGCCGGTGAGCGTGCCGTCTTGGGTGATTTCGATGCTGGCTGGCCCGTCCAGTGGCTTGACCAGGCCAAAGTCGAGCAGTTTGGCCACATCGTACACGCCGCCGCGTTGCGCGGCAAAGATGTTGCCAGGCTTGATGTCGCGATGGACTAGGCCGATGGCGTGGGCCTCGGCCAGGGCGTCGCACGTTTGCATCAGCAGGTGGATCACGCGGCCCGCAGGCAGCGGGCCATACTGTTCGACCATCCCGGCCAGGCTCATGCCAGGCAGATACTCCATGACATAGAAGAAGGTGCCGTCGTCGGTGCGGCCGTAGTCGAAGATTTCGACGGTATTCCAGTGCGTGAGGCGGGCGGTGGCCTGCACTTCGCGTTCGAAGCGGGCCAGCGCTCGCGGATCGCGGGCCTTGCTCGGACGAATGACCTTGATGGCACACGGGCGCTTGAGCATCTGGTGCTCGGCCAGGTAGACCTCGCCCATGCCGCCCTCTCCCAGCAGCTTGCGGAGGCGATATTGCCCAAGCTGCCGGGCGGCGAGCGCCTCCTGCCGCAGATTGTAGATCATGTGCGTGCCGTAGACGCACGTGCCATAGCACAATGCCATGATCAGGGCCAGTGCGGCAAAGGCATCGCGAAAATAGGGCACCCGACCTGAATCCAAGGCCATGGCGGGCAGCCAGGTGTCGAATGCGAGCGTCGCCAGCGGTGCTGCGCACATGCCGGCCAGCACGACCGCCGCGCGGCGGCTGCTGTTGGGAATAAACAGTGTATAGGTGAAGGCCAGGGCAAGCCACGTCGGTGCGGGATTTGCCAGCACTCCATGCAGCCGTGCCATGTACAGAGTCTGAAAGTGCTGCACGCCCACCAGAAAAGCCGTGGTCCAGCCGAACGCCACCAGCTCAGCAAGGCGCAGCTTGCGGAGCGTGATCCGGCAGCGACGGCACAGCCAGGCCGCTGTGGCAGCCATCACGAGCACATGCACCGCGTGGAAGAAGGTCAAGATCCGCCCGTGTTCCAGGATCAGGCGGTCGGCGACCCCTTCCAGCCCGCTGTGTACCAGGTTCTTCACCAGCCATGCCGCTGAACCGGCGCACACCACCAGGGCCGCCGCCCGCAAACGCGCACGCAACAGGGACTGCGTGGCACTGCTCGCCAGCGATTCCGATCCCGACACAAGCTGCACGCGTCCGCAGGCGAATTCGGCATCGGTGCGGCCGTGTGCCTCGAGGTTCGAGGCGGCGTCCAGCGTGGGTGCATCCGGCGGGGTGCGCCGCGGCGTCGAGCGGGCAGACATCGGATCAGTCGCCATGGGGGGAGGAAAGCTAGGTGACAATGCAACCGAGCCATTGGAGTCATCTTACGCAGCCGGTCCAGCCTAGGCGATGGGTGCGGAGGGCGTCTTCTTGCCCCCATGAGGTGCCAGCCGCCGTAACGCCTATGGGCGCAATCGGTTGTTGCCGGGGACTGAAGAGATCTTCAGTACAAAGATCTTCAGCACAAGCGGGCGGGGATGCGGCCTGCGGCGCCTCAGGCTGCGCGACGGCGTGCGGCCGTGGCGCGTGCTTGCAGCTCGTCTCGACTCACGGGCCGCAGCACGCATCTACCCCCCGGGCCGGAGGCGTCTGACAGGTACAAGAGCGCATCGTCTGCTAGCAGGCGTGGCAGGTACAGCCACAAGGGCGTGCGCGCGGCGGGGTCCGCCGGTGAGGCAACAATCACAAGCTGTTGCCCCAGAAGGCTATTGGCCATGGCCGCCAGTGTGGCGAGGGGTTCGCCGGGGATCAGGCGGTACCTGGCCCCGCTGCGAGCCAGCATTTGATGCGCGGCCTTGACGGAGAGGCCGCCACGCGCCATCTCGAAGGGGTCGATGACGGAGTAGTCGAGGGGCTGTTCCGGCCGAAAGAGACGGGCGATTTCGATCAGGCGCAGGGCCCGGCGGCCATCGCCCAGGCCAATCTCGAGGATGCGGGAAATGGGCCGGCGGCGCATTTCCACATAGAGGGGGCGTTCGCAGGCAGGCCGCGAGCAGCAGGCGAGGTACAGGTAGCGCAGCGATCTTGGCCAACGCACGAGGGCAGTCTCCGTGGCGGAGGCGCAGGCCCAGCCGAGGGACCGGTGCCAACCTGCCGCGCAGCCGCAACGCTGTGTGGCGGCCCAGCCCCATCGCCACTGCCTGCAAAGTGGGCTCCTTCATCCCTCATCGGCCGCTCTGCTTGTCCAGGTGGAACTTTTTAGAAGATCGCGGCAGCCGGCAGCCCACCTGCGTGACCCCCTGGCCGCCGCTTGCATCCTTCGGCCGCTTGGGTCACACTATCACCCCTGCGCCTCCAGAGTGGAGATCATGCCCCCGACGTTGACCTGGCATGGCGCGCAATGGTAGCTTCGGCGCAGTGATCGCCCGTTGTGCCGTCTCGCAGAGGGAGAGTGCGGCTGCCGCTTTCGACGGCTGGCCCGCGCGGTGCCCATGCCACGCGGCCGCGGAAAAAACCCCTTGGAAGGTGTGGCGTGAGCGGTGCAGCCATTGGCCCGATTGCCGTGCAGTTTCCCACCCGCGTGGAGACGAATGACGAGCTGCAAGGTCTGTTCCCCAACTGGGACATGGACCTGATCTACCAAAAGACCGGCGTTCGCGCGCGGCATGTGGCGGCGCCGCACGAGTGTGCTTCCGACCTGGGGGTGGCGGCGGCGGAGCGGCTGTTTCGAGAGTACGACATCGACCGCCGCTCCATCGATTTCTTGCTCTTGTGCACGCAGACGCCCGACTATCCCCTCCCCACCACGGCCTGTCTGATGCAACAGCGGCTGGGGCTGGAAACGTGCTGCGGCGCCCTCGATTTCAATCTCGGCTGCTCGGGCTTTGTCTACGGTCTGGCCCTGGCAAATGGCCTGATTGGCAGCGGCGCGGCGCGGCGCGTGCTGCTCGTTACGGCCGAGACCTATTCCAAGTACATCGATGAGGCGGACCGCTCGCTGCGCACCATCTTCGGAGATGCGGCGGCCGCCACCCTGATCGAGCAGTCCGCGCGGCCGACCCTCTCGGCCTTCGTCTTCGGCACCGACGGCAGCGGCGCGGACTACCTGATGGTTACCAGGGGAGGCACCCGGCCCCCCGAACACGCGTTGAAGCCGCGCCGCCGTCCCCGCTGGCAGAGCGCCCTGTACATGGACGGCCCGGCGCTCATCGACTTTGCCGTGCAGCGCATCCCCCCCCTCGTGGACGCCGTGTTGAGCCGCGCCGGCCTGAGCCGCGACGAGATCGACCTGTTCCTCATGCACCAGGCCACGCGCAAGTTGCTGGAAGAGCTGCGTGCACGACTGGGTATCGACGAGGGGAAACTGCCGCTCTGCCTGGAGCACTGCGGCAATACCGTCTCCTCGACGCTGCCGATCCTGATCTCGGACTTGCGTGCCGGCGGACGGCTGCGGCCCGGCGTGCGCACCATGCTGGTGGGCTACGGCGTCGGCCTCTCCTGGGCTGCTTGCTTGTGGACCGATACCTGGGACGGCCATGCGGCACGGTAGGCCGTGCCGGCGGCCGTGGCCAAAGGTGGCGACATCTTCTGGGCGCCGCGGCCGCTGCTCAGGATGTTCGCCCGCTGCTGGGAAGCTAGGCCCTCCAACTTCCACCTCCCCGGCTGCCGGCTGTGAGGGTCCCACGGGAGGTGCCGTCCCGGCCTTGCGACCGGCTGGCCGGGCCAGCGGGCGGCACGTCGCACGACAGGTCAGAGCGTCGTGCCTTGCGGAAGAAGCCGCCAGCGCTGCTGGCGTGGCGTGTCATGCCTGCACGAGGGATGCTCAGGTATAATGGGGGCCCGTGCAGGCCATGGAGGTGCCAGCACGGCCTGCCCTGGGCTTGCGCTGAGTTGCTGTACGCCTGGTAGGCGCAAGGAATGTCTGGTCGGCAGCTATCGTCGCGGGTGGCGGCTGGCCGTGTGGTACGGCAAACTGCATGTACGGTGATCGAACTGCTGCCAGCTTCATGCGCGACAACGAAACCATGGCTGTAGCGGGCCACAGCCGGCCGAGCCGGCCGAGCGGCGACGCAAGCTCCCCTTGCATGGGCGGAGAGGGGCGAGTATCCTCCCGCTCCCTTGACACCGTCGCGGCGGCCGTGGGGAGGCAATCTGGCGCAAGGCTGAGTGCCTCCGCGCGGGTGGCTGCGGGGCTGGTGGGGGTCGTGTTGTGCGTGCCCCTTGGCGTGGCGTGGCGATTGGAGCCTAGTCCGCTGGGGATGGGAACGCATCAGCAATTGGGGTTGCCGCCTTGCACGTTTCGCCTGCTGTTGGGCATACGTTGTCCGAGTTGTGGAATGACCACGTCCTGGTCGCATCTGGTGCGTGGGCAGGTGGTCTCCGCGGTGCGGAGCAGCGTGTGTGGCACGGTGCTGGCGGGGCTGTGTGCCACGGCAGCCGCGGCCAGCTTGCTTTCGGCCGTACGGGGGAGATGGGTAGTCGCACGCCCAACGGACGCTGCTTGCGTGTGGGGAGTGGCGGGATTGGCCCTGTTGATGCTGGGCGAGTGGCTATGCCGGCTAGTGGCTGGCTAGCGGGCAACCGGTTATGTGGTGGGGCCAGGGGTATGGAGGTTGCAGGGTGGGCCGCCATTTCGGTAGCGGGCTGTGTCTGGGCGGATATTGCCGGCAGACCGAGTTGGCGTGCTGTGACCGTCAGCGTGCGGCGAGTTGCGGCGGCGGAGGGGCATGCCAGCACGGCCGCAGGTTGGGCAGGGCGAGGATGGGCCTTGAAGCCGCCGTGCCTTCGCCGCGGGATGCGGCTCGCGGGGATGCTGCACCGTCGGCCGCGGAGTAGCATGATCGACGTCGACGTTTTTGATAGCGAGGCATCAGGGGCCGAGAGGCGTGCGGGTCCTGGGCAGGCCGCAAGGATGGCAGCCCCCTCGACCTAGCGGCGCATCTCGGTAGTAAACCTTTTCATGGCGCGAGGCAGGACGATGAAGCACGTAGGGACGCGTGCGGGGCGCTGGTGGCAGTGGGGGCTGCTGTTGTGCATGGCCGCCGCACCAGGGTGCAGGTCGCTGTTCACCACGGCCGTGTATGTGATCCGGGGCACGAACACACCAGCCGAGTACACGGGCTTGAATGATAAGAAGGTGGCCGTGGTCTGCCGGCCGCTGCAAGAACTCCAGTACTCCTCGGCAGGCGCGTGTCGAGACGTGGCGGCCAACGTGGCGGCGCTGCTGAAGCGGCATGCCCGGCGCGTCAAGGTCATCGATCCCGAAAAGGTCGAACGCTGGGTAGACGAAAACGGCATGGAAGACTTTGTCGAAGTCGGCCGGGCCGTGGAAGCCGATCTGGTGCTGGCCATCGATCTCGAATCCTTCAACTGGTTGCAGGGCCATACCGTCTACCAGGGCAAGGCGGATGTGCTGCTCACCGTGCATGACGTACGGGACGACACGATCCTCTGGCAGAAGCGGATGAAGCAGGTGGTCTATCCCACCGCTGGCGTGGCAGCCCAGGATTATGGCTCCGAGGACCAGTTCCGCCGGGAGTTCATTGGGATCCTGGCGGACGAGATCGCCCGGCATTTCTACCCCCACGATGCCACGCTGGACTATGCGCGAGACAGCCGCGCGCTAGGCCGCTAGCACCGCTTGCCGCCGTGCTGCGGGCGCTTTGGCGCCCCTGCGGGTGGCAGCAAAAACGCGTTCTCCGCAGCGAGCCGATCTTGTCGCCGCGCGGCACGACGCACTACGTTGACGGCTAGGGCAGAGGTGTTGTGCCCTGACGCCGTTCAGCCCCCGAGCGTCTCATGCCTACCTGGATCGTGACCGGCGGCGCCGGTTTCATCGGCAGCGAGTTTGTCCGCCAAAGCGTGCTGCGTGGCGACGTGCGCGTGGTGACGCTGGACAAGCTGACCTACGCGGGCAATCGTGAAACCCTCGCACAAGTGTGGGAGCATTCGCAGCACCGCTTCGTGCAGGGAGACATCGCGGATGCGGCGCTGGTTGCCCGCCTGCTGGAGGAGGAACGGCCGCAGGCGGTGGTCCACCTGGCAGCGGAAACCCACGTGGATCGCTCGATTGACGGTCCCGCCCCCTTCGTCGCCACGAACGTGGTGGGCACCGTCAGGCTGTTGGAGGAGGTGTGCCGCTACTGGCAGCGGCTGCCTCCAGGCCAGCGCGAAGCCTTTCGCTTCCTGCACGTGTCCACCGACGAGGTGTTCGGCACGCTCGGCCCCGAGGGACGCTTTACCGAGTCCTCGCCCTACGCACCGCGCTCGCCCTACGCCGCGAGCAAGGCTGCCGCCGACCATTTCGCCCGCGCCTGGTTCCACACCTACGGGCTGCCGGTGATCGTGACCCACTCCTCCAACAACTACGGCCCGTACCAGTATCCGGAAAAGCTCATCCCTCTGATGACTCTGAACGCGCTGGAGGGCAAGCCGCTGCCCGTGTACGGCGACGGGCGCCAGGTACGCGATTGGCTGCATGTCGCCGACCACTGCGAGGCCCTGCGCTGCATTCTGGAGCGAGCCGACCCTGGCAGCACCTACCTGATCGGCGCCGGAGAGGAACGGGCGAACATCGACGTGGTGCGGGCCATCTGCCGCGAGGTCGATGCTGCCCGCCCGGACCTGCCGCACGCGCCGTGCGAGTCGCTGATCACCCTGGTAGCGGACCGGCCGGGCCACGACCGCCGCTATGCCCTGGACACGAGCCGACTCCGCCACGACGTTGGCTGGCGGCCCCGGCACAGCTTTGCCGCTGGCCTGGCCGCCACGGTGCGCTGGTACCTGGAACATCTCGGCTGGGTCGAGCGCGTCTGTGCCGGCGTCTATGGGCGGGAGCGTCTGGGATTGCTGTCCCAGCCGGCGGAGACCTGACCATGCGGAAGGGCATGATCCTGGCTGGGGGAGCGGGCACGCGGCTCTATCCCATCACCCGCGCGATCAGCAAGCAGCTCCTGCCCGTGTACGACAAGCCGATGATCTATTACCCGCTGGCCACGCTGATGCTGGCCCGCATCCGCGAGATCCTGATCATCACCACGCCCGAGGATCGACATCTGTTCGAACGCTTGCTGGGGGACGGCAGCGAACTGGGGTTGCGGCTGGCTTATGCCGTTCAACCACGGCCCGAAGGAATTGCCCAGGCCTTGCTCATCGGGCGCGAGTTTCTGGACGGCGCTCCCTCGGCGCTCGTGCTGGGGGACAATATTTTTTACGGTCCCGGCCTGAAGGCGTGCCTGCAACGCGCCGCGGCGCGCCCTGCCGGGGCGACCATCTTTGCCTATGCCGTGCGCGATCCGGAGCGCTACGGAGTGGTGGAGTTTGACGATCAAGGGCGCGCGGTGGCCCTGGAGGAAAAGCCGGCAGCGCCCCGCTCGCGCTTTGCCGTGACTGGCCTCTATTTCTATGATGCACAAGCCCCCGCCGCGGCTGCCCAGCTTGTCCCCAGCGGCCGCGGGGAGTTGGAGATCACCGACCTCAACCGCTGGTACTTGCAGCGCGGCGAGCTGGAGGTCGAGGTGCTTCCTCATGGCTTTGCCTGGTTGGATACCGGTACGTACGAGTCTCTTCTGGCGGCAGCTAATTTCATCGCCACGCTCGAGCAGCGGCAAGGCGTGCGCATCGCCTGCCTGGAAGAGATCGCGCTGCGTGAAGGGCTGATTTCGCTCGAGCAGTTCGCGCAGTTGGCAGATCGCAGTGCCAATGCCTACGGAGACTACCTCCGCGAAATTGTGGCCGAATGCCGCGCCCGTGGCTGCGTCTGATGGGATGACTGCCAAGGCCGCAACGTCCCGCGCATCACAGCCGAACCTCGCCCGGCACAAGCCACATGCACGGCGCCGCTCCCTCGCCAACGACCCCTTGGCCACGCCGCGCGGCGGCGGATGCGTGGATCAGAACTCGAAGCCGGCACGCAGGCCAATCATGTCGGCATCACTCTTGCCCACGGGTGCCCGATCCAAGAACGCGTGCGCATAATTGCAGGTCAGGCGGAGATATGGGTTCATGTACCAGTTGACGCCGAACGTGAGTTCGGTCAGACGGCCGCCCCGGATGCCGGCATCGTTCAGCTCGAGATGGGATACCCGTGCCGCCACCTCCCACGCCCCCAGGCCGGCCCGCACGCCGCGACGCGTGCGGACTAGGAAGAACTCCTCAAACGGCAGCACCCGATCGAAGATGCCGAACTCCCGCCGGTAGGGTCGATGCTCGCCCGTGAGAAAGTAGCTGCCGTACAGATAGGCCCCGTAAAACGCCACATCCTGCCCGCCGATGCGGTCCACGGGCACATACATGTACTCGCCCTGCACGGAGAAGGGGCCGTGCACCCAGGCGGCCTCCAGGCCATAGAGCTGAAAATAGTGGGCAGGCATGGCCAGCGTATCGACGAAAAACGCCGTGGGCGGATCCGTGTTGTTCGAGCGGATCTCCGGTTGGGCGCGAAAGCGGACCACGTCTCCGTCCGCATCGCGCAGGCTGTAGGCTGCGCCCAGATGCATGAGGTAACGTCCCTCCGCCGGCTCGTCATACCAGGGCAGCCAGGTGATCCGGCCGGTGAGGGACTTCTCTCCCTTGTCGCCCAGATCGTCTCCGAAGACATCGCTATTGGTGCGAAACACACCCGCTGCCCAAGTAAGATGCTGAAGTTCGCTGTGGTTCACCACAAGCAGCCCCAGGTTGCGGGCCGGCGCGAATGCCTGATCGATCAAGGAGCGCTCCATGAAGGTCAGGAAGCGGTTCGGCGTGTACCGTTCCAGGCTGAAAGGCTCGAAGAAATGTCCTACCTTGACGCGGCCGAGCAAGGGCACCTCTTTTAATCCTGCCCACACATCCAGAAAGGTGGGACGCCCTGCCAGGGCGAAATCAAACTCGATGCGGTATTCCGTCAACAGGTACTCCCCCAGCCAACCGATGCGGGCGCGTCGGAACACGGCGCCATCTTGAAGATCGCCCACGGTGATGCGGTTGGCTGCATCTTGACCGAAGTGCAGGGAGTCGGCCTGCAACTGTGCCGTGAACCGCGCGGTGGGACGCGCCGCCTCGGACTGCTTGGCTCGTGCCTCCGCGTCACGAGACTTCTGGAGTTGCTTCTCCAGTTCGGCGACCCGCTGGGCCAGGCTGGCGGCTGGGCCAGCTTGACGCTCCGGCGACGGGAGGTGGAATTCAGCCGGCTCGGCGGCCCAGCGCTCGTCGAGGAAGGTAGGTGTGGCGGCAGCGCGCGGCAGCAGGTTGAGGTGGTCAGGATCGCTCGTAGGGGCGAGGGGCGGCTTGTCCGCGGCCAAGCAGGCCGAGGACAAGAGGGCGGCTAGCACGATGATGCGGGGATGGAAGCTGCTCACCTCATCCATATCGACATTTTCGGCACCACCGATGCATGTTGCCGGATTGGGTGTAACCCGCCTGCAAGGGAAAGTTGCGCTGCCGACCGCTCGAGCGATGGAAGGGCGCAAGCGGTAACGTCTCGCTCGCTCTGCACGCAGCGCGCAGGCTGGGGAGGCGGCCGATGGGCCCGTGGAACGCGAAACGCTGTGGGCATTAGCAAGCCAGGCGTGTGCTGCATCTTGCCCCACACAGCAGAACGCACGGCATGGGGGCGACACGCGGTGGTACACCAGGGTTGTGTGCCTGCTGATGTGGTGGAGAGGCCTTGCCCGCATGCCCAGCACCGTGTGCGACACGGCCTGTCAAAGAAGGCCGCTCGCGGCGTGGGCGGCGAAGTTCTGCGGTTGGCTCAGGCCGGCGTCATCAAGGCCGCGTCCGTGGGGCAGAAGGACGTGCAGAGCGTCGAGCTGCGTGTCTCGGCACGACCAGAGGCGGAGCGTTGCTGCGCGGCAGCGTGCCGCATAGATACTCGCCGCAGCAGGCCACGACACAGGGGTGGTGCATCGAGCGCCGCTGGTGCGAATCGGGTCGGCGCGCGCGTGGCGAAGTATGGAGGGGGGGAATGCAGCGAAACAGGGAGACTGCGCATGGCTGCCGCGCAGCAGCGGCGTGGGCAATGGGGGCAGCACGCGGAAGAAGCCGTCGAGGGGCTGTGCCGGGTTGCGGACCAGGTCCCGACGGCTTCTCTGTCCTTCTTATTCTGGCAGAAGCATAGACCTGAAGTGTGCGGGCCCCACGGGCAAGCAGCTTTCCCTAGGAGTCGCTCGGATCACGGTAATACACGACGTGATCGCCGCGGGTGATCGTTGCCAGGGTCAGGCTGCCGAGCGGCTTGGCCAGCACCTTGCCGCCGCTGGTGGAGATGATCTTGAGTTCGCCCAGGCATTTGGTGGTGAAGGCAAAACGGTGGTTGAGCTTCACACGTGTGCCTGCCGGCAGCGTCTTGCCGTCAGTCAGTTTCAGTACGACGTAGCCCTGGTCATGGACGATATCGGCCACATGGCCCTCGATCAGTCCGACCGGCAGTGCGGGCTGTTCGGCCGAGGGTGTCGCGCCTTGCTTGCCAGCACGAGGCTGGAGGTGGGAGACTTGCCGTTCTGCGGGGGCTGGCTCTTGCCGGCTTGCGGGCTGGGGCTGTTTGGCGCGTGCGGGCCGGCGGATAGGCTGGGGGGCCTCGTCAGCGGGCATGCTGGCGGGGATCGCTTCCAGTCCGTCGTTGGCTGCTGCCGAGGGGGCCACGCGGGGCGTTGTGCCGCCGCGGCGCGGCCGACGCAGGAAGTAGGCGCTGCTGCCGCTGGGCGGCGGTGGGTTGTTTGGGGTAGCCTCGCCGTTTGGCGTGGGGGGGGTGACCTCGCCCTCTTCGGTGGGGGTG
>JAIMBC010000085.1 GCA_023511675.1 Pirellulales bacterium
ATCTGCGGTTGCACAGCAGTTACGCGCCGAGCTGCTGGGCAATGGCAAGCCCAGCATTCCCGGCGACCTCACAACCGTTGACTCCTATCGCAAGGACCTGCTGGATCTGCTCAAGCAGGGAGTCCAGGCTGGGGAGCTTTCCGAGGCAGATCAAAGCGCGCTGGAGGAAGCGGTCCGTGCCGTAGGCCAAGGGCCACAGTCGGAGCTGGCCAAAGAGGTGGGGGAGATCCTCGAGGCCGGTGCCTTTGGCCAGAAGAGCGTGAAAGAACTGGTTGAGCTTTACAGCCAGCGGGGCCAATCCCCACGCACAAAGCAGGCGATCCTCAACGCGATCCGCAAGAAACTGGCAGAGATCTCGGTTGCGGAGTTAGAAGAGATCCTGGAGTCAAAGGCCGATCTGCGCGTGCGTGTGGATGTTCAGAAGGAGTTAGAGCGGCGTGTTAGCGAGGGCACAGAACTGGATCTCGTGGAGCTGCTGGAAACATCGAAAAGCAAGACTCTACGCACCACGGCCGAAACGGCACTGAAGGATCGCAAGCCCAAGTTCGCACAACTGGAGCCTCAGATCCGCGGCCTGGCCAAGCTGCTCGATGCCCGCAACCTCCAGGCCGCCCAGGCCGCGCGGGCGCAGCTCGAACGCGCGTTCCGCATCGCGCCCCTTTCCCGCTGTCTGGCCTGGCTGGGAAAAGAAGGCGCCAAGCTTGATGAAGTGATCTACGCGCAGCTCGACTACAAGGTAGACCGCGCTCAGCCAGACCGCCGCCAGGAGTACCTGCAAACCTGCCTGGCCGTGGTGGAAGACTCCAAGGCACCTGAAGCGGCGCAGCGCGGGGCATTGAGAGTACTGGCACGTTTGGGCGAGCGGGCTGCGGTAAAGCCGCTGGTTGATGCGCTGCCCAAGCTCTCGCGGCGGCTGTGGCCGGAGGTAGGCAAGGCGCTTCAGCAACTCACGGGCAAGGACTACGGCCCCAAGCAGGGCGACGGCCTGGCGGAACTCAACGAGGCACGCAAGAAGTGGCAGCAATGGCTCCGCCTGCAGCAAGAGAAGTGATCGGGCCTGGACGTGGTACGTCCGTGAGAGAGACACCCTCGTACGCTCGGACATACAGGTAGACAAGAGCCGGAAGATGTCATGTCGAACATACCTCAAGCCACACAACAGAACGACGTGCCGCCGGTAACCCTACCGCCGCAGGATTTCTGGACGCTCTACTCTCCTCGAGGCGAATTCCCCCTCTCCAGTACAGCCTCGATTGTGCTGCACCTACTGGCCGTGTTGTTGATTATTTTGATTGGCCGGCTCGTGCTAACGAAGCCGGCGGAACAGCCGGCCGTAGATGTGCTGCACGTCGGCCCGGAACTCACGGCGGCTCCGGACGAAGGGGCGAGAGAGGGGCCCCAGTCTGAGGAATCTCTGGAGGCTGCAGAGCAGCCCTCCCAGGAAGCGGCGGCCGAGACCATGCCGATCGAGGAGCTGGTCCAGGTTGATGAGCGGCCGGAGTCTCAGGTCGAAGTCCCCGATACCGCTGGCCAGATGCAGAAGGCCACGCGCAAGGCGCAGGAGGGCAGCCAGGCTGCCAAGCGGGCACGCGAGAGACTTGAGGCCGCGAAGAACCGTCTCAACGAGAACCTGGGTAGTGTGGGCGGCGGAGGCGGCAGCGGCCCCACGGGACGCGCCGCCCGCGTGGCCAGGTGGATCATGAGGTTCGATGTTTCCAGCGTCCGGGACTACCTGGCCCAGATGGACGGCCTGGGCGCGCAAATTGCGTTTCCCGATCGTGGCGACAAGTTTCTCTACTTCTCGAACCTCGCTAGCCCAACACCAAAAAAAGAGCTGAAGGATATCTCCAACGAGACGCGGATCTACTGGGTTGATGAAAATCCCCAATCGGTAGCCATGGTCTGCCAGTACCTGGGCGTCCCAGACAATGGGTTCTTTCTGGCATTCTTGCCGCGGGAGCTGGAAGAGCGCTTGTTGCGCATGGAACTGGCCTACATGAACCTGGCTGAAGAAGACATCCTCTCGACCACGTTTCGCGTGATCCGGCGTGGCGGCGGTTATGATGTGCAGGTGGAGAGCCAAATACCAAAATGAACTTTCTCAATCAGCTTTGGGCCGCGAATGGGCCGGTCTTCACGTTTGTCTTCCTGATGCTGTTCGTGGGCGGCGCCGCCCTGGTGATCTGGAGGGTGCTGCTCAATCTCTCCGTGCGTACGGATCTGCCCCCGTTCCTGAGCCGGCTGGAAGAAGCCTTGACTCAAGGAGGCATTCAGGCAGCCCTGGAGCTTTGCCAGCAGGAATCAGGCCTTGCGCCCCAGATCTTCGCCACGGCATTGCAGACGCACCGTCTGGGCAAAGTGGCCACGCGCACGGCGATCAGCAACCTGATCGAACTGGACTTATTGCCTCGAGTTAATCGCCTGTTGCCGCTGATTCTGTTGCTGGCCAAGCTGGCACCCATGCTGGGGCTGTTGGGGACCGTCGTGGGCATGATTCTGGCGTTTGGCAAGATCGCCGGTCAGACCAAGGTGGATCCGAGCGCCCTGGCCAATGACATCGGCATGGCCCTCTACACCACGGCTGAGGGGCTGCTGTTGGCCGTGCCTCTGATCCTCGCCTACACGCTGTTTCGCGAGTATGTCTCCAAGGTCGAACTGGATTTGCAGCGCGCTGCTCAGGTGGCCCTGAGCATGTTGCCGCAACTATCCCGGTTTCCGCAGTAGGAGGGGCCCGTGGTTCCAGATGTCTTTGACCTTCATGTTTTGGCCCTGAAACGGACGTACGAGCGCCTCCCTGCGGGCACCCTGCTGCAATGGATCACCGAGGGACGCATCGCCCCTACGGACCAGGTGCGGTCCCCGGGCAGCAGTTCGTGGCAGGCCGTGCGGGATGTTCCCATGCTGATGGCCGCCATGCCTGCTGGCGCGGCCCGCGAGCCTTCGCTGCACATGGAGCTGGATCCCGAGCAGGCCGCCGATGCAGCGGCTGCGTGGGAATCCTACCGTCCCCGCCGCCGCCACGAGGATGTGGAACTCGACATGACGCCGATGATCGACGTCACGTTCCAGCTCCTCATCTTCTTCATGCTCACCAACGCACTGGCCAATGCCAGCCCCGTGGATCTGCCGCGTGCCGTCCATGGGGAGGGTATGTCTCCCGACGGCGTGCAGATGATCCTCGTGGACGACCAGGGCCGCTACTACCTGGGCGAAAAGGTCGATCCACAGTTTGAACGCCCGCTCGAGCAGCTCGTCAAGCAGGTGGAGCGAAACGCCTCCCAGCTCGGCGGCGGCATGCCCGTGATCATCAGCGCCCACCGCCAGACCAAGCACGCTCAGGTGCGCCAGCTTGTGGAAGCACTTGGCACCATTGGCAACCTGGGGAAGGTCCGCCTCGGCGTCGAGGAAGCACAATGACTGCCGCCACGTGGCTGGTACGCACTGCGGACGATGCTGGTCCTGGCCGGCCCATCTCGCTGGAGCGTCTGGCCCAGGGCATCACGGACGGCGTCTGGCGTGAGGAAGACCAGGTGCGCGGCCCGCAAGACATGCACTGGCGGCAGATCGGAGATCACTCCCAACTCGAAGAGTTTCTCCCGCCTGTCCCCCTGTTTCGTCGTTCCGCGGGCGGCGAGGCCGAAATGGACATGACGCCCATGATCGACGTCGTGTTCCAGCTCTTGATCTTCTTCATGATCGCCGCCACCTACACCTTGCAGAAAACCTTGGATCTGCCCCAGGCTCAGGCCAACCAGGAGGGGGCAAGCAGCGTCACCATGCAAGATGTGGAAAAAACCAACGTGCTGGTGGTGCTTGACGAGGGCGGGCAGGTGCTGGTCGAAGGCCAGCCCACGGCGTTGGACGATCTGGAGAATGCCATCCGTGCGGCCCGAGACATCAAGCAGACGGGCGAACTGGCGCTGGACGCCGCAGATGGCGCTGCGCACGAACTGGTGGTCCGCGTGCTGGACGCAGCCGCTGGCGCCCAGATCAACCAGGTCCACTTCATCAAGCACGTCGGAAATTCGCCGGCCGGAGGAGGCGGACCATGACCCATTGTCCGGCCTGCCACAAGGCCTTTATCGAGCCGGCCAGTGTGCCCTGGCATTGCCCGCACTGCCGACGTTGTGTGCTTGGCCGCTACTGCGATCTCCAGTGGATCGGCGGCGGGGGCATGGGAGACGTGTACCGTGCCATCCAGCCAGACATGGGTGCGCGTGTGGTGGCGATCAAGATTCCCAAGACCAGCGAGCCGATGCTGCGGTCTCGTTTTGAGCGTGAGATTGCAGCCAGTGCGCGGTTGGAGCACCCGAACATTGTGCGGGCATACGACCGGAATGACCACGCCGGCTGGTCCTACCTGGTAACGGAGTTTGTCGAAGGTAAGCTGCTGACGGAGCTTGTGCAATCTGAACATCCGCTGCCAGCGGGGCGAGTGGCACGGCTGCTGGCGGGCGTCGCTCGCGGACTGGCACACGCCGAGGGGCGGGGGATCGTCAATCGCGACATTAAACCGGAGAATATCCTGGTTGATGTCAAGCAGGACATGGCCAAGATCCTGGACTATGGGCTGGCGCACATTGCCGACCTCGACGGCAATATGGGGCACGTTACGCGCAGCGGCGCCTTGCTGGGTACACCCAGTTACATGGCCCCGGAACAGGCAAAGGATGCGCACGGGGTGACCATTGCCGCAGACGTGTATTCTCTGGGCTGCACGTTCTTTTACTGCCTGGTCGGCCGGCCGCCATACCTGGGGACAAGCCTGGCGGAACTGTTACACCAGCACGCAACGGCGCCCCGGCCCGTTTTCGCCCGTTTCCGTAAGGACATCCCTGATGAGCTGCAGACATTGCTGACACAGATGATGTCGGTCGATCCGCGGCGCCGTCCTCCACCTGCCGAGACGGCCAGGCGGCTCGAAGAGCTGGGCGTGCGGCTCAGCACGGCCACTGCCCGGTCCCTGCCAGGTGCGGATGGCATGGTCGAAACTGTTTGCCCGGGTTGCGGAGAGGTGTACCGCGTGCGCGCGGACACCGTGGGCCGATCGATGCAATGCCCCAACAGTCTCTGCCGCCAGCGATTCACCATCGCGATCGTCGGTGCCGCGCCAGCGCCACCGGGGGAGTCGCAGCAGGCACCTCCCGAAGTGGATTCAGGGCTGCCCCTGGAGAGTTTCCAGCAAGCCTTCGCACGGCCGGACGGGCCAGTTGTCCTGGATCCTAAGCAGGGTACGGCGCCACCTTTCGCAGAGCCTCCGCCCGTGCGCTTTGGCCTGGCATCAATGCCCGAGCCGCACCAGGCCACTCCCGTGGCCAACATTCAGCATGGCTACGGCGCAGAGTTTCCTCCCCCCAGCCAGCATACCAAGAGCCCCGTACCCGCTGCCGGCCAACCTGCCGTTGCTGAGCCTGCCGTTGCTGAGCCTGCCGTTGCTGAGCCTGCCGTTGCTGAGCCTGTGGTTGCTGAGCCTGTGGTTGCTGAGCCTGTAGTTGCCGACCCTCCGGTTGGGGAGGCAGCGCTTGCCGAGCCCGTCACTGCTGCGCCAGTTGACTGTGGGGCTGCCGCCGATGATGTGGCAGTTGCCATGTCGGCACAGCAGGGGGTGGAGCCTGCGTCCGATGGTTGGCACAGCCAGGGAATTGAGCATCTGGGGGCATCACCTGCGCCGAGCCCGCCGCCCGCGGCTCCCACCGGTTTGCAGCCCCCTCCGCTGGTGGGGGCAGAGCCCGTCCCTCTAGCGGGTCAACGGCCCTTTGTGGGCATACCGGCGGGGCCTCAGTCCGGCGCCCCCAGGACCCCGGGGCCTGAGTGGTGGGAGATCGAAGTGGCGCATGCAGTGCCGGCGACCGATAAGGGCTGGCATCCCCCGACTGCTGGCGATCAGGCATGCACTCCGCCGATCGAGACGGCCATCGCTGTGCCCGCGAGTGCAGACGAACCACCGTCTCACCTGGGGGAGCCGAAGGTTGCTGTACCTGCGGGCGGCTAAGCCGCCGCGCAGGGGCCGGCGGCGGGCGCACGCTGGGGAGGGGTGCCGCCGCTCTCCGCGGCCAGCAAGCCGGCGCGGGCGCGTCAGACACGCAACCGCAGGCGAAGCGAGCAGATCGTACGCGGTCTGGTCGGGGCTGGTGTGGCTGCTGTGGTGGTGCTGCTGGCGATCGTGGGTTACCAGCAGTACGTCGAGTACACCAAGACCCCTGTCCAGCGGTGGGCAGACGCAAAGAGGTTGTATGACGACCAGAGCTGGACACTGGCACGCAAGGAGTTCCAGCGGTTCCAAAGGGATTATCCGGATCATCCCTTTGCAGCGCAAGTGCCCTTTTTTGTGGACATGTGCGATGCGCAAGCCCAGACACAGTCGCTTACAGGGGATCCGGTGCGCGGGCTAGAGCTGTCTAAGGAGATTTTCAAGAAGCATCGAGACAATCCTGCTTACGCCGATTATTGTGCCGACCTGTATCATGGGCTGGAGCGGCTGGTGGGCAGTTTCAATGGCCGGGCCCTGGCCAGAGTGGGAGTGCGTGGCAGGCAGCAGGAGAACAAGCGTGCATTGGTGGAAGGCTTCGTGAGCCGAAGCTGGCATGCCGGAGACCTGCCAGGGGCGGAGCAAGAGATCCGCCGTGCCGGCGAGGCTCACGAGCTGTTGGCCACGATCGGCCGCGCGCGGACGGAGGACTGGGTGCCTCAGCGAACCGAGGAGCTGAAGCGAGCCATCGCTGCTGCAAAGCAGATCGTCCAACTAGCCAAGGCTTGTGAAGAGGCGGCGGAGCTGTTGCAGCCGGGAGCAGAGGGCGATTTGTCTGCCGCACGCTTCGACGAGGTCTATGCTCGGCTGGACGCACTGATGCAGCAGCATCCGGAACTGGCGGCATCGAGCGAACTTGCTCAACGCAGGCAGCGGTTCGAATTGCGGGAGCCCAGGCGCGTCAAGCGTGTGGCCTTGTCCGAAGCGGGTGCCGTTGCAGCCGCCGGTCCTGGGCCAAGGAACGTCGCGGCCTCCGTGGCCGTAGCCTGGCAAGACAACGAACGCCCCCCCACCCTGGACGTAATGCTCGACGCCTCTCCGCCGGAAGAGGACAGGGTGGTGCTGGCTCTGGCCCACGGCGTGCTCTATGCCTTCACACGCCATGGCGAGTTCCTGTGGGCAAGGCGTCTGGGTATCGATTCATACCGTCTGCCCCAGCGATTTGCGGCTAGCCTGGTTGCACCGGCCATGCTGGTCGCCGTTTCCACGGAGGACAACTCGCTGGTGGCGATGGAAGAGGCCACTGGCCGGCTGCTGTGGAAGTTCCCCGCCGGCGGAGATCTGGCCGCCCCCCCTGCGATCGTGTATCTGTATGACGGCCCCAACGACACGGTAGGACGCGTGCGCGGCCTGCTGCCCACCGCCGAGGGCGACATCCGCTGCCTGGAAATCGCGTTGGGCCGAGAACTATGCCGCTTCCATGTCGGCGATCCCATGACCGTGGCCGGAGCGTTCAACCAGGACCGCGAGAACCCTCTGGTCTACTTTCCGGCTGCCAGCAAGCGTCTCTATGTGATCGATCCACGTGCTATCGATGACGAAAAGCGGGCCCCCTGCGTGTCTGTGCTCTATACAGGACATGCGCATGGAGCAGTCCGCAACCCGCCTGTAGTGGTCGAACGATACCTGGTGCTGCCCGAGGACCGTTCTCTCGATGAAATGGCGCTCGTGTGCTACCGGCTGGACAAACAAGGGCATGTGTCGCTGCGGGAAGCACCCAGAAAACGAGAGCAGATCATGGGCTGGTCTTGGTTTGCGCCTCACGTGTGGCCCGATCGCTTGTTCCTGGTTTCGGACGCGGGAGACGTGGGCCTGTTCGGTTTCAATCTTGATAATCCGTATGAAGCGGTATTCCGCATGCTGGAACCGGCGTCGGAGGTTCCACCATGGCAGGGCAACGGGAGTGCGGGGTCGCTGGCCGTCTATCAAGATGAGCATGCCGTGTGGGCGATGGTAGGCGGCAGGCTGCGCAAGCTGGCCGTGAATATTTTGGAGGGGAAGCTGCAAGAGGTCTGGCCGCGCCACGAGCCGCCCGCCGTGGAAGGGATCGCCCTGCATGAGGCGCAAATGGACGAGTGGGGCGAGACGCTCTACGTGACCCACGCCGATCCACAAGGCCGGCAATGTTTGCTGACCGCCGTTGATGCGGAGACCGGCAAGCGCCTTTGGCAGCGTTCACTGGGCCTGTGGCCGGCGACTGAGCCGCTGGAACTAGGCAACCTGGGAGCTGTGGTGGTCGACCGGTGCGGCCGCGTTTGCCGTCTGACTTCTCCATCATTGTCCCCGCCCCAAGCTCCGCGTATGGTCTCGGAGTTGTTGCTGCTGGAACCATCCGCCCACGACGTCTCTAGTGGTTCGCAAAGCGGCGGGATCCGCTTGCTTGCAGGGAGCGACGCGTTGTACCTCTACCACACCAACGAGCAGGGCAACGTCGTACGCGTGCGTCCCATGGCCGGTGAAGAATCCGCCTGGTGCGAGATCCGCTTTCCAGCGCCCTTGCATGGACAACCTGGGGTGATGGGTGAGCATCTTGCGGCCGCTTGTGAGGACGGATACCTCTATCGCCGCCGGCTGGATGGCCAACCGCTCGGGGTGACCAACGAACAGCCGTTTCAGTGGGAGCTGCCGTCGCAGATCAAGCAGGCACCGTCGCACGTAGTGGGGCTGGCAGACGCGTCCGTGTTGCTGGCGGATGCCGGCGTGCGGCTGCGGGTATTGCGGCTGGAGCAAGTCGATGGCGTGCAAGAATGGGCGACAGATGCCAGCTTGATTTTGCCGGCGGCAATGCGCGGCCTGCCCGTAGTGCAGGACGGCCAGATCTATGTAGCCGACGTGCAGCAACGGCTGCACATCATGGATGGGGGATTGCGCGCTCGTAGGCAGATCCAACTCTCAGGGCGTGTCACGGCAGGGCCGGTGCTGCGAGGTGAGCACGTGCTGGTGGTGCTGGACCAGAAGCGGCTCGCAGCGGTTTCTGCGCATGCAGAAGAAGGCGGTGTGGTCTGGGAGACCAAGTCGGAATGGGTGAGCGGGAGGATTTGGGGGCTGCCGCCCGTGATGGATGGCGTGTTGGTGGTCAGCGATGATCACAAGCTGCTGAGCATAAGCCCGGAGGACGGCAGTTTGGTCGGGTCTCAACGCCTACCCACGCGTTCCTTTGCCGCCACGGCGGCCGTACCCATTGGAGCCGACCACGTCGCTCAGCCGCTGGCCGATGGTACCTTGGTGGTGATGAAGTTGCCTGGCAAGGAAGGTCTGGCCTCCCGGGATGCGGCTCCCGCAGCGGAGGATGCGGCGGCAGAAGGAGAGGGACACGTCCCATGAATCTTGGCATCCGCAGGCGGTTGGCAAATTGGGGATTGGCGCTGGCCGCAATCCTGTTGTGGCCGACAAGTGTCGCACCTGCCCAGTCGCGCTGGCCTGTCCCGCCGGAAACGGTGGCCATTGACCTGAGCGCCCGCGGCAAACAGGTTCGCGTTGTATTCGACGGAGATGGCCTGGCATATGAGGCGACGGCGGACTTCTTGCTGATCGGCAGTACGAAGGTTGTACTCGACATCACGCTGCCCGAGCCTGGCCGGCTGGACGTGCGTTCGCCCTTGCCCGAATCGCAGTGCGAGGTGCGCAATGTATCCGTCACCGCTAACAAGGGGCGTGCCGAGATCGTCTCGCTGGTACCGTCGATGTCACGAACCCAGTTGCGCCAGCTTGCGGAGCAGCGCGTAGACGAGATCATCGCTCAGGTGGAGCAACCATTTCACGAGGGAGCGAAGGGGATATCGGCTCCGCAACTGGCGGCATTTCTGAGAGAGCGGGGTGTCACACTCCCCAAAGAGAACGATCCGATGCAGCAGCACAACGCCTTGATTGCGGCATACGCCAGGGTCAAGGCGGCGCCGGCTGTGCTGGAAGAGCTGCGCAAGCAGTGCGCTGCCCTGGCCGATGCCCATCCTGCGTGGGTCCGTGCAGAAACCCGCGCTGGCTGGAAAGAGGCTGAACGGACCGCGCTGACCACGACCTTGCGCAAACTCGTTCAAATGCAGCTCATGGCCGATTATCTTACGCGGCACGGCATCCCCTACCAGGACAGCGAGAATCTGATTGAGGAGACCGCGCCGCTGGTCGATGCAGTGGCCAGAATCACAAGCGGCGCAATCGGCACCAATGCTGTGCAATGGCGCGAGGTGCGCGCCAGGTTGGGTCAGGCAGGCATCGAGTCGGTCCGCCGCGCGGTCAGCGTTCAGCTCTCCATCCGGCTGATTCCGCCGGTGGACGTGCAAGACGCCAACTCACAATGGTATCTTGGGCAGCGTGTCGCTTGCCGCGCACGAGACGTGTCCGTGATCCGCGTAGAGGGAACGCTCGATCCGGCCAGCAACGATGCGGCCGACTGGTGGATCCTCGAGCGATACGATGCGGGCGAAGTGAACTTTCGGCCGGCGCGGGGGAACGGCTTTCAAATCGATCGCCTTTTCCAGACGCCTCAGGGTACGCTGCTGCGCGTACGGGCCACCGGCAGCGCGGCCGCCAACTACTGGTTTGAACTGCGCCCGGCCAACCAACGCGGCAGGCTTCAGGTTACCATCCACGAGTCGCCGAACGATGACCGGTCTGAATTCCCCTACTGACTGGACACGCAGCCGGCCAGAGACTGCTCTCTGCCAGGGACAGGGCTGCGTCCCGCCGTCCCTGATGCTGGCGTTGTTGGCCGTGGCATGCATGGTACGAGCGACAGGGGGGCAAGAGCTGCTGCCCGGCGAGTTCGGCAGGATTGACCTGGGACGCACGCTCTTGGAGCCCAGTCGCTTTCCCACCATCCGGGAGTTGCGGGCCCTTGCTGGCAAGGAGCAGATCACTGCCGTGGTGATGCTCAAGCTGTTCTCCGACGGCAATAATAATTACCTGCCGGTATGGTCTCAGGACGGCCAGCGCTTGGCCTTTCAGCAGAGCGATCTCAAGACGCGTTCCAGCCGGTTGCTGGTGTTCCAGTCGCTTGCCCAGCAGGCGCCTGACGCTTTGGCAGGGCCCGAGGGCAGCCGAGACGTGATGTTCCGATGGGGCATCCATGCGCCGGGCAGTTTTGTTTTCAGCCGCATGGCGGCACAGGGAGGCGGCCGCCGGGTATATTTCGCCGCCGCTGGCCACGAGGGCAAGCCGTGCAGTACGGCGGCTGGCGGCGCGCTGTTTCCCAGCCTCTACCGCAGGACGGACGGCATCTGGCGCCTGGTGTACGAAGCGGACGGGCAAATCTGGCACGAGGCGTGGAACGATGACGGACCGGCTGACACGCCGCGTTCGCTCGTGCCTGGCTCCGCGCCGCGCTGGGCCAGCGACGGCCAGAGGCTCGTCTTCGTCCAGGTAGCATCCGCAGGTGGCCACCCGCAGGTGGCGCTGCTCTACCTCGCCAAGAATGAGGCGATGCCGCTGCCCACCCCGCCTGCGGCAGCCGTGCGCAGCCCCACGTGGTCGCCGGATGAGAAGCGCGTGGCCTTCTACTTCCGCAGCAGGGGCGAGGGGCAGCCATGGCAGATTCATGTTTGCAGCCTGGAGCCTGCCCCGCAAGGGGTTACGCTCGCCAGCGGCGTGATCGCCAATCCGGACTTCGATTCGGAAGGGCCTTCCTGGGAACCCAGCGGAGCACGCATCTGGTGCTTCAGCAATACGCACCGCAGGCAGGCCTATTACCCGCTCGTTGCTTTTCCCGCTGCAGGCGGGCAGCCGCTCGTTGTTGACTACCCCGCACGCTGCACCACGCCGACGGATCTTGCCGTCAACCCTGTGAACACCGTCCCGGAGCTGGCCATCGCGGCACATGACGGTCTGCCGCTCGACCTGTACATCCTGTTCCTTAACCACTACTAACCCCGCCGCGCAGGGCCAAGGCCGCAGCCGTGATCGAAATCGTCTGCCAATGTGGTGCCCGATGGAAGGCCCGCGAAGATCTGCACGGCCGCCGCGTGCGCTGCCAACACTGTGGGAGGATTTTTCGGGTGGGAGAGGTACGGCCAAGTGCCCTGCCGCCGCCGGTCCCTGGCGCGCAGGCACCCCCAGCGCCGCCTGGGCAGGCAGAGGGCGGCGAATGGTTTGGGGCGGGCAGCCATCCGCCGGCATCTCCAGCGACATGCCCGCAGCCTCTCGCTAGCCTGCCGCGCGCGGGCCCAATGCCGCCTGCCTCTGTTCAACCGCAGTCGGCCGCCTTTACCTCACCTCCTGCCGGTTGGCCATCATCGTCGGTCGGTTCAGGTGGCGAGTCGGCAGGCGGAGTCCCGCTGGGGGGCGGCTCGCTGCCAGCAGCGGCTGAATCATTCGCAGTGAGCAGCCCGCCGCCCGCACCACTGCCAGCGGTGGGTCCTGCCGATACGGGTTTGCTCAATACGTCAAGCGCGGATGAGGCCCTGGGACTGCGGAGACGGCCCGCTGCGGCCCGTCGTCGTGAAGTGCTGTTGTACTCCGGGGCGGGCTTGGCTGCGGGGTTGCTTCTTAGCCTGGCAGCCATTGTCGGGAGCGGCCGGCTCTTCGGGCGACAGGAGACGACATCGTCGCAGCCGAGTCAGGGGACCGCCGTGGATTCGCCGCGCGGTGTTGCCTCGAGGGACGCGAACACACACGCCACACAAGCCCAAGCGTCTTCCGAAAACAGGGCTAAGAGTGGGGTTGGCAAGCGATCAGATAATCTGCCGCGTCACCCCGCCAGGACACAGGCCTTTGATGACCCGAGCCAAGCGGAGTCTGACGAAGAAGATCGCCCGCTTCGTGAGTCGAAGGCATCCTCCCAGAAGCAGGGCGATTCGCCCGAGGCGGCAGGAAGTGGGCCGGCGGCCGGCCGTATGCGTCCCAAGGGGGCTGGTGGGGAAGACGGCAGCAAGCTACCGCCGCGTCGCGGCCGGCCGCCGCGCAACAACGGGGCACCGCACGGACTGGCCGGCGTGTCCCGCGAATACGACGATCTCCAGTGCCAGCAGATCCAGGCACGGCATGCCGTGCGCGTGCCGCCGGGGGCGGCAATTGTGGAGATTGACGGTCAGCGGCTTGCCGTCGAGAACGTGGCGGCTTTGACCGAGAGCCGCGCGCCATTTGTGTTTCTGCCCCGTGGACAACATGCCGTGCGGTTTCGCGCCAACGACTCGCCCATTGAGGTGAACGTTGAAGGCCACCTGGGCGATGAGTATCGAGCCATGCGGGCCTGGTTTGGCTTTCCATCCAACCCCCGATCCGCGGAACTGGTGCAGCGCAGCGCGTGGGCCTTTGACGTGCACGGCGCGCCGTTCCTGCTGCACTTGCTGGGAGTGTTGCACGTACAGCAAAACGACCTGCCTGCTGCCGAGCGTAAATTCCGGCGTGCCCTGCGGATCAACGCGGCCTTCTCGCCGGCGCATCTGAACCTGGCACACTGCCTGCTCAAGCGAGGCGAGAAACAGCAGGCGGAGCGCGAAGTGCTGCTGGCCGAGGCGTTTAACGTGGGCAACGTGTTTGGATTGGCACGCCAGATCGTGGAGTGCAAGGGCGCCTGCGGCTTGAAGAATGACGAGCTGCCCCCCGTGCGGCTTGAACCCCGAGCCTACCTGGGCAGCGAACCGATGGATACGCTGGACGAACGCATGGTGGCGCTGCTTGAAGGTTTGGCCAAGTATGCGGTGGAAGATCTGGAGCGAGCGAAGATTCTCAACAACCTGGCGGTCCATTTTGCTGACGTCGGCAAGACGGAGCTGGCGCTGGACCACTATCGCAACGCACTGGCTGTGCTCAAGTTTGCAGGGCCGGAGCGGTTTGAGGTGGCGCGACAGGTGTTTGCCAACATGAGGGACACGTGCCGTGCGGCCGGTTTTGCCGAGGCCGAAGAGTACGATCAGATGCTGGAGCTGGTACTGCCATGAGTCCAGGGCACCAAGACAACTTGCGAGCGAATCTGCCAGCCATGCTGTGTGGTCTTGCCGCGTGCTGGGGAACGGTGGTGCTGCTGAGCACGGCTGCTCGCGAGACGCTGCTTGCCCCGCTGGCCCTTGCTGCCCAGACCGACACACAGGAGGAAGAGGAGGAAGAGCCGCCCCCCCCAGAGCAAGGCACCTCCAAGAACAGGCGGCCAGGCAAGGCCGCTACTTCCCTCGACGAGCAAGAAGAGGAGGAGGAAGAGGATGGGCCTCCACCCCCCTCCACTGGCCATTCATCCGCCACCCCGCTGGACAGCTCTGCGGAGGAAGAGGACGACGGCAAGTCCTCTGCCAAAACGACCGCTGCGGACACCAAGGCCGATGCCACCGCGGCCATCCTTGAACAAGCTGCCGATGTGTACGACCTGCTTGTGTATCGCAGCGGTAGCAAGCAAAAGGTGGGCCTGCTGAAATATCCCTGGCGGCGTCCTAAGGAAAACAAGAAGGTTTCCTTTCCCGCCTACAGCAAGAGCCCCGACGCCAAGGGCCTGATTCACGTCAAGGTCGATGACGTGGATGGAGTGATGTACTATGAGCAGCGGATGTTAAGCCAAGCGGCCAGCATGCTCAGCGTCAAGAAAGAGTTGCTGGCACAGCCGTGCCGGCCCGTGCCCTACTCCGCAGAGGTGAAGGATCGTGTGGAGCTAGCCGAAAAGCTGCTGGCAGCCGCATTGGCTGAGCATCTCTCTGCCGTGCAGCGCGGCCGCCGCCTGGGAGATGCCTGGCACAGCCGCTGCCGGGATCCGCTGATCTGGGGCTTGATGAACATCCGCCTCGGGCGGCTCGATGCCATGATCAAGCAGGCAAGTCCCACAGCCGTCTCGGAGTGGGATCGGCTGCGCAGCATTGTTGAGGCAGACCCTGTCTTGAGGAACCACACAGAGCTGGCAGGTCACATGCGGCTGCGCATCGAGCGGTGTTTCCTCCCCCAGGCCAGGGAAGCCATCGCGTCTCAAGACTTTGGAAAAGCCCACGAGCTTTTGCAGGAACTGGACCGCAGAAACGTGGTTGAGCCCGGCAGTGAGGCCTATCGCTTGCGGGAGCAGTTGGAAAGCCTTGCCAGCGACATGCTCAAGGAGGCAAAGCGGCTCAAACACAGCGAGCCAAATCGTGCCCGCGAGCTGCTCCGTCAGGCTCAGGCCGCCTGGCCCGCACATCCCGACCTGCGCATCCTCGCACGTGAGGTGGAAGAAGCCTACCCCATCCTGCGCGTGGCCTATCCGGAGCTTCCCAGAACCTTCTTGCCCTTTGCCGCCTCTCGGCCGGTGGAGCGGCATGCGTCGGCGCTGCTGTTCGAGCGGCTGGTGCGCCTCACCTACGACGAGCTGGCCGGCTGGCATTACGAACCGCAGCTTGCCGTGGGCCGTCCCATGCCGCTGAAGCGGGGGCGCACATTCCGGCTGCCGCGTTGCCGCTGGTCGGATGCGACAGGTGGAGCCGCCGACTACCGGCTCCTGCCCCAGGATGTGGCCTGGACGGTCACCCTGATGAAGAACCCGGAGCTGCCCTGCTACGCGCCCACCTGGGCAAGTCTGGTGAAAGATGTCCAGACGGGCCGCGGCGAGGTGAGCATTCTGCTGAAGGCCGACTACTGGCAGCCGCTGGCCCTGATGGATTTTGCCATCCTGCCCCGGCATGCCTTCGATGAGGACGCGTCGTCGGAAGCACTCAAACATCAGCTTCGAGAGCTGGCCGAACGGCCCGTGGGCACCGGGCCGTACGTACTGGACGTGGAAGCACGCGCAGAGGATGAGATCCGCTTCGTGGCCAATCCCAACTACCGCCAGCCCGGCAAGCCGCTGGTGCGAGAGATCGTCATGCGCCGGTATGCCGATGCGGTTGCTGCTGTGCGAGACTTCGAGCAGGGCGAGCTGGACCTGATCTACGGCATCAGCCCCGAACACGTGGCGGAGCTGGAACGCAACCACAAGATTGTGGCCCTGCGCGGGCCCAGCGTTTGGTTTCTGGCACCCAACTACCGCAAACTGGCCATGCAGAACTCAAACTTGCGGCTGGCGCTGGCGCACGCCGTCGACCGCGAGGCGATCTTGGCCCAACATTTCCGTCCCCCCGGACATGACAAGGATCACACGCCGCTGTATGGCCCGTTCCCCGCCGATTGCTGGGCGGCCAAGCCCGGCAGCGCCCTCTTCAGCGCACGTGACGCTCGCACCTTCGCCGACCGAGCACGCAGCGAGTTGGGCAACCTGCTTACCACCCTGGAACTTGTCTATCCCACGGACGACCCCGCCGTGGAAAACGCCTGCAAGGCCATTCAGCAGCAGGCAGCCGAGAATGCTGGGCTCGACATCGAACTCGTGCCGGTACCCTCTTTCGAGTACTACGACCGCGTGGTCTTCAGCCACCGTTTCGATCTGGCCTGGTGGCGGCACGACTTTGAGGATGTAACCTTCTGGTTGGGACCGCTGCTGGATCCCGCTGAAATCCCGCCGGGTGGAGATAACCTGCTGGGCTATCGTCCCGACGCAGAGGCGAGCCGCCTGCTGCAGGATCTCAAGAAGCACAAGCGGTTCCTCCATGTCCGTGCGACCACGCATGGCCTGCATGATCATGTGCAGCAGTTTGCCATTGTCATCCCCCTCTGGCAGTTACATGTATATGTGGCTGTTGGTCCCAAGGTGTTGCATGCAGAACTGGATCCGATTTCACTGTTCGGCCGCATCGAAGACTGGCAGCTCAAGCTGTAGGGATCCGGCCATGCCATTGCCGTGGCGGATGCGAACCTGGACGCTGTTTATTGCGACGGCGCTTGCCGCGCGCCCGGCCTGGCCAGCAAACCCAAACAGCGCCGGCGCTGCTGCCCCGTATGAAGTGCAGGTCGTGCTGCATTTTGCAGACGATCCCCGCTTTACCCGACTGTACAAAGAGGCCGTCTTCAACCAGGCGCGAGACCATTTGCTGGCACTGATGGACGGCGTGTTTCGCACCGAGGTGGTCACAGAGCATGTGCTGGTAGATCGCCTCGCAGTCCAGCCGCTCGAAGAACTCAGCCTTTCGCACGCTGAGGCGGCGGCACTGCAACAGACAGGGCAGGTCTATCTGGTTACGGTCGAGTATGTGGACGGTACCTATCGCATTGGTAGCCGCCGTTATGACGGGCCGCGCGGCCTGCTAGGACCGTACCGCCGCAGCGAGACGCCCGACCGCCAGTGGGTACCCAAGGCCGTGTGCGATGCCGTCCACCGCCAACTGGCGCTGGAAGCAGAAGTGCGGCCCAGCGGGCGGACGCGGGACGAGGTCTACCTGCGCTTTCCCGCGGGCCTGAGCCTAGAGACCATCGAACGCTGGCTGCCGCGCGGCACCGTGTTTCAGGTGATGCGCGTGGAGGAGCATCCCGATGGCAGCCGAAAGCAGTCCCCCCTACCCCATACCGTCCTGCGCTTGCAGCCCCCTACCTCTCCCGATCATCAGGGAAAACGCTTCTGGACGGCCCGAGTCGTGTCCAACATGCGGGACCCGTGGCGCAGCAGTAGCCGCAACGTACGCTTCATCGCGTTGAATCTACCGGTACGCACGGGACGGCTGCGCCTCCGGCTGCTCGATCAGGCGACGGGAGAGCCCGCCTATGGCGCCACATTGCAGGTGCGCGTGGGCGACCGGGGCTTTGACCAGTTGACCGACGGCAGTCTGCTGGAGCTGGATCCAGAGGGATATGTAACCACGCCGCCCTTGGCGGGCCTGGCGTACGTGCAGATCTTGCAAGCTGGTCAAGTGGCGTTCGAGTTCCCCGTGCCCATTCTCGACGAGTGGACAGAAGTGGAACGGCGGATCCCTGTCGATGCGCAGGGCCGCGAAAAGGCCGAATTCCAGCGACTCTTGGACTACCAGACACGGGATTTACGGCTGTTGCATGAGAAACTGAACGCCGCCATGCGTCACCTCAACTCCCTCAACGAAGCCAAACGTTACGAAGAGGCGCGCGACGCCTGCGCAGCCCTGCTGCGGGAATTCCGCAGCAGCGGCCGGGCTGTCTCCTCGCGTTTGATAGAGCTGGAAAAGCTGGCAACGTCGCTGGGGCTGCAAGACCAGCCGCGGCTGCGCCAGGTATCGGATGATGCGAAGAAACTCCAAGGCCGTGTGTCCGATCTGGCCAACCTTCACGAGAGCCTCCAGCGTACCATCGAGAAGGCGGAAGCACAGGCTCGAGCCGACGTGCTCATCGAGCTGGGCAAGCAGGCGCTGGACGCCTACGAGATCGACGACGCCATCGACAAGTTCAAGCTGGCACTGATCGAACAGCCTGACCAGCCCGAGCTGAAGCAGCAGCTCGAGGCGCTTGAGGAGACGTGGCGCGTTAAGAGCCGTCAACATCGCGCCGCACGTGAACTGGTGTTCGAGGCGTGGGCGCATGCCGAGCTTACGGAGCTGGAAGAGATGGTGCCCAAGGTTCGCCAGGCGGCACAAACCTTGCTTCGGTACAAAGACCATCTGAGCCTGGGCCGGCTATTACACGCCAATACCGAACACATCGTCGCCATCTCGGAGCTGATCGACGAGCTGGCCAACCGTGGCACCACCGAAGACCGCCAGGAAGGTGAGAAGTGGGCAGACGTGTCGGAGACGCTGGACAATTTCAACCAGGAGCTGACCGGCTACATCGATAGTCTAACCAATTCGGGCAGTCCCGATGATCCGGCCAGGCCCGTCCAGCCTGATGCTGCCGCGGCGAAGCAGCCAGACCAGGATGCCGCACCCTCTACGCCCTCTAGCCAGCCTACCTCCACATCCCCTCCCGATGGTTCGCCGCCAGCCGGCGAAGCGGCGGAGGATGAGGAGGAGGAATGAGCCGCCTTGCCGGAGCTGAAAGTGGCGTTCAACGCTGCCCTGCGGCGTGCCGCCGCCAGCGCTCTTCCAGCTCCCCAACACCGTCCAGGCGGTATAACGAGCGCACGGCGGCGTCGTAGCCGACCTCGCGTGCTGCCAGCACAAAACGAGGCACGCTCTCACGCCCCCCCAGCTCAGCCAGGAATTGCACCAGCGACGCGCTCTGCGCGTAGAAAACATGCATGCGCGACGGCGGCGGGTAATCTACCATGGCCAGCAGTTCGACAACTCGATAGCAACGGCCGCTGACCAGGGCCGTACGCAGGTCGGCGGCATGCCTCGCCTGCTTGGATGGCAGATCGGCCAGGGTGGCCATGCCTTCGTCCGCCCAGGCAGGGGGGGGGAGATCGCTGAACAGATCCGCCAGCACCACGTGCGTCATCTCATGCGGCAGGGCGGCCAGCGCCGCCTCAAGCTGATCTCCCCGCAAATCGATCCGGCGTTCCAACACGCCGTGTGCACCTACATGCAGCGTGCTGGCGCCGGCCGTGGCTACGGGCGCCCCCACCGCCCGCCGGTATGCAGAGGCTGAGCGATGCACCACGACCACGCACCGCGTCTCCCAGTGCCGGCATGCTGCTTGCCCGAGCCATTGGCGGCTGAGTCTGTGCTTCCATTGTTCGCACTGCTCTGCAACCTGCATGGCGCAGCGGCGGTCATGGGCTTGCACGCAGAAACTGTTGCTTTGGCACAGCCACGTCCCATGTTGCCATGTCACTGTGGCGGAGGTCGTGGCATCGGCGCAGGCACAGCCGGTCTTGGTCGGCCCTAGCGTAGCGGTGGCATCCCCAAGGGGAATTGGCCCCGACACAGGCACCATCGAGATGGCAAGGGCTAGCAGTAACCACATGCAGGTAACTTCCAGACGGCTCAAGCGGGCCTGCGCGTCAAGCAGGCACCGCGGCGCCGCCTAGCAAGGCACTTGTGGTGCCAAAGCAGCCAGCCGGCCGTGGCCATGGAGAGAGATCGTGCGCAAGCTATTGGCACAATGCCACTTGCGACGTCGCGTGCTCCCATGCACGACCTTACCCTAAATGAGGTCTGCCCACGGGCTAGGCAGATGGTGCACCCGTCGAGGGCATCGAACCGGCCGGAACCCCAAGACGTAGCAACATCGGCGGATGCAGGCGGTGGACAGAGTAGGCCGCCCGAGACGCGATCATTTTGCAGGGCGACTCTGGCGAATCGCTATGGCATCCGTCGCCATGGCGCCGATACAAAAGCTGCTATTCTTCCCAGCGTTGACCAGTTTGGTCCTCTCGCATACGATGGGAAGAAAGGTGCTAGCGAGCGTGTCCTATGGTAAACAGGCGGAAAAGCTTGGGACCGACGAGCTTGCTCCACCGGGCATTGGCGTGGGCACTGTTGCCCATGGTCGTGTTCAGCGGCCAGCCCACCATGGCGTGCCGGTGTTCGAGTGGCCACATGAGGTTGTTCTGCGCGCGCTCGCTCGAAAGTGGCCGGCATCTAGAGGCGGACGGGGCTGAGGCGCGAAGGCACAAGCCTTGCTCGTGCTGTGCGGAAGCATGCGTCGAGCGTCACTTTGCCGACGAGGCTTGCCCCTCCTGCGGTGGCAGCGGTACGTGGCAAGTGGCGGCCACTTCCCCTCCCACCTGCTGCTGCACGCCGTTGCTGCATGCGCTTTTCACCTCGCCCAAGCGGTCGGCCACGCGCCTGCCCCATACGGCATACGCACGTGTGGCGTTGCATCCCACGGCGGTCTCGGATGTGCAAACGCAGGGAATTCCGTACCCGCCTCTGACCGAGCTGGCCGCACGCGATTTGACCATCCTCCATTGCAATCTGCGGTTCTAAAGGCCGCAGGGCGGATCTTGGGCTGACGGACCGCGCCGTATGGCGCGGGTGTTCAGCTCAGCCGCCCGTTTGCAGGTTCTTCCTGTCATGCTTGCCTGCGGGGTGTTGCCCTCGGCGGCATCATGCCTCGCGTGGTTCCTTCTGGTTATCGGTTTGCGGAGTCGATGCGCCCCGTTGGCGTCATCGCCGCAGCCGGCAAATGATGAAAGGAGTGCCTTTCCATGTCCAAGTTCAAGCTGTTTTCACTGCTCTTGTTTGGCGGTCTCTTGGTGTTCGCCTGGTCGGATCAGGCTGAGGCGCGCGGCCGTCGCCGCTGCTGCCGCTGGTACCGCTGCCGCTGT